>CAZLYM010000152.1:0-10650 GCA_964563475.1 uncultured Pirellulaceae bacterium
ACGAACCCTTGCGCAGGGTCGGGTAACCTGCCAAATCTTTACGTCGTTGGGTTTGGCGAATAATGAACTGACCCTTGGGGTCGAACACGCGAGCGTTCAAATCCGTGTCGTCTGAGTGGACGGGCAGGTTGTAACCTTGGGCCAACCCAAATTGAGTCGAAGCCTTATCGGCTGAGAGTGCACCGCGTGATCGACTTTGGATCAAGGACAGCCACATGCGATCCGGGCCAAAGCCGAGTACTGATTCTCGTGGGTTGACCGCGTAGTCGCTGGGTGCGATGGGAGCCAAGTGGAACGTGAACATGGTGAACTGAAGAAACGCGAAACCTAGCCACGCCGACAAGAGCGATCGACCGATCAGCTCCGTCACGTTGTCAAACTGCAGACGGTAGGCCGACAGAGCCTCGGTGATGCCTCGCAAAACTGCAAACGTTACAAAAAACACCAGCCAGACCGAGATAAACTCCAGCAGATAATCGTAGGTCTTGATGTTGGGTGATGCTTCAGCCAGTAACGTCGCCACGTTTTCGTAGATACTGCTCGCCAAGAGCGAGGCCAACAGGAAATTGACCAGCGACAGCAAATTGCTCCACAGCCCAAGCCACCAATTGGCTCCGGCGACGATCAGAAAAAGCGCGAGTGCAAGTAGATAAAACATAATCTCAGGCCTTCAATACACGTTGTAATTCTTCGAGGGACGTGGTTCCTTTGGCGACTAGCACCAGTCCCTCCTGCTTTAAGGAAATATGGCCATGTTTAGCGGCGATCGCAGACAGCGTTTCCAATTTTGGGTTCGAAATCATGGCTTGTCGGAATTCGTCATTGATCTTCAGAAATTCAACGAGTCCCGTTCGGCCTCGATAGCCCAGTCCACAACAATGCTCACACCGTTCGATTTCGTTTTCGTCTTCATCCACCATGCCGGGACGAAAGACAAAAGGTTTGTACAGCATGGCAATTCGATTCGGCGGCAGCCCCAGTTTTTGCAACAAAGACGGGTGAGGTTTGTAGCCAATTCGACATTTTTCGCAGAGCTTTCGAATCAGTCTCATGCAGACCACGCCGGTGAGAATTTTGGTGAACTTCTGACGATCGGGTTTCATGACCATCATTCTGAGCGTCGCATCGACGGCACCTTTGCCGGGAATGCGAGTAAAAATGGGTAGCTCGTGATCATTCGAAAGATTGATCACGTTGTCGATCATTTTCCCATCGGGAAGATCGGTAAACGCCAGAACGTCCGGTTCCTTGAGCAACAGTTTCGGGATGGGCGTCATCGCATCTTCACCCGCTTCGCCATCGAACGTGATAGATTTGACGTTGATGATTTCAGGTTCGACATTCGCTGCGTCTTCAATCACATAGAAGTCTCGCACCAGTCGATCGCAGGCATTCATGACGCCCCGCCACGCCGTCGTGAATCCCTCACCGGGGCGAGCAGTCACTAGGATCATGCCAAGATCAGGGCTTCGCAGAACTTCCCCTAATTGCTCGAACGCACTCGGTCGCATTCCCAATTCATCGAGTGTTTCGACAGTGGGTTGTTTCCAATCGAGATAAACGGCGACGCGTTCACCCGTTTTTACGCCTTGGGAAACGAGTCGAACTTTGTACTTGGTCTTGCGAATCAGTGCCGTGAAACTACCTTCTTGGCGTTGTCGACGTTCTTTGACGTTCAGGCCAGCCATCTGTTTGAGCGTCGCCAGCATTAGATCGCCCGATTCTCGATCCATGGGCGGCAGTTTGTGCCAGATGCCATCGACTTGGGCGCGCTGTTGGACCATTCTCGAGGTGAAATCCAACACCGTCGTCGGCGCTAGTCGGGCCACCGTGTCAGCGACCAATTGCTGAGCGTGATCAAAGCCAAAGGATTCCTCAACTTGATCGAGGTTTTCCTCTTGCTGCGTTTCATCGTCGCCGGCAAGCGTCCACTGTATGGTGGGTCCGGAATATTCAAAGTCGTCAGACATGCAAGTTTGAGTGAATCGAGTTCGATCGATCCACTAAGAAAAATTGTTAGGTTGAAATTGTTTGATTGAAAGAGAACGTTTGGTTGCGGGCATCAGGATTGATTAACTACGGCTGTCGGCTAACGTTCGGCCTTGAGCATTCGTTGAGCTTCCGCCAGCGAGGTCACGCCCAGCAGGACCAGTTTGTAGGTCTGTTGTGAGATCGAAGCTTTGCCCGATTTTCTAGCTACTTGCTCGATCGCATCGACCTTCGGTTGCGATTTGAGTGTGGCTCGGATTGAATCGTTGACTTCCAGTAGCTCGAAGACGGCGATCCGTCCGATGTAGCCCAATCCACCACACGTGGGGCACGGAGGAAATTCGATCTCGCGACCTTTTTCGTCGACTCGTTGCTCGGGCGGTGGCAATCGCCAGTGCGTGTACAACCAGTTTTGCTTTTTCGGATTGCCACCCAGTTGCTGGATCGTTTTGGGAGGCGTTTTGACTTTCTGCTTGCAATCGTCACACAGTCGCCGCACCAGTCGCTGGCAGGTCGCGAAGCTTGCAGCTTTGGCAAACGATTCGCGGTCACCCGCGTTCGCGTAGACTCGCAACAACGCTTCAGACGCCGACTTGGCTTTGGTTCGGGTCAAAAACGATCGCTCGTCCTGAGTCTGCAGGACCAACGTATCCATGATCGATTTATCTGCGACCTCGGGTACGATCAGAGCGTCCGGTTGAGTCAACAACAGCTTCTTCAATTCAGCAGTTTGTGCTTCGGGCGAGGATGCATCGGCTTCCTTGACCACGATGTTCTCGACGCGAGTATCTTTCTCGCTGGGGTCGATCAACGCAACGATGTCACGAGTCAAACGATCGTTGGCAGCGACAACTGCCTGCCATGTCGTCGTCAAACCGGCTCCCGGCGGTGCGGAGATGATCACCAAGCCAGTGCCGTTGATGGCTCCCTTGATCTTGTCTGACATCTCGGGAAACATTCCGGCTTCGGCCAGTGTCAGCGGATCTTTGGCTTTGGCGACAAAGCGAACGATAACGCGTTCGCCTCCTTTGACACCTTGAGACATCAGTTGCAAATTGGCTTTTCCCAATTCGGTTTTAATTCCGAACGTGCCTTCTTGGCGGTTCCGGCGGTCGGCTGGATTCAAGCCCGCGACTGCTTTCAAGGTGACCAGCATGGCGTCACCCTGCTCGCGTTCGCGCGGCTCCAGTGGATGCCAGACCCCGTCGACCAGCATCTTCGATTTGACTTGTTCGCGCCCAAAGTCGAGCATCAATTGCTCAGTCCGTTTGAACATCGCGTCGTAAAGCAATTCTTTGGCGTCTACAAACCCGGGGCTTTGGCGAGCTTTAATCAAGTTGCTTTGCTGTTGGCTGTTGTCGCTTCCAGCGGGCGAGAAATCGACTTGAACGCCATCGTCCTGCGGCAGTGCTTCAATGTCGACCGCTTCCCCGGTACCAGCGGAAAGGGCACGGGCGACACTCGGGTTCTCAGCAATTTTTGCACGTCGGGTCAAGAAATACACCAACGGCGGAACCAATGCGGCGACTACAAAAATGGGATAACCCACTAGGAACATCGGCACCGAGATCGCGCAAACAAAACCGATCAGGAAGCTACCGACGTTGATCGGGTTCCAGATGACCGGATCCATGTCTAGGCGGCGAAGCAGTTTGATCGAGTCACGATTCATCCAGTCCGCCAAGCGAACCCAGATCAGGAATACGAGTGCGATCAGGCCAAGTTTGACCAGCGAAAGGTAACCACCGGGACCACGGTCAATGTCCGGCAAGGTTGGCGCCGGCGCATCTTGAGCCAGTGCATCAAGTGGACAGACTGCAACGGTGATCGCCACAAAAGTGACTACAAATATTGAGCAAGCGACGCGTCGCAACATTAAATGATTCCGGGTTGTGAAACGTTGATGCCCTTGAGACGCATTTTTAGCTCTTCTTTGTTCGGAGCCACTTGGAAAGCGGTAGGCCGATCGATCAGATCGTCTTGGATCAAATCGTACAGGCTTTTCGTAAAGTCCTGCATGCCTTCCTCTTCACCAATTCGAATGGCATCGGGCAGGTTGTGATCATTTCCTTCGAGCACCAATTTGGTGACGGTTGGGTTGAAGGTCATCAGTTCACAGGTTGGCACGCGGCCTACACCGGGCTTGATCGATTTGAGCAACTTTTGTGCGACAATCGCTTTCATGTTCATCGCAATCGCACCGCGGATCGCTCCGTGCATTTCTTCCGGGAACAAGTCCAGAATACGACCGATGGTCGACGGGGCGCTGGACGCGTGAATCGTACCGAACACCAAGTGACCCGTTTCCGCAGCGTGAATCGCCGTCATGAAGGTCTCTTCGTCGCGAAGCTCACCCACGAGAATGATGTCGGGATCTTCACGCACCGCGTGCTTCATGCCGACGCCAAAGTCGACCACGTCGATTCCGATCTCTCGCTGGTTGATTAGGCACTTGTCGTCAGTGAACGTAAATTCAATCGGATCTTCAAGCGTCAGAATGTGCTTGGAGTAGTGGCGGTTTACGTAGTTCAACATCGAAGCAATGGTCGTACTTTTACCGGACCCCGTCACACCCGCCAGCAAGATCATGCCCTGTTCGTGATGACAAAGTGGCTCGATGGATGCCGGCAGATATAGTCCTTCGAAGTTCGGGATGTGATTATTAACGCGACGAGCGACCAAACCGATCTTGCCCAACTGCTTGAGCATGTTGACACGGAAACGCCAATCGACGCCATCCACTTCTACGACGTAAGCAAAGTCAGCACCGCCCTCCTCTTCGAAGATCTTGCGGTTACGCTCGTTCATCATCGGAAACAGCAGTCGAGCCATTTCTTCGATTTCAATCGGGCCTCGGTTGAGTGGCTTGAGCGTTCCGTTGACTCGGACGATGGGCGGCTTGCCGACTTTCAGGTGCAAGTCGGAGCCTTCCAGTTTGACGAGCGCTCGGAACAGGCGATCGACTTCCTTCTCTTCTCGCTTTTGAGTGAACTGAGCAACCATTTTCGCGGTGGCGGCATCGAAAGATTGCTGCTGCGAGGCGCCGTTTTCATCGGCGATGGTGGCATCTAGGTCTTCTGCTTCCGCTTCTGGTTTGGGACTGGACGAAGTTGACATATATATATGATTCCAACAAATACGAGTTTGACGAGTGCCGGTCGGGCGTTGTGTACCGGAAACTTAGAGCCGACCCCAGAACTTCTCAACCCGAAGCACATGCGAGGGCGGTTCAGAGATTCGCTCGCTCAAGCTTCGGGTTTTGATTTTCACGAAGGTCTCGGGATCGACCTCCTATAATATAACTGAAACACCGATTTCGTAGTCAGTCCCGATCGAAATTTGCCCCAGCTGAAGCCAAATTGTGCCAGTTCGGACATTGAAATCCCATTTCGGCAAGGCGGACAACCATCGCAACCGGTTCTGCCAGTCCGTCGTCGGGCCGCCGAGTGACTGTTTGCGCCCGGCCAGCGTTTGGTTATGATTCCCGCTTTGACGGACATTGATAGCGGATATCGATGTTCGATTCCGTAATCTCCGCTACCAGACACCGATTGGCCCTATGGACTCCGAACTGCTCGATCGTTCCAACGAGATCACTCAGCGCATCACTCAGCTTCGAGACTCCCTTTGACTACGAAACTCGTCAACAGGAAATCGTCCAGATCGAGGCGAAGATGGGTGCGCCGGATTTCTGGGACAATCAGGAAACGGCTCAAGAGGTCGTCGGCCAACTGAAGTCGCTCAAGTCCGTTTGCGCGCCGATGACGGATCTGCTGGGGAAGCAGGAAGATCTTACGGCGCTGATCGAAATGGCGGACGAGGACGAATCCATCGAGTCCGACGTGCGCAGTGAATTGGAATCGATTGAGAACGAGCTGGACAGTTTGGAACTGAAGGCGTTGCTCAACGGTCCCAACGATGCCAACAGTGCGATCATGACCATCCACGCGCGTGATGGCGGAACCGATGCCAACGACTGGGCCGAGATGCTGCTGCGGATGTACAGCAACTGGGCGCAGGCAAACGACTACTCGATCGAACTGCTGGATCGAAACGATAACGATGAGGCCGGGATCAACAGCGCCTCGATCGCGATTCGCGGCGCGATGGCGTACGGTTACTTGAAAAGTGAAACCGGTTTGCATCGACTGGTCCGAATCAGTCCGTTCAACAGCGAAGGCAAGCGGCAGACTAGTTTCGCGGCGGTGGATGTCACGCCCGAGATTTCTGATTCCATCGAGATTGATATCGACGAAAAAGATGTTCGCACCGACACCTACCGTGCCAGTGGAGCCGGGGGTCAGCACGTTAACAAAACCGATAGCGCGATTCGTCTGACGCACGAGCCAACCGGAGTCGTGGTGCAATGTCAGACGCAACGAAGTCAGCACAAAAACCGAGCCCAAGCGTGGAAGATGCTGCGAGCTCAGTTGGCTCGTTTGGAAGAAGAGAAACGCGAAAGTGAAAACTCGGCCAACTATCAGAGTAAGGCGCGAGTCGGTTTTGGTTCGCAGATTCGCAATTATTTTTTGCACCCCGACCAGCGAGTCAAAGACGTTCGCACGGGTCACTACGTGGGTGACTTTCAGCGAGTGCTTGACGGCGACATTCAGGGTTTTCTGGATGCCTTGCTGAATTGGCGCGCGAAGGAAGGTTAAGGGTTCAAGCCTTCGTTCGATTTATCTAAACACTGAGTCATCGGGGACACGGAGTACTCAGTCGACACCAACTTTGTGAAATCGATGCCTCAGTGTTTCAAAACTTTCTGAAGATTGTCTTTTAAGGTGGGGCGGAAATCTGGCCAAGCTTCATTGTCGATTTGAGTGCGGCAGGAGCCTTAACCGCCCAGCGCCGTGGACCGGTACGGCCGTACCAAGGGCCGAGTCGCGAAACTGTCCAAACGAATGCCAGCAAGCCAATTTCCAACGGATTACCGAACTCTATCAGCACGGGAAAAAACTGGATTTGATTCAGTTGGTCAATTCTGCGAAAATTGACAATGACGTGGGTTTTCACGTTCCAACCTTATTCGCTTCCTCAGAGAGATTTCGAACATGCTCGCATTTTTCATTCCCGGTATGGGCAGTATGGGATACATCCTGATGGTCCTGCTCCCCAGCATGGCCCTTTCCGGCGGAGCAGCGTGGTTGGTAAAAAGTCGCTTCAACAAGTATTCACAGGTTCCATCTCAAAAAGGTTATACCGGTCAGCAAGCGGCTCAAATTCTGCTGGACGCCGCCGGTATTTCTGACGTGCGGATCGTACGAGTCGATGGATCACTGACCGATCACTACAATCCCAGAAACAAAACGCTGGCTCTTTCGACGCCCGTTTTTGATCAGACTTCGATCGCCGCCATTGGCGTGGCCACTCACGAAGCCGGTCACGCGATTCAGCACGCCACCAGCTATGCGGCACTAGGTTGGCGTAGCATGTTGGTTCCGACCGCGAATATTGGTAGCAAGTTTGGTCGCTACGGAATGATGATCGGCCTAGCGTTCATGGGTGGTGGATCGGTGTTCGGCCAGTGGGTATTCATCGCGGGTGCCGCGCTGTTCAGCCTGCTGTGTCTGTTCCAACTGGTGACCTTGCCCGTTGAGTTCAACGCCAGCAACCGTGCCAAGCAGTTGGTGGTCGAATCAGGAATCGTTAGCCCGATGGAGCGAGAAGGAATCGATAAGGTTCTCAACGCTGCCGCGATGACCTATGTCGCTTCGTTCGTCAGCTCAATGCTGACGCTGCTATACTTTTTGTATCGATCCGGATTTCTCGGCGGCCGCCGTTAATCGATGCGGCGTTCATTGGTAGTGGAAGTCGCGGAGACTTCCCTGCCGATTCAGAGCGTACGAAAATTCTCGACGCTCTTTCAACGTTGCAGCTTTCCCTCGGAAGGACTCGTAGCCTCGTCCACCACAAAGCTACGGCCTTTACACGGCACCCATCAATTGGATCTGGTAGCTGCGGTTCGCCAGAACGCGGACTGCCTCTGCCGCCCGGCTTCTGGCGAAGACCAGCTACATTTAGGTGGCGTTACAGCGATTCCAAGAACGCGATGATTGCGTTGCGTTCACTCGCCGACATGGTGCGGAAAGCTTCTTTGGCCGCTTCGCCTTCACCGCCGTGCCAGAGGATGGCTTCCTCTAAGGTGCGGGCTCGACCATCGTGTAGATATGCCTCGCCGGATCCACTGACGCCAGCCGTTTGACCGATGTTCCAAAGCGGTGCGGTTCGCCATTCTGAACCGGTCGCAACTCCTTCACCAAGATTGTCCGCAAGATCCGCACCCATGTCGTGCAACAACAGGTCCGTGTAAGGATGAATCTTTTGGCTGCGAACTTCTGTCATCAGCGTGTACTGACTGGTGGTTAACTCAGTCGTATGGCACTTGGCACAACCAGCACTGGAGAAGAGTGCTTCACCCTGAAGTGCTTGAGCATCGCTGAGATCACGGCGGGATTGGACTCCCAGCAACGCAATGTAGCGAGTCATCAAATCAAGATCTTCGTCATCGATCTCGACGGGGCTGGGAGAGGATTCGCCGTCAAAAATTGGGAACGTTGATGTGGCGACGCCAAGGTCCGTGTTCAGTGCCGCTGCGACTTGTTCGCTAACTGTTGAGGCTCCGCACTTGTAGCCGAAGCGACCGATGCGTGATTCTCCTGTGGCCGGATCGGTTAGGACCTGTGGCCGCCCCGAGATTCCATCTTGATCTGCATCATCCGGATCGGCCAACTCATTGATGCTCAGTTCACTGATCGCCTCCAGCAATCCCATCCCGACAATCGCCGGCGTTACTCGAACTGAGTAATGGGAAGGTGTCGTGCCGGTGAAGGAGTAATTGGGGCGTTGCAACGAGTACGACGTACCATCTCCATAAGTGCCATCGATGACGGTGTAGCTGCTGACCGAAGCCTGTCCTTCGCCCGCACCGCTGGTACTTTGAGGTTGCAGTACTGATCCAAGCGTCGGGTCGGGCGATCCGGATTCGTTTGATCCAACCTTGACGACAAACCGATTCAAGGGACTGCCGACGCTTGGTGGAATTGAGCGCCCATTATTCACGTGGCAGGCAACACAGCTTCGAGCGATGTATTTAGAACCCAGCTTGTTGCGATGTTCAAAGAAAACGGGGTTGCCTGATTCAGAATGCGTACCGTTTCCAAAATCAGTATGGTGTAGACGCCGACCCAGCATGAATGGGTAGCCGTTAATCGGAGCCAAATTCGTGGCAATTTGCTTGAATGCGTTGTCGGGTTCAGCCGAGTACTGGCGGTGCTGTGTTGTCATGCCGCCCAACAGCGCCGCGTCCGGCAACGGATGAGAATCGAGCGCGTGGTTGAAGTTTACGTTTACGGGCGTTCCAGGAGGAAGTCCCAGATCTTGGGCCGTTAAAGCAGGAATTCCCAGATCCTCGGAGGTTCCCCAAGGGACAATCCCTTCGCCAACCACGTACAGCATCGTGGTGCCGTAGTAGTTTGTCCGACCATTGCGGGGTGCGCCAAGAAACTGGCTGATTTCCATTTCGATTCGATCGCCCAATCGCAACGGTCGGCCGAACTGCCTGTTGTCGGCTACGGTTGCGGAGTAGTTGTAGTCAGTTTCTCCGGGCTCGTCGGAAGGCGTCGTGGAAACGAGTGTCGCAAGTTGGTTGTTGGAGTACTCTGCAACCGTGTTGAAGCCGCGGAAGAACGTCCGGAACTCCGCCGGGTTTAATCGATCTTGAGTGGAGTAGTTAAACGTGATCGAGTTCCCACCGTTTCTGCCAACGCGATCGATGATTTCGACATTCATCATTCGCTGCTCCCAATACCAAGGCAGATAATGGTCATAGGCGCGGAATTGACTCTCGCGAGCATGCCGGTCACGAGCTCGATCGGCAAACTTTGTAATTAAAGCATTGGGGGTTTCGATCGAGGTGGGTTCTTCCAGCTCGGTGCTGGCGCTGAACAGGGCAATGATGTCATTGTTGGATTGATTCAAGTTGGCGACCAAAGCGAATGCGTCGCCCAAAACGTCTACTTGTCCGTCCGCGTTTAAGTCACCGTCGGACCAGTTGGAAGTCGATGAGAGAAGATTTCCGACCAGTATGAAAGCATCGCCCAACACATCGACGGTTCCATCGAGATTGATATCACCGATAAGGTAAGGGCTTGCAAATCCGTTTGCTCCCGCTGCCGTGGCAAGCCAAGTATCTCGGTCATCGATGTTCACGATGCCGTCCGCGTTCAGGTCAAAGGCTAGGTTGGTCGTGCTGCCTTCGATTGCCACGTTCAGGGCATCAAGATCGATTGTGTTCCATGCTGAATCGCCGTTGAAGTCGCTTGCATTGTCCGCGTGGATACCAGCAGTCAGAATCAGGCTTAAGACAATGGTGCAAATCAGTGGACGAAACATGGTCGGTCCCTTTGGGAGTAACATTAATCAGCAGATTGAAAAAATCACTTGGGCGAGCCGAGTGACCCAGCACTCAGATTTCGTCGCTTTGATTGTCCCACGTGCGCATCAATGGGGAACAATCAATATCGGCGACAAAAGAGCGGACCTAGCCACGAAATGCGACTTGAAACCGGTTTCGTGAACTTTAGTAGTTTATCCCACGGACGTTCACAGTCAAGCCGAAAAACCCGCTGGTGACTCGCCGGGGCCCTGAGAATCGGGCGG
>CAZLYM010000153.1:0-10519 GCA_964563475.1 uncultured Pirellulaceae bacterium
ACTGACCGTCGGCCAATTCCCGCTGTCCGCGCCCAAGCCGCGTCGCAACGAACAGCCAGACCGCGGTGACCGGCAGCATCAGCCAGGGAACAAACGCTGCGGCAGAAGTCGCTTGGCCGATGCCGATGTACAACTTGCTCGACGCCGCGTCTGCCCCTCGCAGGACCACTGTGTCGATCACGTTTTTGGCTTTGTATTTTTCGTCAGGTTCCACCACCGTGAACAGAACTTCTCGGGCGGGAACGGTTACGCCATAGGCTCCGACTCGAGTCAAAACGTCGACCAAACCAAGAGTGAACAAGGACGAGCTGAATCCCAACAGCGTGAAACATATCGCATAGACAATGGGCAGGATCGATAACACCACGCCCAAGCCCAGCCGTTTCATCATCGGGCCGATCAACAGAAGCTGAACGACCAAGGTGCCTAGCTGAGTATACAAATTCAGGCTGCCGAAGAATGCCGTGCGCTCGTCGCGGTTGGGAATGGCCAGCTTGGCAGAATCGGTCAGCTGCATGTACACCATCGTCCCGCAAAAACTCACCAGCGCAATATAGAACGCGATCGATCGCAAATACGGAGAATTCAAGACGTCGATGACGCCTGCCCAGATCCCGGATTCTTCTGGCTTGTCAAGTTCGGGCTCATCAGCCAATTGATTATCTGTTTCGATGTCGTCGGCGGATTGATTCTTCAGTCGCCGCAGCATCGAAGCCGCGATCAACCCCAGCTCCAGCAGGATCGCGGCAATTCCGAGCAACCAACCCAACCCCAAAGACGCCGCCAACCATTTGGCAACCGATGAGCCAACGATTCCGCCCAGTGTTGCTCCGGCTGCGATCGGGCCAAACAGTCTTTCTCCTTGAGCCTTGGAAAACAGGTCGGCCATGACGCTCCAAAAAACGGAGGTCGCAAATAAGATGAACACTGATAGCCAGACGAAAAAGATTCTTGCCTGCCAAACGGCATGATCTTCAGTGCCAAGAAAAATCCAAGCGGTAAACGCGACAAGTTGAGCCACAAAGAAATGGAAGACGACGTGCGCCAACCAGCGACGGGGGACGACCGAAGAAACCCAGCCAAAGACCGGCACTGCAACAAGCATCACGAAAAAGACGACCAAAAACAGAGTCGGTTTCTCTTCGCTAGGAAGATCGGACACGAGTGACTCGCGAATGGGGCGCAAAATCTGATAGCCAGCCATCAGCAGGAAGAACCAGCTAAACGCCAGAGCAACCCACGATCGTTCATGCTTCTCGATTGGCAACTGAATCTCGATCATTGCAAACTCCAAGTCCACATCGGAGCGACTAAAGTATCGAAGGCTCGGATTTCCGTTTGCACTTTTTCAGACATGCTGCCCTGCCAGCCAACCCGTGCTGAACGCCGATTGGAAATTGAAGCCACCAATGTACCCGTCTAGATCCAAGACTTCGCCGGCGAAAAACAAATTGGGCTGCAATTTGCTCTGCATCGTTTTGCTGTCCACCTCTTTCAAGTTCACGCCGCCCGAGGTGACCTCCGCTTTCTCGAAGCCAAGCGTTCCATTGACCTCAAACGCCAATCGCTTAACTGTTTCAGTCAGGCGTCGCAGGTTTGCCTTGGAGAGTTCGGCATTTCGAGTCGTTGGCTCGATACCCGCTTGGTTCAACAATTGGTCCGAAAGGCGACGCGGGAAAAAGTCGGACAATAGGCCGGACGCCTGCTGCCTTCCTTCGCTTGATTTTTTGTCCGCCAAATGACTCAGTAGTGTTTCTTCTTTGACATCGGGAAGGAAGTCGCAAACTAGCCGAAGCGATTTTCGATCGGGATGGCGAGCGACTTCGCGACTGACATCCAACGGAGCTGGCCCGGAGAAGCCAAAATGAGTGAATAAGAATGAACCCTCGCGATTGGCCAAACATTTTGACTTGCGCTTTTTCTTTGGAGTTGCCGGAACCGAATCTTGCCCCGAATCCTCGCCAACATTTTTCGCCTGAGGTTCCTCGAACAGCTGAACCAACATTCGCTCGATTGTGATGCCTTTCAAATCGTTTGCCCAAGGTTGATCGTTGAGCAATGGCACTAAGGCCGGAACAGTTTTCACGATCGAGTGCCCGAACTGCTCGGCCCATGCGTAGCCGTCACCCGTTGTTCCGCATCCGGGATAAGAAAGACCTCCTGTCGTGACCAGCAGCGACCGGCAGTTCATCGTCCGACCGTTATCGCCTGCAACGTGTACCGTGAAGCCCGCATCAGTTTGATCGATCCGGTCGACGGGAGATTCGGGCTCGATGGTCGCTCCGGCCTCGACCGCCATTTTTACCAGCGCGTCGCGAACATCGATGGCTCGATCGCTGACGGGGAAGATCTTGCCGGTTTCTTCAACCTTCGTGGCAACGCCCGCCGCCTCGATCATGTTGATCACGTCGGTCGGAGGCAACGCCGCCAGAGCCGAATGCAAGAAGCGTCCGTTTCGACCGAAAGCTTTGATGATGCCCGCGTTGTCACAGTTGTGAGTAATGTTGCAACGAGTACCGCCGGAAATTAAAATCTTGACCCCAAGCTTGCGGTTCTTCTCCAGCAGCAGAACCCTTCGGCCTCGACTGGCTGCCGAGGTTGCCGCCATCAGACCGGCTGCTCCAGCCCCAATCACGATCACGTCATACGCCGAGTCGCAGATAAGAATTCACCCTTTGGAACTGTTCGGTAACTATTTCGAACTGGCTTTCTAAAAATTGCATGGATTGCCGTAAGTTCTTATCCAGCAAATCCCAACCCGACACGTAAGTGAGGAACCGGCCCCTCGCTGACGATTCGGGCTATGATGACGCATGCAATTTGCTATTTCGGACTGGGCTCAACAACCAAGGGCTTCGGACGACCAAAATTCCGTACGTTTCCTTAGACTAGACAATTCTGAAAACGGCGAGCATGGAACCTGTTTCGCATAAGTTCCAGCTCGCTGATGTTTTCGTGAAAACGACTTCTCGCAAGACACGTACATCCGTTTGAAAGCTGAGCAGTATCCCTTTAAGCCAATTTTACTGACCGGGGAAGGTCGAGCGAAACTGGGGGGACTGCGGAGCTTGCTGTGTGCTGGTCGTTTGCTGGGGCGGCTGGGCGTTGGTGCCCAGTGACTGGCGAGCCGGAACCTCAGCCGAGCTGGCAGCTGGCTGTCGCGCGTTTTCCTCTTCGTCGATTAGGGCTTGCAGCAACTTTGAGATACAAAGCTTGTTCATGCTGGTTTTGTGATCGACCGCTTCCGCCTTCAAGGCTTCGTGGAGGCTTTCGGGTAGGCGAACGGTGATGACGCGAGTCACCTCATTCTTGCCGCCGGAGCTGGCCTTTTTGTTACGAAGGCTGCCGACCATCGTCTGAATATCGGCGAACTCTGGGGACTGTTCAAAAAGGACATATTCTGCCTGGTCCGGGAAGACGTTGCGGGCGGCTCCATTGACCCCCAAAACTTCCCGAAAGAATGTGACCCAATCTGGCCTACCTTGAAATAGCTGCTTGGCAACTTGAAGTACCTGCTGGCAGCGAACCGTGAATTCCTGATTCTGGGCGAGTGTCTCAGTCACAATGGACTCCTTCCGCATATGCGTCTGTAGGGATGTTTGTCGTTTGAGGCCCGATCTGCTTTTCCAACAGAACTTGGCCTCTTTGCTCGCCCTCATCATCCGAGCCAGACAAATGCGACTGCTGATGTCTTGACAGTGCTTGCACTTACGTCGATTTTGCGATTCTGCAAATAAGACATGCAGTGGTGCCCGAAATGCGTGCACGAAAAATGTGCACAAAAAGCGAGCACTGGCCTGTGTCACAGAATCTAGGTGTCCATCCATTAAGTTTTTGGGTTTTCCCGCGAATAAGTTCAAGCGGGACCCAGAAAATGCCGACAGGCACGCGTTCGTCAAACGCCATGGTGAGCCCATAGAGAACCGGGCTTCTGGTCGGTCGAATTCAACGCGGCGAGCCCAGAGGTCCGCCGCCGATGTGGTGCGATGCCGAATCACCGTGGAAGATAGGAAAGATTGGCTTGGTTTCTCAATCCGGCCATCTTTCTCAGGACAGCTCTTTGCGGCAGCGGAGCAGGAGGTCGCGGGTCTTGGTAACCCCCTCGATTTCGGAGATACCTCTCCCCTCGAACTCGACCCCGACGTAGCCTCGATAGCCCGAATCCTTCACCAGTGTCATCATTTTGATGAAGTCAGATTTGGTCTCATTTCCAGCTTCGTCAAACTCATGGCTCTTGGCACTAACGGCTTTGGCATATGGAAGCATGGCCGCCATGCCAAGGTACCGATCGTAATTGACCCCCTTCGAGATCCGGAAGTTTCCAAAATCAGGCAAGGTCCCGCAGTTATCCAGATTAACATTCCGGATCACTTGAGCCAGCCACTGCCCGTTGGATGACAGGCCGCCGTGGTTTTCCACGATGACATTGATCTGATGCTGAGCGGCAAATTCGCTGAGTTGTCTCAGGCCATCCGCCGCCAGTTTCACCTGCTCCTGGTAGCCCCCGCCCGACTTGGCGTTTACCCGGATCGAGTGGCAGCCCAGAGTCTTGGCCGCGGTGACCCATTTGTGGTGATTTTCGACCGCTTCCTTGCGTTTGGCTTCGTCAGGATCACCGATTGCTCCCTCGCCATCGACCATAATGAGCACGGATTCGACCCCAGCGTCCGAGCACCGGGAATTGAGCTCGGCCAAGTACTTCTGGTCCTCGGCTTTGTCCTTAAAGAACTGATTGACGTACTCGACGGCCCCAATCTGGAATTTTTCCTTGGTGAATGCCGGAAAATCCAAATTGTTCAGCTTTCCTGCGCGCAGCATGCGATGTAGCGACCATTGAGCCAACGAGATCTCAAACCATGGCTCGGAATCCATCGACGGTGCTGGCGTCAACGCGGCACAGCAGGGAACACTCACTGCGGCAAGAGCTCCTCCTCCCAGCAAACTGCTTTGAACCACAAATTGTCGGCGATTCAGTAGTCGGTTTTCGTTCTTGTTCATGGTTGGTTCCCGATGAAGCGTGTAGTGGATAGAGTGGTAGTTTCCGTTTCAGTATATACCATCCCAGCAAACCGTCGGCGCGGTGTCGCGGGAAACAGTTTCTCACATCGCCCATTTTTATGTCGGACATCATTGAAATTCACCCTGCGCTTGGCCAAATCCGGTCAACGATTCGCCCGCCGGGCTCCAAGAGCATTACCAATCGGGCGCTGCCGCTTGCGGCACTGGCTTCCGGACGCTCGGTCCTGACGGGAGTGCTCAACAGTGATGATACTCAGTTCATGATCGAGTCCTTGCGGCGGTTGGGAATTCAGATTGAAACCGACTGGGATCACGATCGTGTTACCGTCGACGGATGCGGAGGCCAATTCCCGGAAACGACGGCCCAGTTATTTATCGGCAACAGTGGAACCACCATTCGGTTCCTCACAGCGATTCTAGGATTTCACGGTGGCACCTTTCAACTAGAAGGCATTGATCGAATGCACGAACGCCCCATCGGCCCACTAGTCGATGCACTCGTTCAACTGGAAGCCAGTGTCAAAGCAGAATCGGCGGGCGACTGCCCTCCTGTTTCCATTAAGTCTGACCGACTTGGTGGTGGAACGCTCAAAGTACAAGGCAATGTATCCAGTCAATATCTTAGCGGCCTGTTGATGGCGGCCCCGCTGGCTTCGGGAGACATCACGATTGAGATCGACGGACCGCTGATTTCGAAACCTTACGTCACGATGACGATTGAGGTCATGAAATCATTCGGTGTCACGGTCCAGTCAAACGAGTCTCTTAGTCATTTCCGAATCGCGGGCGACCAAGCCTATGCTGCTAACAACTATGCGATTGAACCAGACGCATCGGCCGCCAGTTACTTTTGGGCAGCCGCAGCGATCTGTGGTGGAACGGCAACCGTTCAAGGTTTGGGGCGTGACTCGCTTCAGGGTGATGTTGGGTTCGTCGACTGCATGCAGCAAATGGGTTGCGAAGTAACTTGGGCAGCAAACGGGATTACGGTCGCCGGTCCTGCGAAGGTCGGCATCGATATCGATATGTCCAACGTCAGTGACACTGTTCAAACACTGGCGGCAGTCGCCCTTTTTGTTGACGGCTCGACCACCGTTCGAAATGTGGCTCACAATCGAGTCAAAGAAACGGATCGCATCGGAAACCTAGCAATTGAGCTGCGAAAGTTTGGTGCGAAAGTTGACGAACACCCGGATGGGCTGACAATTCACCCACAACCTCTGGGACCGGCGGTCATTGAAACCTATGACGATCACCGGATGGCCATGAGCCTTGCCCTAGTCGGCTTGAAGCAATCCGGAGTCGAAATTCTTGATCCCGGCTGTGTGGCCAAGACATACCCCAACTATTTCCAAGACCTTCAGGGCTTTGTTTCGGGCTTGGACGAGTTTTCAAACGGCTGATTTTGCTTTGCAGCCCCTTTTCTGCTGTCATAAAACAGTCTCGCGGCCAAACCTCGATTTCAGATAAACTGGGACTCTAGTTTTAAAGGCACTGGAGCCTAGTGGCGGAGCATCGACTCCATTGAGCGAATTGAAACAGGGAACAAGGAATGTTCAGTACCGAATCACGGCAGAAAAACCAGATCTCTCGCGCGACCGAGTTGATCAACTACCTTCGCACAAAGCTCAATGCTCCCGTCAGCGTGAGGTTATGGGACGACAGTCTGATTCCATTGGGTGAAAACGTTCATCCCGGATTCGAAATCGTCCTCGGAGGTCCGGGCGTGATCGGCAGTATGTTGCGTCGCCCGAAAGCCGATACGCTACTGCGTCTGTACGCGAAAGGTTCCATCAATTTTGTCGGAGCCGACATGACGACCTTCATCGAGAAGGCTCGTGTTAAGAACAGTCGAAAGAAATCGCGTCACGTGCCGCTGGGTATGATCGCAAAGTTCGCCGCCGCGTTCATCTTCTCAAGAGGCGAGCAGACTCAGCTGGAGCATTGCTTCGAAGGAGACGAAACGGGGCTTCGACGTCAGCAAGCAGACAACAAGGACTTCATCCAGTTTCATTACGATGTCAGCAACGAGTTCTATCAGTTGTTCCTTGATAAAAACATGCTCTACAGCTGTGCATACTTCCACAACTGGGACGATTCGCTCGAACAAGCACAGTTTAACAAACTGGACATGATCTGCCGAAAGCTGCAACTGAAGCCGGGCGAGCGAATGCTGGATATCGGCTGTGGGTGGGGCGCGTTAATCTGCCACGCTGCGAAACACTATGGCGTGAAGGCCCACGGCATCACCCTTTCGGAGCGTCAATTGGAATTCACGCTGAAACGAATCCAAGACGAAGGACTTTCTAATCTGGTGACCGCCGAACTGAAAGACTACGCGTTTGTGGAAGGCCCGTACGATAAAATTTCCAGCATCGGCATGGTCGAACACGTGGGGATCGACAACATGGCGGGCTACATGAAAAAAGTGAACTCGCTACTCCCTGATCGTGGGATGTTCCTCAATCATGGAATCACTCGGCCTGGAAAAATGAGCGATAAGAAGTTCCGGCACATGTCGCCCGAACGTCGAATCCTTGCGAAGTACATTTTCCCTGGTGGGGAACTGGACCATCTTGGCCACATGATTCAGTGCATGGAAAGCGAAGGCTTTGATGTGCACGACGTGGAAGGCTGGCGAGACCACTATTCACAAACCTGTCGCCTGTGGTGCCAGCGATTGGAGGCGAACAAAGACGAAGCGATTCGTCAGGTCGGAGAAGAAAAATACCGACTGTGGGTTCTGTATCTAGCGGGCTGTGTTTTCGCGCTAGGCGACGGAGGGGCCCGGATCTATCAAACGGTTGTTACGAAGCAGGCCTCGAAAGGACTTTCGGGAATGCCACCAACACGTGAGCATCTCTACCGCCCTCGAAAAGAAATGACCGCCAACCGCGCGGCATAGGCCCCGAAGTTCACGTGGTCATTGGAAGCTACTCGCTACTGCTCTGCCATTTGATATTGTCGTTGTGGTTAAAACGGCTGTAGTGACCAACTCGTAAAACGATTCTCGAGAATCAATACAAAAAGGCCGTACTGGATAAATTCCAGCACGGCCTTTTTTGGTTTTGCAATGGTGCAATCGATCAACAGTTGAATGCAGTTCGGGAGTAACAGCAAACGGTGTCGAGCGATTTTGAGATTCAGGCTGCTTTGGCCTGCTGATTTGGTTCCGGCTTCTCCCCGATCCCTGCGGCGGAGTCATCCGATTCTAAATCAAGTTCTTTTCTGAGAATCAACATTCCTGAAGGGGCTTCGATTCCCAGTCGCACACGATCTCCGGAGATCCGTACGATGGTTAAGACAATCTCGTCGCCCAGCATTATTTTTTCGCTTTCCTTCCTGGAAAGAACCAGCATATTAAAATCCTTTTTAGCTAAATGTTGTCGTGTTGTAGTGTGAACACCGGTTTTAGTTTAGATTGCCAGAGCTGTTGCCAGCACTGTTTTTCCGAATCTTTCGCCGGTTGAGCCATAGAACAAAATCGAATTGGTGTCAGTTTCCCAAACGGCCGTTAGTTTGACGCTTCGTGGTCCGTGCAAACAAAAAAAGATGCCGCACGTCCGCTTGCCTCTCGTGAGAATTCTCTCGGTGACCTGGAAAATACCTTCTTCAAAATCGCTTTGTTGGCATAAAGTATGGGAGACAAATTGTCTTAACTGCTGAATAGTTTGGATCTTGATATGATCACTTGGCATACTCGGCATTTCTCCTCGCTGACGAACTGCAGCGGCGATGATGAGCACGACGAACAAACAGAGTCTGTTCAGGCTCCACAGCCGAATTTCCATTTTATGTTGTTGGGTCAACACTAAACTTATCGGGCTGAAGAAAGAATTCCGGTTACGGAAACCTCGCAGTTTCCGGGCTTGATTTGGGTTGCTGGCTGACAGGAAAAACAAAAACGGAATAACCGATACGCTATAATCGAACCTGCTGCAACATTATGATTCACTGAATCAAATAGTAACTTCCAAGGATGAATTGAATGAGTTTCCGCGTCGACAGTGATGTGTTTCGAGGCCCTATCGATTTACTGCTGTATCTTGTCAGACGCCATGAGATTGAAGTGACGGCAATTCAGTTGGCAAAAGTCACTGACGAGTACTTAAAATACATCGATGTCTTGAAAGAGATCTCGATTGACAGCGTCGGTGATTTTATCCGCGTCGCCAGCACTTTGGTGGAGATGAAGTCACGCGCCATTCTGCCTCGCAATGAGCACGAAGAGGAAGAAACCTCGGAAGATGACCCACGAGAACATCTTGTGCAGCGGCTGCTGATGTTCAAGCAGTTCAAGGATGCCAGTATTCGGCTAGACGAGGCCGGTCGGAAATGGCAGGACAGATTTTGTCGAATGTCCGACGATGCGCCGTCCAGAAAAATTGACCTAGCGTCGCAACCACTCAGTGAAGTTGAACTGTGGGATCTGGTCAGTGCCTTCGGTCGAGTCCTGCGTGACAATCGTCCGTTACAACAGGAAAATATTTTTTATGACGAAACTCCGATTCATGTTTACATGAAAAGGATTCACGCTCGGCTGGTGGGTTGCAACAGCCTTTCGTTTTCTGAATTATTTGAACCCGGCATGCACAAATCGGCCATGGTTGGGGTTTTCTTAGCCGTTCTAGAACTGACTCGCCATCACAGCGTCATTGCCAGACAAAAGGATTTGCACAGCCCGATCACGCTGGAGCCGTCCGAGCAATTTAGCCCAGACCTCGACGTGTCGAACATTGATGACTACAACCCCCACGCAATCAACCTCAAACCGGGAGACCCCGGTTCGATGGTTGAGTAGGTTAAGTAAGAGAGGTCAAACTGGGTACGAGTTTGAAATCAGGTTGGAAACGCTGAAGTGTCGTTACTTCGGTTCGACAAATGTCACTGACTTGATAATGTCAAGTCGTGGGTACTTCTTCAGCAACCACGCGTTGCCTTTTTCAACAAACATGCCCTGATCGGCTGGCTGGTTTTCGCCGTATTCGGTGTTAAGTTTCCCGACAACTTCCAAGCCTTCAACCACTTTGCCAAATGGAGTGAATCCCTGCCGATCGAGACCGGCATTGTTGCCGAGATTGATAAACATCTGAGTCGATCGGCTGTTGGGTCGAGCGGTTTTGGCAAACGAAATGAACCCAGGAAGGTTAGAAGCCTTGCCTGGCTGGTCATCTTTGATGTTGGACTCTGACCAATGCTTGGAGATGCTTGGGTCGCCGTGCACGCCAAACTGGATCATGAACCCACGGATGGCACGGAAAAACACAATATTGTTGAAGTAGCCAATGTCGACCAAGTTGTAGAATCGGTCTGCACCAGTGGGCGACAACTCTCGCGTAACTTCAATCACGAAGTCACCCTTGGTCGTCACAAATTTTGCATGAAATTTTTCAGGTGCTTTTTTGTTCGCCAGTGCCGGGTTCGTCAACGCCGGATTGGGAGTGTTTTTGTTAGCGGATCCAGACCCTTGGGTACCAGAACCTTGTTGAGTGGTACCAGA
>CAZLYM010000154.1:0-10476 GCA_964563475.1 uncultured Pirellulaceae bacterium
CTAGGCCGAAAGCCAATTCGAAGTAGTTTCCGAACAATTCCTAAAGTGAACACACGAATCAACATCGCACCTTCTCAAGCTGAACAACGATCATTAGGCGACCCACGCGTTGCCAAAACACTTACTAGGTTAATTCCATGAACTTACCCGTCCTGAAAGCCAAAGATTTCGAATCCGATCAGGATGTTCGCTGGTGCCCCGGCTGCGGCGACTACTCGATTCTGGCTCAAATGAAAAAAGTGTTGCCCGAAATCGGAGCGACTCAGGAAGACACCGTTTTCATCAGCGGCATCGGTTGCTCCAGCCGTTTCCCGTACTACATGAACACGTACGGCATGCACAGCATCCACGGCCGCGCGCCGGCATTCGCGACCGGCCTGAAATCGACTCGTCCCGATCTGAGCGTCTGGGTCATCACGGGTGATGGTGATGCGTTGAGCATCGGCGGCAACCACTTCATGCACATGTTGCGGCGGAATATCGACTTGAACGTGATCCTGTTCAACAACAGCATTTACGGCCTGACCAAGGGACAATATTCCCCTACCTCCAAAGTCGGATCGGTCACCAAGAGTACGCCAAGAGGCTCCATCGATCATCCGCTCAATCCGATTTCGATCGCGATCGCGGCCGAGGCAACCTTTGTCGCCCGTTCGATCGACACTAACATCAAACACCTCGTTGCGACACTCAAACGAGCCGCTGAGCATAAAGGGACCTCGTTTGTTGAGGTCTACCAGAACTGCAACGTGTTTAATGACGGGACTTGGGATTACGCCAAGAACAAGGACACCAAAGCCGACTGCACGGTTGAGCTGGAACACGGAAAGCCTTTGATTTTCTCAGGCGGCACCAAAGGCATTCGCCTGAATGGTTTCGAGCCCGAAGTCGTCAAATTGGATGGCAACGTCGCTCAAGATGATTTGCTTTTCCATGACGAGAATGCCGCGTCGCCACAGTTGGCGTTTCTGCTTTCACGAATGCGTCATCCCGAGTTCCCCGAACCGATTGGTGTTTTCCGCGATGTGCAGCGAGCCACCTACGACGACTTGATCAATGCTCAGGTCGCCGACGCGAAAGCCGAAAAGAACGACGGCGAATTGGCTGACCTGTTCGCTGGCGGTGAAACTTGGACAGTTGAGTAGTCGCTTAACATGCCGGGACATGTCTTAGCTACGTTCGAATTTGGCTCGGTCAACGGTGGCGAAAACTCATTCCTCGCGGTTGCTGGTTTGCTCAAGCAACGCGGCTGGCGGTTCTCGGCGCTCGTTCCGCCCGATTCTCCACTGAGCAGGAAGCTGTCGTCCAACGACTTTCCCATTATTCCGTTTCAACGGACCAACGAAGCCTCCATTCGTCTGGACCAATCGGAATTGCGGGCATCGATCGCCGCCGCAATCCAGACCACTGGCCCGGATATCGTTCACTGCAACAGTTTGTCCATGAGCCGTCTTTGCGGACCGGTTTGCCGCGAACTGAACGTCCCATCGCTTGGGTACTTGCGCGACATTATCAAGATCAGTCGCAAAGCGATGCAGGATATCAATCAAATCGATCAAATCATCGCCGTCTCCGAGGCGACTCGTGCGTTTCATGTGCAGCATGGCCTGACACCCGAACGCTCGATGACGATTCACAACGGAATCAACCGCGAAGCGTTCCTCAATGCGGCGACTGCCACTGGCTCGATTCGCGAAGAACTGGAACTGCCGGAAACTTCGCAGCTGTTACTTTCCTGCGGACAGATCGGCATGCGAAAAGGGCTCGACACACTGATCGAAGCCTTTGTTGAACTGGGCTCGTCGGAGCCAAACCTTGGTCCATCGCTCCATCTGCTAATCATCGGCCAGCGACATTCACAGAAACCAGAGGCGGTCGAATACGAAGCGACGTTGCATGATCGTATTGCCGAATGCGGATTGGGCAACCAGATTCACTTTCTGGGCAGACGATCGGATGTCGCGCAAATCATGCAGCAATCGACTCTGCTGGTTCACGCTGCCCGCCAAGAGCCCTTGGGACGCGTTTTGCTGGAAGCGGCGTCGGTTGGACTACCGATCGTAGCAACCGATGTCGGTGGAACGTCAGAGATTCTCTCAATACCAATGCTCAAACAGTGCATGGTTCCTCCCAATGAACCATCAGCAATCGCTCGTGCGGCACAAAGTCTGCTCGAAAACGAAAACTTATTGAAAATGCTGTCTCAGAAACTTCTTGAGCACGCGGCTTCGGCTTTCTCCACCGATGCCTGCGCCAGCCAAGTCGATGCTCAATACCAGCGTTTGATCTCCGAAAAAAATACGATCTAATAGTGACAGCTGCCGAGTTTTCTGACAGGGTGATCAGCAACACCGCAGCGTGACTCAGTATCAAAAAAAATTCCACCCCGAACAGGTGAGAACATGGCTGAACCCGCACCAGTTCATTACAATCATTTCACCACCTCAACCGTTCTCTCTTGCCGCGTATCGAACGATGTCCTCGAATTTGGATCCTAAACCAAAGTACGATTTTCGCACTTGCCTGAAAAAGAGCGAGGTGCTCAAGCCGGATGTGTTTGAGAAATGGTTGTCTGAAAATCCTGATCCAAGCGACACCGAAGACGCCGCTGGATTGGTCAAACAGAAACTACTGACCGAGTGGCAGGCCAAGTACCTGTTGTCGGGGCGATATCGGCTCCATTTGGGTAACTATCAGTTGCTCACGCGAGTGCGTCGCGATTCTTTCGGCGATCGCTTTGTCGCGCTGCATCCGCAACTGGGCCGAACCGTTCAGCTTCAAGTGTTGCCGGTCGAGCTTACCGACGAATCAGACCGACGCGAGCGATTTTTGAACAAAGCCAGACGAGCGGGTGAACTGGGTCATCCTAACTTGGCGCATGTGTTCGACATCGACATGCATCAAGGTCGCTACTATCTGGTTACCGAATACAGCCCAAGCATGTCACTGGCTGAGTTGGACGCACCGTCACTAAGTGCGGTCAAAATCGCAACGATTATCCGCGATTCAATTGCGGGGCTGAAGCACGCTCATGAGCGATCGGTTGTCCACGAGTATCTGTCGATGGACAACGTGCTGATCACCGAGCAAGACGTCGTAAAAATTTCACAGATTGCATTGTCTCCCCTGACAAAACAATCAACACAAATGGCCAAAGAGAACGTTTCTCCCGAACAGGGCGACCTGCTGGCGGTCGTCAGAATGGGACGCCGTTTGCTCAACCATTTGCCTTCCTCCACGACGACAAGGCAGCTGACGAAACTGGTTTCAAATTTAAACACCAAAGATGAAAAAGTTTTCACGGAGTCGCTTGCCGAGCTTGAGAGCTGGATCGAACAAAGTACGGTTGAATCACCTTCCCAACAGTCTGTAGAAAATCATCAGGCCGATACAAAAGATCCGGTTGCCGTCACCGATGGTGAGATCGAGAGACTGAAAAACAACGCCCAGCTAACGGAAACACAAAAGGCAAAGTCGAGGCGACGAACCAGCCAAGCTTGGGAAGCGGGCCCCGGAAGTAGTAATGTCGGGCGGTTTTCCTCGCTGGCCGCCGTGACCATTACGGTTGGGCTGCTCGCTTACTTTGGCCTTCAGGCGATACGAAAATCGGCTCCATCAAGACCTTCATCGCAGAATCAAACGGCGCTGCAAGACCGAAATGATTCCACGATTCGCCACAGATCGCTCATTGGGCCCAAAACTATGGGGCTCTTGGATCCGTCGGATCTTGTAACCAACCAAGCAGGACCAAGTCCGAACGGAACGCCCGCAGTACCGGCCACCCAACCGCCGCTTCCGCCGCCGGTCGTAAATCCCAACGCCTTTGGTCCGAAACCTGACGAATCGGAAAGCTCACCCAAGACCGCTGCAGAGACATCCAAGTCAACCGTTCCAGCCGCTGGTCAACAAGCGAAGCGGACTGAGGGAACAGACAAACCACCTTCAACATCGACAAAATCTGATTCCGTGCCGATGGCGAAGACGCCGAGCAAAAACCCGAGCACTAAAACATCAGCGAAATCCAAGACTCAAAAGAACAACGCACAAAAGCCAAAAAACGCGGAGCCTCCAGAACCGTTCGATGGGTTCCCAAAATTTGTCGACCTGCCGACCACGGAATCGACGGATGAAGTAGTCTTGGGCACACTCAAACAGAGTTCTATTCATTTGCTGGCGCTGGAACTCAAAACGGCCGCAGGAATTGGCAAAGGAAAAACTGATTTCAGTCTTGAACGCAATGAAACGACCAAACGGCAGTGGACGCTGCTTGCGAAAAAGACACCTCGCAACAAAGGGGATGCCGTCGGACAATTCGATTTTGACAAACCGTCTGGGCAGATCAAGTTTCACTGGCTTCCCGAAGCGGCTTCGTCTCGCATCGCCAATTACGTTCGGAATTGCGCCCTCAAAATGAAACTGGCCAACACATCTCGGACGCTGGCGTTACGGTCGCCAGTCATTTTGTCCGATCTGAAACTGACTCGTGACAAACCATCGGCCAAAGTTGAATCGGCCATCGAATGGATCCCCGACCCGAAGCAGCTTACCGTTGAACTACTTCCAATCAAGAAATCCGGCTTCCCGGAAATCGTGATTGAGTCGCCGATCGTTCAACCAGGTACGCCTTCG
The DNA here is from genome assembly GCA_964563475.1 of uncultured Pirellulaceae bacterium. Classification (GTDB taxonomy): domain Bacteria; phylum Planctomycetota; class Planctomycetia; order Pirellulales; family Pirellulaceae; genus Mariniblastus. The sequence continues at coordinate 4,630 of CAZLYM010000154.1, forward strand.
ATCATCCACTTTCACAAGGCGGCCGGCAATCGATTCATGTGGCTTCAACTTGACACCAGCATTCGAAAAAAGGCAAACTTTGACTTGAGGCTGATGCTCAAGCACGCCGACGGAACGGTACAACCGATCACCCGCAGCAATGATTTGAAAAAGCTCGTCACGCTGCTTCGCGCGGCCGCCGCGGACGCTCAGCAAGAATACGATGCCAACAAGGACATCACCCCTCCCAAGGGAAAGGTCACCAAATTCAAGGAATTTGTAGCAAAGCTGAAATCGAACGCGAAGAAAACCTTGAAACAGTCTGAAATTGCTCGCGAAAACATCCAGATTGTCGAAAGCTTTTACGATCGTGGGATTCCAATGCGGCTCATGTTCCGCACGGACGATTATCAGATCGTCCTGCTCGAGTCGATCGCGTCATCGCCTTGAATCGATGTCTTGGTATCAGAGACGCTGTTTCATCGGGAAAACATCTTTACTTGCTGGAAGGCCGTGAACCCGCGTTGTCGTATTCGGCTCTAGGCAACTACAATCTGCAACTTACATGCGTTGGTTTGCTTGATCTGATTTGCGTATCCTGCTGAGATCAAAACGATTGTCGGTTGGCTTGAAATCAAAACGTCAGTCGCGACCGGTTCGCTTGCCTCATATTTTCACGATGGATTTCTTTCATGGTTCGAGTCGGTATTGTCGGCGGCACCGGATACACGGCCCTTGAGTTGATTAGGTTGTTGCTAAGACACCCTGAGGCTCAAATCACCCGTATCACATCACGCGATCCAGAGCATCCTCATCTTGGTGACATCCACACGTCTTTGCGTGATCGCCTAGATTTGAATTTCGAAACGTTGGATGTCAGCCAGTTCTCATCCGACATCGATTGTGCGTTCTGCTGCCTGCCTCATGCTGCATCGGCGGCGGTTGTTGGTTCCTTGCTTGACGCCGGCGTTCGAGTCGTCGACTTCAGTGCCGACTATCGTTTGAATGACGTGGCGACCTTTGAAAAGTGGTACCAAGTGACGCATCCGGATTCCGCCCGAGTCGGCTCAGTGCCCTATGGAATCCCTGAGCTGTTTCGCGAATCGATCAAGAGTGCAGACTTGGTTGCCAACCCGGGCTGCTTTCCAAGTTCGGCGATTCTGCCGCTGGCTCCGTTGTTGAAGGCAAACCTGATTGACACCCAAAGCCTAATCGTTGACTCGAAGACTGGAGTCTCTGGCGCCGGGCGAAAGGCGAACCTGAAGTTTCACTACCCTGAGTGCAACGAATCGGTCGCCGCTTACGGAGTGGGAACGCATCGTCACATGCCCGAGATCGATCAGATTCTTGGGCGGTTTGCCGGCGCCACGACCTCAACCATTTTCACACCGCATTTGATTCCTATGGATCGCGGAATTCTGTCGACGATTTATGCGATGCCCAACCAAGACACCGACCCCGATTCGGCGATGGATTGCTTGAACGATTTTTACAAGCACGAGCCGTTTGTCCGAGTCACCAGCGCCTTGCCGATGACGAAAGACGTCGCCGATACCAACTTTTGTGACATCACAGTTCGAAAATGTGGCGATCGTCTGGTAATCGTCAGCGTGTTGGACAACCTGATCAAAGGTGCCTCGGGGGCTGCCGTGCAGAACTTCAATGTGATGTTCGGTTTTGAAGAAACCACCGCGTTGAATTGAAACGTTTCCTGATTCCGCTTCCCTCATTCCGCATTTCCAAATCATGTCCCAACAAATTCCTGACGGTTTTCGCTTCGCGGGCGTATCTTGCGGCGTCAAAGCATCCAGCAAACTCGATCTGGCCCTGATCGCAACCTATCAAGACGCCGTTGCCGCAGGCGTCTACACCACCAACATCATTCACGCCTCAAGTATCGACTGGAACCGAGACATCACGCCGACCGATCAGTTCCGTGGCCTAGTGATTAATTCGGGGAACGCAAACGCTTGCACTGGATCCGAAGGTGAAGCTAACAATCGGAAGATGGCAGAACTGACATCGCACCAGCTTGGGGCTCAGCCCAATCAAGTTTGTGTATTTTCCACGGGGATCATTGGGCAACAGTTGCCGATGCAGAAGATCGAGCCCGGCATTACGTCCGTGGTCGCTCAATTGGGTGATTCGCAAGATCATTTTTCGGCTGCTGCGGAAGCCATCCTCACGACGGACATAGGCACCAAGACGGCGTCGCGAATCTTCAAAGTGGGCGATCAAGAAGTCACTGTCGTTGGAATGGCCAAGGGTGCCGGAATGATTGGCCCAAAGATGGCAACCATGCTGGCCGTCGTAATGACGGACGCCGCGATTTCTCCATCCTCGGCTCGGACGATCATCCAGCAAGCAGCCGACGCCTCGTTCAACCGAGTCAGTGTCGAGGGCCACATGAGCACCAACGACGGATTGATCTTGATCGCCAGTGGCAAGTCGTCAGCCAAACTGGACTCGGGCGAGGCACTGTCCTCCTTGGCTGGCGCAGTCGAAGCGACTTGCGTTGAACTGGCTCGTCAGATCCCGGCCGACGGCGAAGGAGCCACTCACTTGATCGAAATCAACATCTCGGGTGCTCGGTCAGATGCCGATGCGGACAAGATCGCACGTGCGATTGCATCCAGTAATTTGGTGAAAACCGCAATCACGGGTAACGACCCCAACTGGGGCCGCATTGTTTCGGCCGCCGGCTATTGCGGAGCCGATTTTGAAATGAATGAGGTTGGCCTGAAGTTGAACGGTCAGACCGTTTTCGAGCAGGGCCAACCGGTAGATTTCTGCGAAAAAACGGTCAGCCAGATGCTCAAAGACTCGTTCGAATCGCTGATCGAGCTAAGTGTCGGCAAAGGCCCCGGAAACGCTCGACACTGGACCAGCGACCTGACCACGGCCTACGTTGAGTTTAATTCGGAATACACCAGCTGAATCCCGGTGGGGCAGGATGGGTAGCTTTCCATTCAAGCCCCGGTCCACCGCAGCTAACGACCGGCATTTTCGAACTATGCCAAAGAGATATTGATGAATCGATCAGAATCTCGGCTCAGTTCCTTGACACTTTCGGGCTGATCAATACCCTTTCCTTACCGATATTTTGGTTCAACGACTTAGAGAGAAGATAACCAGAGCGAATTATGGTTGACGATATTGATACCAACGACTCCAGCGCAGACATTGATCTGGACCCAATTGTCGATGCCGATCTGGTGTCGCCCCTAGAAGACAAGAAGTTGATCCCGGAAGACCCCACGGCAGACGTCGTGGACGAGTTCGACGAGACTGACTTTGACGAGGATTTCGACGACACGTTCGAAGAGGAAATCGAGGGCGAGTACAATCTGGAAGATGATAAGTATGGCGAAGAATTCGATCGTGAATTTGGCCACTTAACCGACCCAGAACGAGCGGCGGCTCGAAAAGCGGCCATGAAGGCCAAGGCTGCCGAAAACCGCGCCATCGAAAAGGCCGAACGAGCTGCAAAAGCGGCCAAGGAAAAAAAGTAGCTGGCGGTCGGGTGTAGATGGGGCCAGAACGTCATTTACACATCCTGACGATTGCTTGATAATACGGGCTGTTCGATTGAGCCGCTGGTTTCGGACCGGCGGCTGTTTTCGTTGATACTTTCCTGTTCCGCCTGTTCACTGTCACTATGCCATTCAAGCCCGTCCAGCCCGGTGCTGATTTTCCGAAACTCGAAGAATCGGTACTCGAATTTTGGCGTGAAAATCGCGTCTACGAAAAATCGCTTGAACAACGCGATGGCCAGCCGCGATACGTCTTCTTCGAAGGACCGCCGACCGCCAACGGTAAACCTCACCCGGGGCACTGCCTGACTCGAGCGATCAAGGATCTATTCCCTCGCTACAAAACCATGCGAGGTTATTTCTGTGAACGGAAAGCAGGATGGGACACACACGGTCTTCCCGTCGAGGTCGAAGTCTGCAAAGAGTTGGGCATTCACAGCAAGGAAGATATCGAAGATTTTGGCATCGAACCGTTCATCCACAAATGCCAACAGTCGGTTTGGCAATACATGCAGCAGTGGGAACAGCTGACCGAGCGACTGGGTTTCTGGGTTAAGCTGGACGAAGCGTACGTCACCTACCATCAAAGCTATGTCGAATCGGTCTGGTGGTCGCTCAAGTCTTTGTACGATCGGGATTTACTGTACGAAGGCCACAAAATCATCTGGTGGTGGGCTCAAGGTGGCACCGCATTAAGCGCCGGCGAGGTAGGGCAGGGCTACAAAACGGTAAAAGATCCATCGGTTTTCGTGCTCTTTCCGCTGGTCGACCAAACGGGATACGACAAACCCACCAGCCTGCTGGTCTGGACCACGACTCCGTGGACTTTGCCTTCGAATCAGTTTTCGGCAGTCAATGAATCGATCGAATACGCGGTCGCATACGATCCAGAACTGGATCAGAATATCATCTTGGCCAAAGATCTGGTCGAAACGATCGGAGCCAAACTGAAGCGGGAACTGGAAATCAAATCGACGCTCATGGGCAGTGAACTGGTCGGCAAGCGTTATGTGCCGCCCTTTGACTACTACTATAAAACTCTGGGGGACAAAACAGGGAAACTGAAATCCGGTGAAACTCAGCATCAGGCATGGCGCATCACGTCGGCCGATTTTGTTACCACCGACAGTGGAACCGGAGCCGTTCATGAAGCTCCCGCCTTTGGTGAAGTCGACTACCAACTACTGGCGGACGAACAGGCTCGTTTTGAATCAGGCGAAGGCCCCGAACTGATCTGTGCGGTTGCTCCCAATGGTAAATTCACTGCGGAAGCTCCCGACTACGAAGGCCAATGGGTCAAAGATTGCGACAAGCCCATCGCACGCCGCCTGAAAGAAGAAGGCAAACTCTACCTGCTGGATCAGTACGAGCACGAGTATCCGTTTTGCTGGCGAGCGGACGACGATCCGTTGATTCAGTACCCGCGTCAAAGCTGGTTCATTCGCACGACCCAACATAAAGACAATATGTTGGCCAACAACCAGCAGATCAACTGGCTCCCGGGCCACATCAAAGACGGACGCTTCGGCAACTTCCTAGAATCGAATGTTGACTGGGCGTTGTCGCGTGAGCGTTACTGGGGCACACCGCTGCCGATCTGGCGTTGCGAGGAAACTGGTAAGACGGAAGCCATTGGCGGCTACGACGAAGTGACCAGTAAGCCAGGTGCGACCGGCATGGAGGTCTGGGAACAAGCCAAAGCGGCTGACCCTGATCTGGCCGACGACTTAAAAGTCCACAAACCCTACATCGATCACATCACCTACGACTCGCCCTTTGCCGACGGTGCAAAGATGAAACGCGTCACCGAGGTGATCGACTGCTGGTACGACAGCGGCGCCATGCCGTTTGCCCAGTGGGGATATCCACACAAGGGACACGACGAGTTCAAGGCTCAGTTTCCCGCCGACTTCATCAGTGAAGCTTTAGATCAGACTCGTGGTTGGTTCTACAGCCAGTTGGCGATCAGCACGTTGCTGTTTGGTGACAGTGAAGGCGAGACCGAAAAGTTTGATTTCCCTCATCCGTACCGCAACTGCATCGTGCTAGGTCTGATGCTGGGCGAAGACGGCCAGAAGATGTCCAAGAGCAAGCGAAACTATCGCGAGCCCCGTGAGATCTTTGACAAATACGGCGCTGACGCCTTGCGATGGTACTTCTATGCCAACCAACCACCGTGGACCGCGATCCGGTATCGTGAGCAAACAATCAAAGAGAGCATCCCCGAATTCATCCTGCGGATGTGGAACGTCTATAGCTTCTTCGTGCTGTACGCCAACATTGACGAATTTGACCCAGCGTCACTTTCTGATGCCGGCGACCTTGCCGCCGAACA
>CAZLYM010000155.1:0-10076 GCA_964563475.1 uncultured Pirellulaceae bacterium
GGAGTGATCGGAGCACGCGGTGCTTTGGCCAGCGACCACGACAATTCCTCGTACCATGACTCTTCCGAGTTCACTAGGTTCTTGATGTTCTTCCAGATCTCGACGGGCGGTCCGAAACCACTCCAGTCGACCGTCAGAACTCGAACGCCACGTCGACGCATCTCGCCCAGCAGTTTCTGGTAGTTGCCGTAAAGCTGTTGCAGATAATCCAGCGGCACACCTTCTTCTTCGCTGCGAGCCCGTTGGTTCATACGCTCGTGACACTCCTCGGGCGAAACGTCCAAGTAGACGAAAACGTCAGGCGGCATCACATCGCGGCTCATGTTGCGATACACATCGACATACAGGTCGTATTCTTCCTTTGTCATAAAACCACGTTCCATCGCGGTCGTTGCAAAAACGGTGTCGCCATAAATCGGACGATCCTGAACAACCACAATCCCGTTGTCTCCCCAAGCCTGCTCGACCGCCAAGCGGTGTTGCTCATAGCGTTGGCAGAGCATGAACATCTGCATGGCGAAACCGCCACCGGTGTTTTTACCCGATCGAAGATCTTCGTAGTAACGTTCCAAGAAGTGGCTGAACTGGGGATGATGAGTTGGCTCTTCCATCACCCGAGTCGTATGGCCCTCAGCCATGACCGCCGACGCAATCGCGTGGCATGCGTTAGTTTTTCCAGCCCCAATATTGGCATCAATCGCAATGAACAATCCGTTTCGCTTGTTACCATCAAAAGACATGAGGGCACTCCATCGGGACAAATGACTGAGTTGATCGAGCCCCCGAAGATCGAGCACTCTGAGACCCTTAAGTTACTCGCCAACGAGCGAAATCACAATCGTTGAGAGAACAGTTTCCGGACAAAGATGTGGCCGCAACCTACGCGTTGCTTACGCAGCCGTTCTAACCAGCATCCACAACAGCCACGAGATTGGAGCAGCAAAAACCAGCGAATCAACAATATCCAAAACACCTCCCAGCCCTTTCAGCCAAGTGCTGGAATCCTTGCTCTGGCAGTCACGTTTAATCAGCGATTCGGCCAGATCGCCAAACATCCCGGCAATCGTGACGACCACGCCGTAGACCGGGATCCACCACCAAGGTATTTCCAAAGTGACTTTGTAAATATAAGGAGCCACCAAGAAAACGGTGATGGCTGCGGCAACGCATCCGCCAACCAATCCTCCCAATGATCCCTGCACCGTTTTTCCAGGACTAAGCCGCGGCGCCAGCTTCACCGTCCCGAATCTTTTGCCCGTGAAGTAAGCAAAGGCGTCGGAGAGTTTGACCGTCGCCAGTAGCGTCACCAACGCAATCTGCCCCAACACGTTGTCGTGCTGTAAAAATCGATGGGCGACCAGAAACGCGAACAAGACCAGCAAGTAAATGCACAGCATGACCGACCTAGCAATCCGATGTGTCACCAAACCGGGGTTCTCTGCCGCACCCGCATCGTAGGTGAGCATCTCGAACAGAAAGCTGACGACGACAATCGACAGCATGCCCACCAATGGCCAGCCAAACATGCCGATTGGACAATCGACGGGGTAAACGGAATACAAAATCGGTCCGCACGTGATGGTCGTCGCCAGTACCATCATCGAAACAACCAACCACTCCGGTTGCTGAACCGCTCCCCCGGTACGAAACATCTGCCACAATTCTGATGCGGCGACTCCGCTAGTGAGAATCGCCAACAAGCAAAGCACAACGCCCGGGCGTCCAGTGAACGAAGGCTGACCGGCCAGAAAATCCAACCACAGCAAAAAGATCATGGCCGAAATGATGATGGCCGCCCCGATCAATCGACGCTTGAGCATAAATCAATCCTGACCGTTTAGTGGGGCACCATCGGAATTGGCAGGATTCGCATGAACCAGTCCGCCGAAACGACGCGTGCGCCGCGAATAGTCCCTGATCGCTTCGTGCAGATCGCTAGCCGAAAAATCGGGCCAGAACTTTTCGGTAACCCAGATCTCCGCATAGCTGATCTGCCACAGCAGATAGTTGCTAATCCGTCGCTCACCCGCCGTCCGGACCAATAAATCTGGATCACTCATGCCTGCCGTGTATAAATTCCGCGAGATCAAATCTTCCGAGATGTCGCATGGCTTAAGAGAACCGTCGGCGACCTGTTGGCCTATCTTTCGAAAGGCGTCCACGATCTCTGCTCGAGCGCCATAATTAATCGCCAAACACAGCGTAGAACCGCTGTTGCCCGCCGTCATTTCCAGCGTGCGATCCATCTCCGACTGCACGTCGGCAGGAATCCGTTCACGACGCCCGATAATTTTCAATCGGATGTTGTTCTCCATCAACGTTTCGCGCTCGGAAATCAAGTACTCGGTGAGTAACTGCATCAGAAAGTCGAGTTCGTCGTCCGGACGCTTCCAGTTTTCGCTGGAAAGGCAATACAGTGTCACCTGCTCGATGTTCAGTCGCGCCGCTTCTTCCGTGATCCTGCGAACCGTCTTGGCTCCATTCTGATGCCCCACGATCCGAGGTTGCCCCTGCTGCTGCGCCCAGCGGCCGTTTCCGTCCATAATCATCGCAATGTGACGAGGCCGACGGTCGACAGGGATATCTGCCAGTGGATCAGGTTGAGACTTGGTGGTAGGCATGAACGATGAAAGATGGGAAAGAATCAGGTTTCAGCAGAAAGACGTCAGGCCCGATTGTTCTGCAAAACCTTTCGGATATTGGCAAAGATCGGCCATTAGGCGAGAGGGGAATTAAAAAATACCTAACAGCATGAGGAATACATCGTGTTTTCGAGCTATCGATAAGTACGTTTTATCTCGCCTTCCGCCTTATATAGGATCGCACCTCGAATTCTACATCTTTTATGAATCTTAAACTGCTCGGGTCGTCAGATATTCGTCCAGACAAACAGATTTTTCGATATGTATCGTTTGTGCTCGATCGGGCCCCACTGAAACATATTCGATTTTTCGGTCGATCAACTTTTCTAGATGGCGGATATAGTTGATCGCTGCGACTGGCAAGTCATCCAAAGAGCGGGCTCCGGTCACATCCGTCTGCCAACCGAGTACAGTTTCGTAGATCGGTTTCAGGCGACGCAGTTCGTTAACGTGTCCGGGAAAGTAATCGATCCGCTGGCCATCAAGTTCATACGCAACGCAAACTTCGATTTCCGGCAACTCGCTCAAGACATCCAGCATCGTCAACGCAACCGAGGTGACCCCGCCCAGTCGAGCGGTGTAGCGGACGGCAACTGCATCAAACCAGCCGCACCGGCGAGGCCGACCGGTCGTGGTCCCGTATTCGTTGCCCAAGTCGCGAATGTGCTGGCCCTTGTCGTTATCCTGTTCGGTTGGAAACGGACCACCGCCGACGCGTGTTGCATACGTTTTGCAAACGCCCAAGATCTGGCCCATCCAATTTCCAGGCACCCCGGAACCCGTCGAGATCCCGACACCTGAACTATTGCTGCTGGTAACGAATGGGAAAGTCCCGTGATCGATGTCCAGCAAAGATCCCTGAGCGCCTTCGAACAAGATCGCTTTGTCGTCGTCCACCGCGTCCAGCAGGATTCGGTTGGTGTCGGTAACCATTGGAGCCAATTGTTTCGCGTAGCCGGAGTACTCGGTGACAATCGCTTCGGCGTCCAGTTCCATTTCATCAGTGGCGACCGCAGAAAGAACTTGCTTCTTGACGGCCACAATCTTGCGAACTCGATCGGCGAAGTCGTCCTGAATCATGTCGCCCAAGCGGATCGCGAAGCTGCGGCCAACCTTGTCGGCGTAACACGGCCCGATGCCTCGCAACGTCGTCCCGATGTTGTCCTCACCGGAAACCAACTGGTTCCACATTTTGTCTTCTAGGATATGCCACGGCATCACCACATGGGCTCGCTGGCTAAGCTTCATTCGGGTCGACACGTCGATCCCTTTGTCGGCCAACTGCTTGATCTCTTCCAGAATCGTCGGTGGATTGATCACGACGCCTGGGGTGATCAAATTCTGAACGCCATCGTTGATAATTCCGCTGGGGATGTGGTGGAGCTTGTACACATCATCGCCAATCACGACGGTGTGCCCCGCGTTGGCACCTCCGGCGTAGCGGACAACTAGGTCCTTGCCTTCGGTCAGTAAATCAACCAATTTCCCTTTGGCTTCATCACCCCACTGCAAACCAATTACACACTGTCCTGGCACTCTAACGCTCCTGTCGCGAATAATTTAAACTGCTGCCTAATGTGCCAGCACGGACCGGCATGTTAATAAAATACGTGTTCCGCAATCTGCTCAATCGCTACAATCTGGTAGCGATCTGGCAAACTTGCCAGTTTATGTTTTGCTTGTACGAATGGTCAAGCAGCGCTCAGCCATTGCGGTATAATTGGTCCGATTCCACACCCCCAAAACCAGAATTTGTAACGAAGATGTTCAATACCCGCCTCCTGCCAGTTGCCATGGCTGCCCTGACAGCCGTCGCCACGGCAATTTGTTTTTCCAATTCCGTGTTTGCTCAATCGGATGATACCGCGGTCGTTCGCGGCCGAATCGCGTTCGAGCGGGGCGAGAAGCAGAAGATCCCGTACACTGATATGGAGGTCAAACTGCGGGAACGCGTCGAACTTCCTGCTGCTCCTGTCCCGCGAGATTTTGAAAAGCGGACACCCGCGGAACGTAAAAAGTGGGTCGAAGCGTTCGAGAAAAGTCCGGCCGGCAAAAAGTTCGTCAAGCGACGTGAGCAGCTGATCGAAGATGCCAAAGTTTTTGACGTGCTAATCGAGAAAAACGGCTCGTTCGTAGTCTACGATGTGCCGACCGGCGTCTACGGGATCCAGTCCCGATTGGACAAAGAAATCGATGGCACCACGTACGCCTACGAGGTATTTGGCGAGATCGCGGTGTCGCCAAAAGTTGACGAAGTCCCGCTGGCCCCAATCCTGATCGAAATCACGCCCCTGCTGAAACAGAATCAAAAGGCGCCACCCATCGCTGTCTCCACCTACGACAACAAGGCAAAACTAGGTCTCAACACTTTTAAAGGTAGGTATGTGTTCGTCAATTTTTGGTCGACCGAAAATCCAGACATCGAGCCTCAAAAACAAGTCCAGAAAATGTACACGGACTTAAAAGGAAAATACTCGATCGCCTTGTTGTCGATCTGCATTGACGAAAAGCGTAAGGCAGCCGTTAAATTCATCCTCGAGAAAAATCTGCGTGAGGGCAGTCACGGTTTCACCGGAGGCTGGGAACATCCAACAGTCGATGGTTTCGGAGTTCGTTCAACACCCTCATTCTGGCTGATCGACCCGCGCGGCAAGATTATCATGACTCAGTACAACTTCGGTCAGATCTTCGCCAACGACAACCGTTCGATGACTCAAATCGTGTCCGATCGCATCGAGGGCAAGGACACGCCAACTCCTGCCGCGAAAAAGGAATAACCAGCGTCGCACCGGACAAGTCGCGAACGAACAGGTGACGATCCGGTCGACCTCAAGCGATCTTAAGTCTCAAGCGGTCTTAACGACGTACTTCGAACGTGCGATTTCACCGGATGCAATAGAGTTGATCGCCTCAATGGCAGGCGCCGAAACCCTGTGACTATTCGTCTTTGGCGATCTTGTTAATCTTGAGCGCCAATTCGGTCAGTTGCTCTTCGTCCACCACGTTCGGGGCTTCGGTCATCAAGTCGGATGCTCTTTGCGTTTTCGGGAACGCGATCACGTCGCGAATATTGTTCAGACCGCAGAATAACATCACGACTCGGTCAATTCCCAACGCGATCCCGCCATGCGGAGGCGCACCATACTGCAACGCGTCGAGCAAAAACCCAAATCGATCCTTGGCCATTTCCTCGTCCATCCCCAGCAAGCCAAACACCTGCTGCTGAACTTGGCTATCATGGATTCGAATCGTTCCGCCACCGGCTTCATAGCCGTTAATTACCAAGTCATACGCTTTCGCGCGAGACTTCGAGGGGTCGGTTTTCAAAAGCTCAACGTCCTGATCACGTGGAGCGGTAAACGGATGGTGCATGGCAACCCACCGATCTGACTCGGCATCGTGCTCGAACATTGGGAACTCAGTCACCCAAGAAAAGTGCATCTGTTGGGGATCGTAAAGTTTCAGCTCGACGCCCATTCGCTTCCGCAAAGCGTACAGCGACTTACAGCTGACCTCCCAAGTGTCAGCGATAAACATCAGCAAATCGCCCGGCTTGGCTTCCATCCGTTCTTTGATCGCGTCCAAGATTTCCGGCTCGAAATTTTTGGCAATCGGTGAGAACAGCGTTCCGTCCTCCTCCACGCGGAACCACGCGAGCCCCTTGGCGCCAAAATCATCCTGCACCATCGCAGTTAACTCGTCGATGCCTTTGCGAGAAAACAGCGGCGCCGCTCCCGTAGCATTGATGCCTCGGACGAAGTTGCCAGCGTCAGCAACACCTCGAAACACTCGGAACTCCGTCTTCGCGGCAAGATCCGTGCAGTCGACGATCTCCATGCCAAAGCGAAGATCCGGAGCGTCGTGGCCGAACCGAGTCATCGCTTCGTCGTAGGTCATTCTTGGCAGCGGAAGCTGAATGTCTAGTTCCAAAATCTCCTTGGCCAACTTCTGCATCAGGCCATCGATCAACCCCATCACATCGTCGGCGTCGACGAAAGACATCTCCATGTCTAACTGAGTAAACTCGGGCTGCCGATCGGCTCGCAAGTCTTCGTCCCGAAAGCAGCGAGCTACTTGCACATAGCGATCGTAGCCGGCGATCATCATGATTTGTTTGTACAACTGAGGCGACTGCGGCAGCGCGTAAAATTCTCCTTTGAAAACGCGGCTCGGAACAAGGTAATCACGAGCACCTTCGGGCGTACTACGTCCCAGAATCGGCGTCTCCACGTCGATGAAGTTGTGCTCCTCAGCGTAGTCTCGCATCAGTTTGATGATCCGACTGCGATCCTGAAGCGTCTGCAACATTTCAGCCCTTCGCAGATCCAAGTAGCGATGCTTCAATCGCAGGTCTTCGTTAGGCATGTCTCGCTGGTTGGGGAAGAACGGCGGAGTCTTGCACGCGTTGAGTATTTTCAGCTCAGTCGTGATCAATTCGATCTGCCCCGTCAAAAGCTTCGGATTCTCCTGCCCGACCGGACGCTGCGAAACAGCACCCGTGACCTGAATGACGTACTCTCGCTTGACGTCGGAAACGACCCCCAAAACCTGTTCGTTCGATTGCGGATTGACCACACACTGAGTAACTCCAAATCGATCGCGCACATCGATAAAGGTAACCCCGCCTTGGTCGCGGATCTTATCAACCCAGCCAGAAATGGTTACCGTTTTTTCGAGCAATTCCGTTGTCAGTTCGCCGCAAGTGTGGGTGCGTAGCACAGCAATATTTCCGAGATTAAAGGTGAAATAAGAGCAGAGATTATCGCAACAAACGCCGTTTTCAGCCAGTAGCCAACTGATGAACGTTGAATGCGCAGTTTTGACCGATATCAAACAGCCTAGGCAATTAATAATGTCGTCAACACCGTCTGCCATTGCACGACGAGTATGACATCGCACCGAGCCATTCCTTGCTCTGCGGCTTGTTGATTTAAGTCCGCTGGCAACCTCTACTCGAGAATCACAACCCGAAACGTAAGTGAGGGACGAATCACAACCCGAAACGTGAGCGAGTGACGAATCATGGCTCGTTGACGCGTCGGTTGAGGGCTAAACGTTGGGTACCAAATCAACACGCCCTTTGGCTACCGCAGACGCTACGCGGACGCAACCAACTGCTCAGCGATCCGATCGGAGTCAAACTCGGTAGGCAAGTCGATCATGCGGCACTCGCTAAGCCCACGAAACCACGTCTCCTGATGGCGAGCAAACCGGCGAGTCCGAACTCGCACTTTCTCGATCGTTTCATCCAACGGCATCCGCTCCTCAAGATGATCGATCGCCTCGCGGTAGCCAACGGCTTGGGCAGCCGTCTGCCCCAGTGTGCCATGCTTGTCCAGCAAGCCTCGGACCTCGTCCAGTAACCCCGCCTCAAACATCGATGCCACGCGATTCTCAATTCGCTCGTGAAGGACAGGACGAGCATGCCTGAGCGTGAACACCCGGCACTCGTCAGCTTCCCGTCCTTCAGAGAACTGCATTTGCCAGTGACTGATCGGCTTGCCTGTCGTTTTGAAAACCTCCAATGCCCGAATGAGTCGACGATGATCGTTTGGATGCAGGTTTGCTGCAGACACCGGATCGATCATCTCAAGTCGTTGGTGCAAAAACTGGCCACCCATCTCCTCAAGTTCCTGCTCGACTTCCTTGCGAAAATCCCAGTCGGCCGGTGGACCCTCAAACATGCCTCGAAGTAAAGCCTTCAAGTATAACGCCGTTCCGCCAACAAAAATCACTTGTTTGCCCGAATCGAAAATTTGCTGAACGAGCCCCATCGCTCGTTCGCGATACTGGGAAACACTAAAGGCTTCCGTCGGGTCGACGATGTCCAACATGTGGTGGGGGACCCGTTGCCGGTCCGCCAAGTCAGGCTTGGCCGTTCCAATATCCATACCTCGATAGATCGCCATCGAGTCCAGCGAGATAATCTCGGCGTTGAGCAACTGAGCCATTTCTAGGCTGACTTGTGTTTTTCCACTGGCGGTCGCGCCCGTCAGAAACCAACACTGGGCGGCCAGATCGCAAAGTTCAGAATTGGTCACAACGCTTCCGAAATTTGGACACCGGGACAATTAGCAAGTAAGCGTTTATCGCACTTGAACACACTCAAGCGGCATTCAACAAAAACCATTTTCAGCGGCGCGAAGACCTACGCTTTGATCGCGAACGCGACTTCGAACGAGTCATCAAAACGGTCCTGTAGTACTTAGGGTGCAGCAAGTTGGAAATCATCAATCGTGATGATCCGCAACACTGGCAACGATAGGGCCCAATCACAATCGCCAAGCCAAACGTCATGCCAATGATATAGCTGTACCACAATCGACGGTAGTACAACAAGTAGTGCCCTTCGTAACGGTTGCAATTGAAGCAGTGCAGGCCAAGTCGTCTACGTCGTGCCTTGGAACTGGCGCGGCTACCCTCGCTCGAGTCATCATCCTCGTAGCCACCATCGAAGTCCTCGTCCCAGTCTTCATCACTGACCGGTTGAGCAACCGTGGTCGCGGCAGCAGCGTTTTGTGATTGAGCCGAATCCGCCGGCGCCGCAGAAACCGGCTCGACCGCCGCCGCTTGAGCATTGAGCGCGGCTTGCTTCTTCATTTGGATTCGACGCCGTCGTTGCTTTTCCGTCGCACGATGGAGCGCCTCGATCTCCTGCTTCGACTCAGCACGCTCCTGTTCGCGAGCCTGAGCCGTCGCCAAGGCTTCCGCTTCCGCAAGCTCGCGTGCCGCTTTTTCCTGCATCAAGCGCAGCTCCTCAGCCTTAAGCCTCGCGGCCTCAAGTTTCGCTTTCGCGTTTTCCTGTTTATCGCTCATGCGGAAAGTCACCGAACCAAAGTTCGGCTAAAGGTTCGAATCGGTTGGGGGTAAAAGAAAAGAAGGGCGCTGGGAGTGATTCGGGCGGTGGCAACAAGTTCCTACGTGCCCGGAGCATGATACCGCCATCATCGATCGTAGCCCATCTCGACCAAGTGATCAATTCATAGCGTCGCAACAAACGGCGGCTATATTTTAGCCTTACGTCATTGCTAGGGCAAAATCCTCGATCATAAACAGGATTTATCGCTCAAACCGGAAATGTCCAACGGCTTAGGCCGCTCATGCCATGACCGTTCCTGTAACACTTGCTCCATCCGTAAAGTCCGACACTAAATCCCTATCTTTCCCCACCTACGTGACCGACGGTCCAAAATGAACTCATAGGCGTTATCAAGCAAATTTTGGGCTGGGCAACAAAAAACTGTGAACACGGCCTGACCCCGTTCACGACACACGACAGTTCATGAAAGCCTTTCCAAAACGCTCATCGTCGCGGCGTCGCATGTGGGAAAGCCATCAATTTCGACCCACTGGCCGCAAACCAAATTTGCACGAACGCGAATTTCCACCCGCCATTTTTCGGTCGCCACCTAGTTTGAAACCCGCGACAGCCAG
>CAZLYM010000156.1:0-10074 GCA_964563475.1 uncultured Pirellulaceae bacterium
TAGCTGAATCAATTTTACAAGGAAGGGGGGCATTTTTTGGTGTTCGGTGTTCGGTCGTGGGAGTGCGGGGGGCAAGAGAACTTTGTACAGCGGGTGCAGGTGGTTTCAATTTTCTGTCTGAGTCGCGGAGCGACGGTATGTTGAAGCCCCAGACTTCAGTCTGGGGAACACGGCCCCCCAATCATCAGTCGCGGAGCGACGGCATGAGTGTTCGTCGATCTGCTGTTTCACGGGGATATCCTCGGACCCCACGCACCGTTTTAACTCACGGATCAATTCTCAGGGTAAACCGTTACACAAAAAAATGACAAATGACGATTGGCAAATAACAAATGACAAATCTCTTTCGCGTGCTGGAGGCAGAAAACCCTCACACAGCAGGCGGTTTCGATCTTCATCAATTTCCGATTTCCGATTTCCGATTTCCGACCTCCGACCTCCGACCTTCCTACGTCCGGTCCTTCGGAATCGATCGGTCTAACCGAACCGCCAGCTTCTTGATCGAACGAGCAATGGCCGGACCGTCGCAGGTGGCTCCTTTTTTCGGACGCACCACGAGATCCAAACCCGGCGGCAAATCGACTCGCTGCTTGCGAAACGCCTCGCGAATCTGCCGCTTCCAGCGGTTTCGCACCACCGCGTTGCCAACTTTCCGACTGACCGAAAGCCCCAGCCGAGTCACCTCGGTGCCGTTGCGATCACCACAGATCACAAGCATCCCGTCCGCCGCGTAATGTTTGGAGCGATAGACTCGATCGAATTCAAAACTCTTTCGTAGCCGCATCGATTTGGGGAACGCTTGACCGGATGTTGGGTCGGAAGATCCTAGTTTACCGGTCATCGCTACCACACGATCCTCGAACGCGCCTCGACATTGGCCCATGATCCTTCCAGTTTTGAGATCAATTCTAAGTCGGACTCCGAAATCTCTTCTGGTAAGTGAATCTGCAACGTGGCGATTAAGTCACCTTTCTGGCCGTCCCCATTCCGCACGCCCATTCCCTTTAAGCGTAACGATTTTCCACTGCATGTCCCCGGCGGAACTGACAGGGCAACGGTTCCATGCGGAGTCGGCAGATCAATTTTCGCGCCTTTGGCTGCTTCAATCACGCTGATGGGTACGGTCACACTTAAATTCAGTCCCGATCGCGTGAAGCTGGGATGCGAGGCCACTTTGACGACGATCAACAGATCCCCGCGTTCACCCCCACGACCGGACGATTGTCCCTGACCACGCAAGCGAATCTTTTTTCCTGATTGGATTCCCTGCGGGATCTTTAGTGTGATATTGTCCACTTTTCCGCTACGACGCTGGAAGCTGACCTGATGCTGACCGCCTTGCACCGCAACAGAGAAGGGAATGGTGATCTCCTGCTCGACCGCTTGAGGCTGTGCGGGAGCACCGCCCGCTTGGCGACCTCCGAACGGATTTCCGCCTCCACCGGCTCGACCTCCCATGCCCATCTGTCGCAGGATGTCTTCCATGCCACCACCGCCGAACAGCTGGCTAAAGTCCATCTCGGGACCACCGGCTCCACCAAACGGGTTGCCGCCTCCCTGGAAAGGATTACCGCCTCCTCCCATGCGTTCGAACTCGGGGCCGAACTGGTCGTACATTTTGCGTTTTTCTGGGTCGCTCAGTGTCTCGTAAGCCTGCTGAACTTTCTGGAACTGTTCCTTGGCACGCTTCTTTTCGCGATCATCAGCGTCTTCATGCAGGTCAGGGTGATACTTCCGTGCCAGCTTTTTGTGAGCTTTATGAATCTCGTCCGCCGTAGCGCTGCGAGACAATCCAAGAACCTGATAGTAGTCGTCTGCCATTAAAATCGAATCTGCGTGAATGCTTGGGAGGAAAGCGAGTTGCAACGTACCTCAAATCCGTTGTGATCCGAAGGTTTCGAAACACACCGTTTGGAGCAGCCGCGCTGACGAATGTCGATCTGCCGCTCGCCGAGGTCGGTCGTTGAGCCCGGTTTCGCCGCGATCGCAGAATGGGCGTCGCCGTGGAAAACCGAGCAGATATCCCCGGATTCTACGTCTGGATATCGTATCAGTTCAACCAGCACACGCTCAGTTGGCTCGTTTGGATCGGTGGAGCTGCTTACTCAGCTGCCGGGACCCCAAAGTCTGGCTGATTGGCTCAGAAGTCCACCTACCGGGCACATGCAAGCGGGCCCGACTTGAAATTGCCCCGATTTGACGCTCATATAGTTGCTCCGTGGGATTGTTTCGGCTTGATGTTGTTTTTCTGAACCACGGTGCGTGAACGCCACCTCGACGTTTCCCAAACGCAACGTACTCACCTGTTTCCGGGTTCCTGCGTGCAACCGGAATCAACGTTTTACCGGCAAAAAGCCTGTTTTGCCCTCCGGATTATCTGGGTCGCCCGCTTTGGCATCCTGTCTGCGTTGCTCACCAAGAACCAAACTAGGAATCTCTGCTGAGGAACATCATGGCACGAACAAAGCAAGTCGCATCTGAGGAAATGACGGATCACTCTGACAAGCGAATCGATAAAAAAGCGATTGGCAATCACGACGCCACGACTTCCAGTGCCAAACAAAAGGCAGACAGCCTAGTCGACAACCCGATCGACGATCCGGTACGCATGTACCTGATGGAGATGGGGCGGATTCCACTGCTCACCCGTGACGAAGAAGTGGACGCTGCCACGAAAATCGATGCGGCCCGTTTCAAGTTCCGCAATTCCCTGCTGGCCAGCGACTTCATGCTGCATGGAGCCTACGATCTGCTGATGAAAGTTCATCTGAAGCAGCTCCGTTTGGATCGAACCATCGAGGTCTCAGTCACCAACAAGGTGGAAAAAGCCCGCATCCTCAAGCGGCTGATCCCCAATCTTGCGACTCTCAAGGAACTGCTGAAACAGAACAAAGAAGATTTCAAAGTCGCGATCGATCGGAAATTTACCATGGCTTCGCGTCGCCCCGCGTGGCGACGACTGGTCATTCGTCGCAACAAGTGCATTCGTCTGGTCGAAGAACTCAACCTACGTTTCAACAAACTTCAGCCGCTGTTTCATCAGCTGGAGGGAATCAACGCCAGAATGCACGCGATTCGAACCCTCTTGGACGAGTCCACCGAACAGGCGGGCGATGCCGAGGGCGCATCTCCAATCGATCGACAGGAGCTACTCAACGAGCTGCACATGCTGATGCGGAAGGTGCAAGAAAGCCCTGCCACGCTCAACCGACACGTGACCCGCACTAATGAACTGCACCAGATTCAGGACGCGGCCAAACGAGTCCTTTCGGCCGGAAACCTGCGTTTGGTTGTCTCGATCGCCAAAAAGTACCGCAACCGGGGGCTCAGTTTCCTCGACCTGATTCAGGAGGGAAATACAGGGCTGATGCGAGCCGTTGACAAGTTCGAGCACCAACGCGGCTACAAGTTCTCGACTTACGCCACTTGGTGGATCCGACAAGCGATCACTCGAGCCATCGCCGACCAGAGCCGTACGATTCGCGTTCCGGTCCACATGATCGACACGATGAGCAAGGTCCGAAACGTCATGCGAGAACTGGTTCAGAAGCTTGGGCGTGAGCCTTCGGCCGAAGAAATCTCTAAAAAATCGGGGTTATCGATCGACGATACCCGCGTGATCATGAAAATGGCCCGCACACCGCTATCACTCGATCAGCAGGTGGGCGATCAAGATGACAGCTTCTTCGGGGACTTCCTGAAAGATCACCGCGAAGAAGATCCACTCTACGAAACGCACCAAGCTGCTCTCAAAACGAGAATCGAAGAGGCGATGGAGCATTTGAATTATCGGGAACGAGAGATTCTCAAACTGCGATACGGCCTCGCTGACGGTTACTCTTACACTTTGGAGGAAGTTGGACGAATTTTCGCGGTAACCCGTGAACGTGTCCGTCAAATCGAGTCCAAAGCCGTGCGAAAGCTGCAACAACCGTATCGCAGCAAGGCACTTTCGAGCTTCCTAGACGGAGTCGAAACGTATGTCGACGGCACGCTGATCGACGGAAGTTCTTGAAAACCTGTCGGCATTCGGGTTACCAACCACGAATCGAACGAGTCTGACGAATCTATACCCAGCATTGCCTGCACACGGTATTCGTTGGATTCGCAAGATTCGTAGTTTCATTCGTGGTTTCTAAAGTCTGATTCTCTAGCTGCCTCCTCTTCTTCAAGAAGGTGCAGCGTTTCACTTTTGGCGAAACTCGGCCCTTCATTCTTAGATCAATTCAGAGTGACAGCTCATTCGGTTCGGAGAAAACTTTTTCCGGACCGTTTTTCTTTTTAGTATTCTGATTTGGCGAAGTATCTTCTAAACTTCAAAGCCGCGTTTTTGCCCGTGCGTTGTGGTTTCGTTGAACATGCCTCTAACCCAATCTCCATCGATCTCCAAACGAGCCCAAACGGCACGCGCGAAGTCTGGAAGATCAAACGCCGGGACCAAAGCGAAATCGACGACTCGATCAAAGACCCGCACGACGGCCAAGCTGGCGACTAAACTTCAAACCAAATCAAAGACCGCCGCAACAAGCAAATCATCGCAGCCTGCGTGGTGTCGTCTGACGGACGAAAAACTGCTGGACGTCCGAATCTGTGACCTCGGGCTAAAACTAGAAGACTCGCCCGTCGTCGATCTCCGCGATCAGCTTTATGGCGAACTGAAAGAACGCAATTTAAAAATACGCCCGCACTGCTGGCTAAGTGACGAATGGTTCTCGCCCGACGGAATCCCTGGCATCGCCGTTCCCTTCTACTTGGCGCACCCCCGACTAAAACGGCTTGAGCGAAACCAGATGCTCGAAGTGGAAGGCGGTACTCGCGATTGGGGCATGAAGATTTTTCGCCATGAGGCCGGGCACGCGATCGACACCGCTTGGCGACTGCATCGGCGCAAACGGTATCGTGACGTGTTCGGGAGCTACTCGATGCCATACCCGGATCACTATCGACCCAAACCTCGATCAAAAAGCTACGTGCTGCATCTTGAGCCTTGGTATGCTCAAAGTCATCCGGCGGAAGACTTCGCCGAAACGTTCGCCGTCTGGCTGAAACCGAAATCTCGTTGGCGTAAAGAATACAACGGGTGGAAGGCGTTGAAAAAGGTCGAATATATCGACGAACTGATGGGAAGTATTTCAGGGAACAAACCCAAGGTTACCTCCCGAGCAAAAGTCGATCCGATCCACCGAATCCGACGAACATTGCGTGAGTACTACGAGGACCGGCGGTCACGTTACAGCATCGATTGCCCAAGTGGGTTTGATATCGATTTGAAGAAAATCTTTTCCCAAACCCCCGAAACTCGCAGAAGTAAAACTGCGGCGGCCTTTCTTCGAAAAAATCAGGCCGAATTCATTCGTACCGTCGCCCAATGGACCAGCGAATCCCGATACAATGTGAACGTTGTCTTGGGTGAAATGATCGACCGCTGCCGAGTGTTAAAGCTGCACGTCGCGTCGGTTTCGCCCGAACTGAAGCAGAGCATGTTGATTCTGTTGACCGTCCAAACGATGCGTCATTTGCATCGAGGCCAACATCGAATCGCACTGTGATTCAGAACGACTCAAACTGATCGAAAACCTTCGTCGAAACGAAACTGGCTTTATGAAGAAGCTGCGTGCGTTGGTATTGATGCACGAGACCTTGGTTCCACCCGACAAACTGGACGGGTTCACGGAAGAGGAAATCCTTGATTGGAAGACCGAATTCGATGTCGTCACTACGTTGAAAGAACTGGGGCATCATGTCTTGCCGTTAGGCGTCTATGACGACCTAGGTGATTTGCGCCGCGCGACCGAAGAGTTCAAACCGCACATCTGGTTCAACCTGCTGGAAGAGTTTCATGGCGTCGGTGTCTACGACCATCACGTCGTCAGTTATCTGGAACTGATGAAGCAACACTATACCGGTTGTAATCCTCGCGGTCTGTTGCTGGCTCATGACAAACCATTGGCCAAGAAAATTCTCTCCTTCCATCGCATCAGCACGCCAGGCTTTTTCGTCATCGCCCGAGGAAAAAAAACTCGTAAACCGGCTGCTTTCGAATTTCCATTGCTGGTCAAATCAGCTTCCGAAGATGCGTCGCTGGGCATCAGTGAAGCGTCCGTCGTGCGCGATGAGTCTCAACTGGAAGACCGAGTCAATTTTATCCACAACCAAACCTGCACTGACGCGTTGGTCGAAACGTTCATCGAGGGCCGGGAATTGTATGTGGGCGTCATTGGCAACCGCCAACTAAAGGTGCTACCTATCTGGGAGATGTTGTTTGACAACGCAAAACCCGGATCACCGTTGATCGCTACGTCTCGAATCAAATGGGACATCAAGCATCAGAAAAAACTGGGCATTCGCACAGTCGAAGCTAGCGGGATCAGCAAGGCAGTCGAAGACAAGATTATCAAGACGTGTAAACGAGCGTATCGGGCACTCAGCCTAAGCGGTTATGCGCGGTTTGATTTGCGTTTGCAGGACGATGGAAAAGTGTTTGTGATCGAGGCCAACCCCAACCCGAACCTGTCTTACGGCGAAGATTTTGCCGAGTCTGCAGAAAAAGTTGGGTATTCGTACGAGGCACTACTGCAAAAGATCGTCACGCTTGGACTAAACTATCAGGCTGAATGGCGACTGGTTTGAAGGAAATTGGAGGTCGCAAGTTGGAGGTCGGAGGTTAATGAAGACCCAAACCTCCTGCTGTGCGGAAGCCTCCCGACCACGCTCACCGAGAAAGATTTGTCATTTTTTATTTGTCAATTGTCATTTGTCATTTTTGTGTGTAAGAGTTTACGCCGATAATTGATGCGTGAGTTAAAGCCGTGCATGCGGTCCGAGGATATCCCCGTGAAACAGCAGATCGACGAACACTCATGCCGTCGCTCCGCGACTGGTGGTGATTGGAGAGGACCGTGTTCCCCAGACTAAAGTCTGGGGCTTTAACATACCGTCGCTCCGTGACTCACACCGAAAACCGAAAACCACACACCGAACACCGAAAACCACACACCGAACACCGAACACCACTATGTCCCAACGCTTTCGATCTGTTTTGCTCTTCGGCCCGCCGGGCGTCGGCAAAGGCACCCAAGGAGGAATCCTTCGCCACATTCCAGGATTCTTCCATTTATCTGTTGGCGACGTGTTTCGATCGATCGATATCGGATCGCCTGATGGAAAAGAGATCTACCAATACAGCTCCCAAGGGAAATTGGTCCCGGACGAACTGACCGTCAAAATCTGGAAGAAAGCGCTCAATGCCTACGTCGCGCTGTCGTGGTACAAACCACACGAAGACCTACTGATCCTTGACGGGATCCCTCGAAATGTAGCCCAAGTCGAATTGGTCAAAGACCACTTGGACATTATGCAAGTCGTCCATCTCGCCTGCACCGATGTTGAAGACATGATCCACCGGCTGAGACGTCGAGCCATCCGTGAGAACCGAGCAGACGATGCGAATGAAGACGTCATCCGCGAAAGGTTCCAGATCTTTGCGGAAAAATCAGCTCCTGTGCTAAAGCAATTTCCTGCGGATATCATTCACACCATCGAGGCATCCGGCTCGCCAGCGGAAGTCTTTAAAGAAGTCCTCAGCGCCGTCATTCCCGTTCAAAACCAGTTGTTCGCAGACAACTTGGACGAAGCTGCTCCAGATTGAGAATCGATATCCGGTTTCAAATCGACTCGGGTAAAGCGTTCGCCCTAGTGGCCAATCTTGGATCGTTCGGCCCGTTCAGCTACGGACTCGGTGACTTAAATGCCGACCAACGAGTCGATGTGCTGGGCGATGCCTTCCGATTGATTGGAGACCTAGGTCTATCCCGATAGTTCTGTCTGCCTAACCCCATTCCATCAGCGGGGCCGCCACTGAGTCCTCTGATAGGTACCGCCTGTTGACCACCTGAGTGTCCGACCACTGAGCGAACTTTTGTTCGTTGCGTCGACATGTAATTCTTCGCATGACGAACGGAAAATTCGTGGTCAGCATGCTCTGAAGATTTGCCAATTATGTTGGCAGTTGTACAGTTCTACCGTTCGGTTTCGAACACACCAAACGCTATCTTCACAGTATTTGATGACACTCTGACTCAGCCCGTGCTGTAGTCGACGCGATCGAATGCCCGAGGACCTTTTCACTCGCGTTGGTGTGATCGAAAAATGTCAGCCGAACTGATTTTTACAGCAGTCTCTGCCTCCTTCCTCTGTAGCCGCTTTCCCTTACCCCATTCCGGTGGCTCAAATTCTTGACCTGCCAAAAACGACTATTGGAGACTCTTATGATGAAGGTTTTTCAGCGCTACCGTTTTGCCGCACTCCTCTTTACAGCCACCATGCTTGTGACGGCGTTCGCAGATCCGCTTGGCGGCCAAGAATTTGAATACCGGAGGATTGCTCTCACAGGTGCCAGCGTTCAAGGCGGTGGCGAATTCCAACGGTTTACCAGGCTGCAAATCAACCGTTTAGAGCAAGTTGTTTTTTCCGCTCTCTTATCTGGGCCAACGGTCGACGAGAGCAACGACTTTGGGATTTTCCTTGAAGGCGCGCTCGCCCGAGAGGGCCAAACGATCGAAGCCTTGCCGCCCGATGTCCAATTTAACGAACTCGACCCCAATTTTCAGGTCATCCCTCGCTTTGCGTTTCTGACCACTTTGGCAGGAACGGGTATCAACGTGCTCAACGACAATGACAAGGCGATTTTGGCGATACCGAACTCGTCCGTCAGCAATAATCTCTCGGTACTCGCTAGGACTGGCGACCCCGTTCCCGGCACGGAGCCCGGCACCGTGTTCAGTGATCTCTCAAACCTTGGCGCAAATGCTAGTGGCCCTTTATTTCTAGCCGATTTGACCGGCCCCAGCGTGACGCCCGCCAATTTCCAAGTGATTCACAATGGCTTCAGCGTTATCGCTCGCACAGGAGATCGCGCTCCGTCAACGCCCAATGCTGTCGTTTTCCAATCACTGGGTGCACCGACCAGACGAGGAGCATTCAGTGCCCAACTGTCTGGGCCGGGCGTCACATCGGCCAACGATGATGCCTTGTATGCTGTGACAAGCGGGATCATCCCGGAACAACTGGTTCGCGAAGGCGACTTGGTCCCCGGCAGGGAGATAGCGCGTTTTCGTTCGTTTGGACCGGTCATCGCGTCATCAGGTGAAGGCTTGGCGTTTCGTGCGACCTTCAGCGGTTACGACTCGCCTGACGAAGGAATCTTTTGTGGACTGCAAGTAAGAACCGTTGCGGCAACCGGCGGTGTAGCTCCCGGCACCTCCAATGACGCTCGTTTCGTGTCGTTCAGCAACCCTGCTCTGGATACTGCCGGAAACACCTCATTTGTCGCAGTCCTTTCCTTTGGTGGCGATATCGTCAAGCAAGGAATCTACCTCGAATCGTTCAACACCAACCCGCAGTCTCGTCTGCGGCTGGCTCTTTTATCCGGTACCGCTGTGCCGGGGCTTGACGCGACCATTCGTGAATTTTCCGGAACCTCACTGGCAAGAAATACTCGTGGCCAAGTCGCATTCACCGGGGTCTTGGAAGGAGACGGTGTGACCTCTGAAAACGATCACGCTTTGTTCGCCACCAATCGACGCGGCGAACCAAGAATCATCGCACGTGAAGGTGAACCGTTTGACGTTGACAGTCGGCCAGAAACCCAAGATCTCCGCATCGTGCGCAACATCAACTTCTTTGGCGACTTTCCATTGCAGCTCAACTTCGGCGAAACGTTGACATTTGAACTGACCTTCGACGATGGTGCGAGCGGCATTTTTCAAGCCGAAACTTTCGACCTGGTGGGAGATTTCGACTCGAATAACCGAATAGATATCGATGACATCGACTTTTATTCGGGAAACCTCGACCAGACTGCCTCCTTTGATCCGAGACTTGACTTGAACAACGATGGCTCGATTACGCTGACTGACCACGATCTTTTCGTGAACACTCTGGTGGAAACAACCAGCGGTACTGGAACACTAATTGGCGACATCAATCTGGATGGAACGGTTGATATCTTGCGCGACGCATTCGCCCTAGTGGCCAATCTCGGCTCTTTAGGCCCATTCAGCTACGGGCTCGGTG
>CAZLYM010000157.1:0-1331 GCA_964563475.1 uncultured Pirellulaceae bacterium
TTTCGGGTTGTATTTCCCGAATCGAAGCTGCCAACAGGCTTAAATCGACAAGCCGTCAATCGCTGGGTTGGAGTGTAGAAACAAGTGTCTCAATTGTTTCCCCGCGTAACGCCCGCAGTATAAACAAACAATTGGGACAATTGTTCTACATTGATCTACAATCAACGATGCCGCCACCGAGAAAGTACAAAAGCCGAAAGACATTCAGGCTCAAAATACTCGCGCCGTCACCGCATGCCAAGCTGGGCTTCTGTTTTGTATGATGTGGCTACCCGTTCTTCGAAAGCCACCAGCTTGAACCAACACGAATACATTTTGCCGATCGTTCCTGTCCTTGATCTGATGATCGGGCAGATCGTGCTGGCCGAGGGCGGCAACCGCGATCAGTACTTGCCCGTTAATTCGAAGTTGACTCGAAGCTCTCAACCGCTGGACGTTGCCAAGGCTATGTTCCAGCAGACAGGTTGCGATTGGATTTGTCTGGCGGATATCGACAGCTTCAGCGGGGCGGCACCGGCATGGCACGTTTATGGTCAGTTGCTCGAAGCGGGGTTCGGGGTGTGGGTCGATGCGAATTGGCTCAAGGACGATCGGTTTCGCCAGCTGACCGACAAGATGCCGGTGCTCGATCGGCTGCGCGTGATTGTTTCTTCCGAGACGATGGTCGATCAAACTCAGTTTGAGGTGTTTGGCAAACTGACAGCGATGGGCGTGCGGCCAATGTTCAGTCTGGATATGAAGGGCTCGGACGTGATCGGAGGCTCGACAGAAATCGCTCAACAAGATCCGCTTGATCTAGTGGCTCGTGCCGAAGATGCCGGCGTGAAGGACTTGATCGTTTTGAACTTGAGTCTTGTTGGTACGATGCAGCAGGATATCGATCGGACGCAAGCCGTGACGATGGAGTTGATTCAGAGCGTTGTTGAAAAGTTTCCCGAAATCTGCGTGACATCGGGCGGGGGCGTCGCTTCGGCCGAGGATGCTCAGGCTTGGCTGGATGCCGGGTGCGATCACGTCTTGGCAGCATCCGCGATCCACCAATGCCGAATTACTCCGTACGATATGTCAGAGTTGATTCTAGGATCGGAAAAAGACAAGCTGCCTAGTGGTTCGTCAAAGTTGAATTGACCGGTTGCCTATCTGCTTGGGTCCCTAAAAACAAAGTTCGAATTGAACTCTGGGCCAGTCAATTCAGGTCGGTTGAACTACTCGTACGCCGAAACAGGCTGTCAGTTTTCTAGGCGAGATCGGCTTTTATCCAACCACGGTGATCCGTGAGTCTTCCACCACGTTGTTTTCTACTGCAGTGGCTTCCATCACATTGTCGTGCG
>CAZLYM010000157.1:1431-8522 GCA_964563475.1 uncultured Pirellulaceae bacterium
TCGGCCAAGTGCGGGACCGAAAAGTTCACGATCTTGTGAAGTGCCGTGAACCATTGACGACGTTAGTTGTCTCCCGAAGGTCACGGTGGCTATTCAGATAAATTAGCCGCCCGCCGAGTTCGTATTTCTCCACTGAAGCAGAGGATTCTCATGCGCGTATCTAAATCCAGTCAAAGGTTCATGTTCATATTCCAAGACCCCAGTCCATTCCCATGAAGAACATATGCCCGTTCGAAGAGACGTTGCACCGGAGCAACTTGATCCAGCTTTTCTAAATCACCTGCGCCGCTTGGGTATCTCAGGCGTCAAGCAGTATCGACAATGGTGCACTAGCCAAGGGTTCAGCCCCGGTATCAACAAGCACCATACCCTGCGCGAAGCGGAAGTTGAAGCAATCCATGCAAAAAGCGCGCTGTCTGTCGAGCGTAAACGGGGCGAACTGCGTCATCCGATCACAACGCTGTTGGCGATCGCTTCAGGCAACTTGCAACGAAACAAGATTCAACACTCGGTCTTCCGTCGTTTTCACACGTGCGTCCGGAGTGCGGGCCGTCGACGCGACCCTAGTGCTGGGAGCGATCCGCTGCTCAAGCAACAAGTTCTGGTCACTCTGTTAGAGCGAATGGCTGAGCTGCGTGTGAGATTTCTCGATAAGAACCGTTTTGCCAAGCAAGACGAGTTGGAGACTCAGCAGCGATTGGAAACGCTAGTGCGGATCAGTCAGTATCGCCAAAGCTGGGTTCGCCCGTTGCACGAGTGGAAACCGCGATCGCGAAGCGCTCGGCGTCAGTTCACTTCGCTGATTCGGCACCTGTTTGATCGATACGGTGATGTGCCTGCGTTTATGGATTCTGTGTGGCTGTCTGCTGAGCCGCAATCGATGCAACACCGCCAGTGGTATGTCCAGCTTGGTGCGGGAAAAAATTTGCGACATTGTGACCTGCCGATTCCATATACCAAACGAATGGCGCATTGGTTTTATCACTGCCCCGAAGGTTCGACCGTTTCTCAAGCGATTCGCTTTGGCCAGGTGATGGGGCTGGGCGGGGACGATCGTACGGCTCTGGCGATCAATGGTACTCAGTTAGCGGACGATTTCGAACATGATGAATTCTGGATCACCTTTATTCGTTGGTTGATTGCACATCCGATGCTGGATCGATCTCATGTCGGCCCAATCGTTGACTACATTCGTTTCCAGCGCTTTGTGCCTGAGTATGTCATGGTGCGCGATCAACAACCGGGAATTCAACAGCAAGGTCAAGCCAGAGAGCCGAACTTCTCGATGAAGGGACGCACACCTGAGACGCTGCTGCGACAGGTGAATCGTTGGCACGGCCGGCTGCGCAGCAGCAATGTGGTTCAGATGCGTTCATGGACGCCAAGCTATATCCAGCCGTTTTCGCTGCGAGAAGGCGCCGGGGCGAACGTTGATCCCGGTGCAAAATTCAAGCAGTGGACAATTCGTGAACTGTTGAGCAGTACCGCTCTGGTGGCCGAGGGGCGAAAGTTGGGTCATTGTGTTGCCTCGTATGCTCACTCGTGCGCGAGTGGCCATTCATCGATTTGGACAATGGAGATGCAGAATCACGCAGGGCTGAGCAAATTGCTCACGATTGAAGTGCATCTGAAAAGCCGAACAATCGTCCAAGTTCGAGGGAAAAGGAATCGACTTCCAGTGCGGCAGGAGATTGAGATAATTCAACGCTGGGCTTCGGTAGCCAGCCTGAAGATTAACGCTTACGGCATGACCGGGCATTGAATTGCTAGCACCAGAATCTAAATTTCCGGAATTTGATGACAGCTTCCAAGGTCGCTATTGAGTGAGTCCACGGGAATCTCTAAAAACGATCTCGTAATCAGTTTTCGCCCGCGCGAATGTGCTTACGTTTATCAAAACAATCGAGCCAGCGAAGGAATCGTTGGTGCTCAAAACAAAACGTTTTTGTCAGTCACGGAGGACGAGTCTTGAAATCAACAACATTCAAAATGGTGCTAGTGCGATCACTGGCCGTAGCAGTTTTGGCAACCGTTGCGGGCTCGACCGCCGTTGCTCAGGAAGGTGAGTCAGCTGGCGTGGTCGCTGTGCTGGATGTCGCTCGGGTATTCAAGGAAAACCCCGAGTTTGATATCGCCATGAAAACTATCCGTAAGGAAGCTGAGGGTTTGAAAGGCCAAATCACTCAACAGCAAGAAGCCATCAAAGCGGAAGCACAGCAGTTGGGACAGTATGAGCCCGGCTCGGCCGAACGTAATGAGTTGGAAGCGGCGCTTGAGCAGAGGCAGACGGCCCTTCGAACGCGAGCCCGTCAGGCGGAAGCCGATTTGCTCAATCGCGAAGCAGGCGTTTACTTCGCCACGTATCAGCAAATGCAGTCGGTCGTTGGACAGATCGCCAGCCAGCATGGGATCTCGCTGGTCCTTCGATTCGACAGCCAAGAAATTGATCCGACCAATCGAGCCGAAGTTATCAAGGGTGTGAACCGTCCGGTTATTTTTCATCGTCGTTTGGATTTGACCAACTTGGTCATCCAAAACATGGGCTCCGCGTCAGCCAATGCTGGCACGACAACTCAAAAGCAGTAACAGACGTTTCGAGAACGCTTGATTGACAGCGGATTTCACGAAACGGCTTCGGGAGTTCATTCCCCAACTTTTCGGAAAACATACGAGTCGATTTGCAGAAGCAAGTCGACTCGTTTTTTGTGCGCGGCATCGGACAGCGACCACCACAAAGCGAAAAGTCATTCCTGATCGGTAAAGTTGCTGTTGCGATTGCGTATAATCCAGCGTTTCGGCCAGCACCGCATTCGCCGGAGGCTGGGCTTGGTTTAAAATTCGACCGATCGTTGATTGATTGATCGCAAGCAAACCGCTCGAACTTCATCAACTATTAATGACTTGAATAAAGAACTCATCCTGACAGGCTGTCAATGAATCTGATTGTGTTTGAAGACTCGGGCGTCGAGCGATTGGGTGCCACTGCCCTCGGACGGCCTGCGTACGCAATCACGTGTGCCAGTTTCCGGTTAATTGACTGGTTGGAAACATTCGATGCGAATCTGTTGGGATTGGTGCGATCGCATCTTTCGCTGATCCAGTTGAATGATTTTCCTCAGCTGGGGCGGCAGTTGGATCGCCATTCTGCTTGGACGTTGGTTGTGAATGCTCGCATGGCTCCATCGGTGGCGAATGTGGGTCGCTTGCGACAACTGTTTGATCTGACCGTCGGTGATTCACCAGCCAAAAAGCAGAGTCGTCCGATTGTTGTTCGATCCAGTTGGGCGGTCGCAGCGGCGTTGGTACCAACGGCGATGATTGAAGCCGACGATGAAGAGGGAGTTTCTCAGTTCGTGGCGTCGTTGGGCAACGGCGGATCGGCGGACTGTGACAGTCATACGATTGAATTCGATCTGTTTGAGCATCCTCACGATGTTGTGCGGTTCAACATGAGTTGCTTTCACGAAAACCTGCAGCATCGGATCGAAAGCGGTCGATATCAAAAGGTGTCAGACGGTGTTTTTGTCGCCGATGGGAAGCAACCGCCAGCAACAGTGGTGCTCGATGCGAGCCACGGACCGATTGTGATCGAGTCCGGCGTGACGCTCGGTCCGTTCAGTTACTTGAAGGGCCCTCTTTATTTGGGGCAAAATGTGAAGGTTAGTGAACACGCTTCTCTCAAGGATGAAGTCTGTATCTCGCACACGTGCAAAGTGGGTGGCGAAGTGGAAGCGACCGTGTTCGAGCCATACTCGAACAAGCAGCACTACGGCTTCCTTGGCCACAGCTACGTTGGCAGTTGGGTAAACCTAGGCGCTGGGACTTGCAACAGTGACCTGAAAAACACATACGGCAAAGTCAACATGGTCTACGATGGCAAAAAGACTCCGACGCAGATGCAGTTCATGGGTTGCATTATTGGCGACTACGCCAAGACAGCTATTCAGACCGCAATTTTCACCGGCAAACAGATCGGCACAGGCAGCATGGTCTACGGCTGGGCAGTGGAGAACGTGCCCTCGTTTGTGAACTATGCTCAAACGTTTGGTTCGAGCAGTTTGATGTCGCCCGAAGTGTTAATCACGACGCAGCAGCGAATGTTTGGTCGGAGATCAGTTGAGCAGCGTCCGTGCGACATTCAGCTGATCCACGACATGTTTCGACTGACGGCGAAAGAACGCTCGGCGGACCTCAAGGACGAACCGCCTCAATTTTAGGGGTTTCAAAAGTTCGCCTCCGTTTCTCGCGTTGGCTTTCGACCAACGTAAATCGTGGATGGCGAGGGTCGAATACCGAATCGAGTCGTTTTCGGGGCATGAATGGGCTCGAAAATTGGAAAAGGCAAACGAATTCGTTTTTGGACGACTGTTTAGCCTTTGTCAGGCTGCGTAAAATGATGAATTGATCGGGGGTGAGGTGCCCAGTTTCGTAGACTGACGGTTTCGAAGGCTGTCCGACAATTTTTTAACTCCAGCGAAAGTATCCCAGTGACTCATTCACTGACTCAGTTATTCAAGCAAAATCATCCTGCTGTTTCATTCGAACTGTTTCCTCCCAAGACAGAAAAGGGCGAGGCGGCGTTGTATCGGCACGTTGAAAAGTTGATGGCGTTCAACCCCGACTTTCTGACTTGCACCTACGGCGCGGGCGGTTCGACTCAGGGCAAGACGCTTGAAATTATCAGCGAGGTCAAGAAACAGTTCGACGTTCCAGTGGCGTCGCATCTGACGGTCGTCGGTAGCACTGTGGACCAACTGCGATCCTACTTGCAACAATCATTGGACCAGTCGGTCGATTACATTGTGGCGTTGCGAGGCGATCCTCCGCAGGGATCGGAAACTTTTGAAGCGGTCGATGGCGGCCTGAGCTATGCGAACGAGTTGGTCGATCTGATTGCGGCCGAGTATCCCAGTTTCGGCGTACTGGTTGCGGGCTATCCAGAAAAACACAAAGAAGCGCCTAGCATGGACGTCGACTTGGACAACCTGAAGCGCAAGGTCGATGCCGGGTCGCACGCGATTGTGACTCAGTTGTTTTACGATAACGATGACTTTTTTCGATTCCGTGATCTCTGTGCGGATGCGGGTATCTCGATCCCGGTTGTGCCGGGTTTGCTGCCGGTAACGAATTTGGAGCAGGTCAAACGGATCACGTCCATGTGCGCCGCCAAGCTGCCAAAGAATTTTGTCGATCGACTTGCCGAACGTGACGACAAGCAGTGGCAGTATCAGGTGGGGGTCGAGCACGCGATCGAGCAGACGCGTGGCCTGCTGGACGCTGGCATCGAAGGTTTGCATTTTTACGTGTTGAATCGTTCTGATGCGACTTCCGAGATTCTGGGCGGAGTGGATTTGAATCGCGTTTGAGAACCATGGTTTGGGCGGGCGCCAGTCCTGTCCCAAAACAATCGTTCCAATCACAACCGAAAACGCGAGCGAGGGAAGTCTGACGGTTCCCTCGATCACGCTTCGGGTTATGAAATTTTGATTTAATGCACGGGCTCTTTTTCAGCACACTTGTTCCTTTTACTGTTTGACGACAAGCAAATTGAGAATCAAATGACTTCCTCCAATATTTTCTTGAGCGTTCGTGCAAAATTTGCGAATGTTGTAGTACTTCGGGCGGCATTGTCCGGCGTGATTGTGTCTCTGCTGATCGGTGGTACTTCGCTTGTGGCGATGCAAGTCGCTTCGCCGACAACGGGTGGCGGCTTGGCGACCGGCGGATCCGCCGCCCAACCATCTGCCGAAGATTCACGCGCGGCGGAAGAAGAAGTTAAACAGAAGATTGCCGAACGTCGTCAGTTTTATTTTGACGCGTTGTTGCAAGAGTTGGATAACATGGTGCCGGGCGAATACGAGGAAGGCAGCCAGCAGAAAGCGGAATTGGAACGAGCCATTAACGCGTTTCTTGACCGAGACGTCAAAACACTGAATGAAATTTTAGACCAGCAAGCGACGTTCGACTCAGACTTTCCGCCGAAGCATCTGCTGTTGGCTTCGCTGAGCTATCGCATTCGTGATCCTGCTCAGGGGCGCCAGCTGCTGGAAACAGCAGCTGTTGAAAGTCCGAAGTATCCCGGCACCTATGCTGCGTTTGCCCGATTGGCGTTGAACGAGGGCCGCATCACCGACGCCATGGCGTTGCTGGAAAAATGTGCCCTCATGGCTCGTGCGAACGAGGTCAGCCAAAAAGCGAAAGACCATTTTGCAAGTCAGTACGTCACGGGAATGCTGCAGGTTGCCATCGCTCAGAATCGGTTTCAAGATGCTCGTGATTTGCTTAACCAGCAAATGGCGCGACTTCCCGAAAATCCCAAGAGCTTACTCACGGGGGCCGATCTGGAATTCAAGGCAGGCAATCTGGAGAAGAGCCAAGCCTATCTGGAAAAAGTGAAGACGTTGCTTCCGGATGCGCGACCGTTCGAATCTGTTTTTGCACGCTGGTTTCGCAATCGTGGCGATGATAAACAGGCAGAGAAATGGATCCTCGCTGCTGCTCAAAGGTATCCCGAGGATGGCTCGAGCCAGATGGATTATGTGAATTGGCTGATGGGGAAAGGCGATCTGGCCAGTGTCCGGACGGCATTGCCAAAAGTTGAGGCGTTAACGGGTGAGTCAACCGCGATCCGGTTACTCAAAGGGCAGTTGGCTTTTGCCGATGAAAAAATGAACGAAGCCGAATCGTTTTTACTCAAAGTGATCGAGGAAACGAAAGGCCGCAACGTGGAAGCGGTAAACCTGTACGCGTTGGCGTTGTCAGAAAGTTCCGATCTGGGAAAGCTGCAACAGGCTCAGAAGATTGCGCAACAGACGTTGGGTCGATTCCCTCGCAGCGCAGTGGCCAAGGCTTCGATGGCCTATATCTTGCTCAAGCAAGGTGGCACCGACCAGGCACAGCGATTACTGTTGCCCGTCGTGCGGAGCGAACGTGTGTCGTCAGAAATTGCCTATTTTTTTGGCTGTCTGTTAAACAGCCTAGATAAGCGGGGTGCGGCTCGCCAAGCCTTCCAGTCGGCGCTTGAGACGGACGACCTGTTTCTGTATCGAAAGAAGTGCCAGAAGCTCTTGGATCAGCTTGGCGGTCCAACA
>CAZLYM010000157.1:8622-9954 GCA_964563475.1 uncultured Pirellulaceae bacterium
GCATCGACAATCTGCCGAGCCGTTTTACCGTGATAGAAGGCGAGTAGCACTGCGATTAGACCTTTAACGATCAACGAATCGCTGTCCGCATGAATGATGACCGGCTGGTCGGCCGAAGGAATTTCTGCTGCCATCCAGACGGTGCTCATGCAGCCATCGACAATGTTTTCGTCGGACTGTTTGTCTGCCGGCAAAGCCGGAAGCTCTCGGCCTAGGTCGATGATGAAATCGTAACGTTCATCCCATTCCGGTAGGTCATCAAAGGTTTCCAGCAATTCTTCAACGGTAGGAGGAAAATCAGACATGGTCGCAGTCGGTCGGTAGAGAAATTAGAAGCTCTGATCGTAATGGATCGAGTCCATTCCAGCTACAGCCAGCTTCGATATGGCACCTTCCGGTCAAGTTAATAGCCAGCTGGTCGTCCGTACGAACGACTGTATCCGCGTGTTGGGCCGTTCCCGCAACTCGGGCGACTCGGATATCGAGCCTTGTATCCGTAGCCCGATACACCGGGGTATCGCGGCGTGTTCGAGTAACGCAGTGCTGCTTCGCGACGCAATTGCTGTCGAAGCAACTGTTCCATGATCGCCAGCCGCTGGAGAGCAAGTTCGATGTCGGCTCGAGAATATTCACGGCGCCCCGTTGGCCCAGCGGGTGGGAACGTATTGGGTGATTGGTAAAAGTTTTCACGGGGCGGCAGTGGTCGGGCTCGTTCGACGACGGCCGGTGGCTGAGCAAATTGATTCTGAGAAAACTGATCCTGAGCAAATTGGTCACGAGGATCGAGGTTCTCGGGGGTGACATATTCTTGAGTCGGCGGTTCGGTGTACAACCGTTCGGCAGAGGATTGGTCGGGTAGGCGAGGCCCGACGGGTTCGGGGACCGGACGGAAGTTCTGTTGATTGAAATTTTGCTGGTCGATATTCGGTTGGTTCAACGTTTCACCAAACGTTTCCGAATCTGGGAATTCGACTAGATTGCCCAACGCATCAAACACAGGTGTGACCGTTTGTGACCGATTGAGCGAGCCATTGAGAGCTGCGTCTAGGCTTGCTGGATCTTCTAACTGAGGGAACCGCGTCCCTGAGCCTTCCGTTTGAGCGAATAGGTTGGATCCGAGCGACATCATTAAGATCAAGGCGGCTGTCAGGATGATCGTTGCTATTTGCGACAGGGTGAGTAATTTCATGTTGGACTCCAGAAAATTGGTCGGGCCATCTGTTTCGATAAAAGATGGCTGTCCAACCAAGATTGCAATTGTCGGGCCGAATAGAAAACAGGCCCAAAACAAGGGTTTTGGCCGATATCGCGCCAACGGTTTGATCACACATG
>CAZLYM010000158.1:0-9910 GCA_964563475.1 uncultured Pirellulaceae bacterium
TTTGAATCTGGTTCTGAAACTTGTTTTGCAACTTGTTGGCTTCTTGTGTGACACGATCGTTGATCTGGTTTTGGTATTCGGTGACCTTAGGAGCTACTTTTTCACCGATGAAATTGTTGATCGCGCCGCTAGCGGCTTGTTGAACTAATTGACTGGATACCTGGTTCATTGCTGAAAGATCCAGCTTCGGTGCTGACGCCGTCCCCGTGACTGGAATTGAAATTTTTTGACCTCGAAGTCCAGCCAAATGTCCCTTGCCTTCAATCCAATCGTCGGCGATCGGTATCTCGGCAACCAAGTCCAGCGATTGATCCAAACCCACACTGCCGCGTGTTTGCACAACCACGTCTTTGTGACTGATCCGGATCCCTTCGTGAAACACTCGGCCGTTCTCGATGGCAATGGGAACGGTCTGTTCTTCTAGGGTTAGCCACGTTTTTAGATCTCGTTGGTTGCCGGCCGATTCCGGATCGATCAGCGCTCGAAACTGAGTCGCCGTTGCCAGCAATTTTTCGGCCGTTGGTCCGGCTCCAATGACAACATTGGAAAGCGTTAGTTCACCCTGAGCTTTCATTTTCATCGGGTCCACCAAAGGCACTTGGGCACCCTGAGTCGACAGGCTGAACATTCCCTGAGCACTGGTTGCATCGGCGGCCAGCGGAGCGACATAGGCTAGCCAAGTGCGAGCGGTTTCGGGAGTCAGGGCAACCTGATTGATCATGGGCCCTGCTGGCAGATACAGAATCGGCTCCAGCCCGCGAAGGTCAATCTGCGGCTTCAATTGTACGCTCCCGTTGCTGAACGAGATGTTGTTCGTCTGAAGGTTGGCGACACCCTGCTGCAAATCGATCGCAACCTGCCCTGCGCCGATCGGCATTCCGGCGAGCGTTGCCTGCTGCCAATCAAATCCGGTTGCCGCGGCAAGAAGTGGCGAAACCCACGGCGCGGCTTGAGTGCCTGACGCTCTAGGCGAAGTTGTTTCGAGCAGTGGGCCACGGACCGAGATCGGGTAATTGCCCTGCCCTGACATCTGAATCAGTTCGCCGGTGTAGGCCGCCAACAGAGTATTCAGCTTCTGCCAGTCGGGAGACCAATTTCCTCGCACGTCCGCAACCATGGCACCAGACAGTTCTGATAGCTGGCCAGAAACGTTCGCCTGGACTGTGCTTGATTGTAATGATGTGTTGTCGAACGTCACTGAGTCAAAGTCGTTACTCAACCTGATCTGCGAAGCCAAGTTCACCTTCGCTTCACGCCACAGTTCGGCCCATGGAGTCGAATTCGATACCATTTGCACGCCCGGCTGACGACCTGATCCTGCCGCTGCGATCGTGCCTGTCGAACTGCTTTGCCGTGTGGCAGCGATCATGTTGTCGACACTCGAAGAGATTTGCGCACCAATCCCATTGGTGTCCGATACGAATCGAATGGTTCCTTGGCTGTCGCCGAACCAAAACACGCTGTCTTGGGCGGGCGAAAGCTGAAGCCAGTCGGCAACGCGATTCACGTTGGCTCGGAAAGCAACATCGCCATTGATTTGGATGTTGTCAGCCATGTCGATTTGAATTTGCTGACCACTCACCGAGACCGAATTCGACGACAGGACAGATTCCGGTACTAGTAGCTGACCGGAATTCAAATCATAGCGAGCCGCTGCCGTTCCCGAGGTTTGCTGTTCTCGAATGGTTAGGCCATAGCCGTCGAATTGAAGCTGCTGAATTTCGTATTGACCATTGTGAATTTCGATTGCGTTCGGATTCAGATGAGCAATTGCTTGCGCTTGAATCTGTCCGTCAGCGCGGATGTCGCCAAGATCGACGAGGTTTTTTACGTGGGCCAACCAGCCGGCAGCAGATCCAGACAGTTGAGTGTTCATTTTCCAAGTGGATTGTGCAAACGCATTGGCAACCGGCTCGGCTAGTGTCGCTAGGACTTGCTCGGTGCCGATGTCCAGTTGGATTCCGGCCTGATCGAGTCGGACGGACTGATCGGAGAT
Organism: uncultured Pirellulaceae bacterium; assembly: GCA_964563475.1. GTDB lineage: Bacteria > Planctomycetota > Planctomycetia > Pirellulales > Pirellulaceae > Mariniblastus. The sequence continues at coordinate 1,997 of CAZLYM010000158.1, forward strand.
CGCGTGGCCAGCCGCTGACATTCGGGCTGTCAGTTCGGGGCGTTCCCAAGCTGCCATTCCCGGTAATTGAACCTGTGGATGGTCAACGATGAATTCGCCCACCAATTGCACCGGACGACTGCCATTGACGGCGTCGGGTGGGCTGGTTTGCCAAGCGAGTTTTCCATCTAAGCTACCCGCGATAACGGTCTGCCCTACGTCTACGAATTGGCTGACGCGTTGTAGCAACCGGGCCAGATCCCCTTTTGCCGAAAACGATCCCGTTTCCTGATTCGCCGTTCCCGAGATCGTCAAGAAATCAGATTCACACAGGACTTCTTCTAGCATCAAGCCAGTGTTGCCCTCGCGGATGGTTCCCACCAGACGTAGTGGTTTCTGCCAGACGATTGGCTGCCCTTGATCGCGTGCCACCAAGTTCGCGGTGTCGACGTTTACGATCAACCGGCGTATATCGTTTTCGACTCGACTGGCTGCTTGGAAATTGACTGAACCGGACTCGATCTTCAACCCGTCATGCAAGTGTAATGTTGAGGGAAAGGATGCTGCCACGCCTGCCAGATCGACTTCACCCGAAAGCTGAAAGGGGGTGTTTAGCAGCGATACGTTTTCGACCGCGCTGGTTGATTCCACCGAACCGGCTTCCGTCAAACTTGCCAGATGGTTCAGGTCGAGCGTTCCATTGGCAGAGGCATTTGCGAAGTCGCTGATTACCTGAAACTGATCCGCCGTCACGCGAGAGGGATCGGCGGACAGATTTCCGGCGATCGTAACGTTCTGCACACGCAGTTCATCCGAACCAATCAACTCGGGTGCCGATACGATCAGATTTGTTGCCTCAGCCTGTTTGAAGGCAACTTGAGCCTGTCCTGTGGCGGTGTCGACAACGGCCTGAAGATCAGCGGTCAGCAGGCCGTCAGTTTGGGTCGGGCCAAGGAACCGTTGTAGCACCGGGCCGGCAATCGACAGGGGGAGTGCGTTTGTCTGAACGATCGAAGCGATCGACCGACCACTGAGAACTGGGCTGCCGGGGTCCACTTGCACCGTCATTTCCACAGCGCCACTGTTCTGCGCCACCATCTGTCCTCCAGGCGGCCCGTTGTACACCGTGACTTGGCAGTTTGTTTCGGCAACAACGGCAGCTAGTTCGTGGCTGGTGTTGGCTTTCATGTTTAGGTGTTCGACCTGCCAGCTTTGGGTCTCATCAAGCGAGAACACGGCGATGGTCCCGTTGTTGACATTCAACTCAGCTTTGGGCAACCGAACGTTTTCACTGTTGACTTCTGGCGAGGAATTCGAGCCGTTGTTCTCGGCTGGTTTCAGCCAAGCGGCGCAAGCGTCTTCGAGATTGCTTCCGTCGGGGCGAAGCTGTAACCACATCGCCGGACGGTTGACTTCGACGGTTCCGTAGTCCGACGAAGTCAGAAAGCTGATCAATGATCGCGATGTTTTAAGTTCCTCAATTGTCGCCAGAGGCTGGCCCGCTGTATCCACGGCTTCGATCTGTTGAAGCGTGATCGGTTGGAGCCAACCGAACGAAGCAGATTTGACAGTGACTCTTCCGTTGAAATCAGTCAGCGCGTAATCGATTGCATGCTGCTTTAGGCCAGTCATTGCGATCACGTTAGGCAGAAAAAATACGATGACCAACAGCAGCAATAAAAACCATGGCCAACGCCGACGTTTTTTTGTTAATCGTGTTGACGTTCGTTCGGATTGCGAGCGTTCGTTTGAATAATCTTCAAACGGGTGCGGTTCGGTTTGTCTTCGTCCAGCCATGGCAGGCGTTCCGGCTAAAAGTGATTGGAATCTAGAAGCCGATGGTAGAAACGCCGCCGTTTGGTAGAAAGGCGAATTAGCGCTGGCGTCAACCGCTAGCACGTTCTAGGCGGTCCTTGCCGCCGCACATCAGCAGCAGGTAGCACGAAGGAGCCAGAATCAATGCCAGCAAAGTCGCTCCGGCGACGCCACCCGCGATTGCCACTGCTGTTGGCGGCCAAAATCCACCTCCGCCAATAATCAACGGAGTGAAACCCGCGATCGTGGTCAGCGACGTCGAGACAATATGCCGGGTCGAGTGATTCACGACGTTCCGCATCGCAAGGCGGTTACCCAATCTGGCAGCTTCGTCATTCTTGATAGCTGCCAGCACGACGATGGTGTCGTTGATTGCGACGCCAAGCAATCCCATGGTTCCGATAATCGCAGTGAAGCCGAACGGGTATCCGAAAATCCACAATGATCCCATTCCAAGCCCGGCCGACAGCATTCCGACGAAACCGATGATCGCTGCGATTCGAAACGAGCCGAACGATAAGACCAACGTTGCGATCATCATGACCATCAAGATACCGACGCTGGCAATCAGGTTGCCGACTGCTTCATCACGCTTGGCCGATTCGCCACCGTATCGTAATTGGTATCCGGCAGGGATTTGAAAGTCCGATCGATCAAGACGTTCCTGAAACGTGCTCAATACAGACGATGGCAGGACGCCCGCCGGAATGTAAACCTGAATCTCATTCATTCGCCGAGAGTGCAGATGGTTGATGGCACCGTATTCCGGTTCCAACTCAAAGCGAGCCAACGCCGAAACCGGGATGCCTCGAAACGCCGTGCGTGAAATCGGTCCGTTGCCGTCAGAATTGGCGGTGCCAGTTTGGTTGAGAATTTCCAGCGAGGCGAGTTGAGCCAAAGTCTGGCTGTCGGTTCGATCGAGTCGCACCCGGACAGGAAGTTCTTCGGTTCCTTCGATCACACTGCCGCCGATGACACCCTCGGTCAGTGAGTTAACTTGGCTGGCGATTTCAGTCAGGCTCAGCCCTGCCGCTCTCGCCCGTTCGTCTTTGACCGACATTCGAATTCTAGGTAGTACCTCGTCCAGTTCGCATCGCGTATGAATCACACCCGGCGTGCCGACCAAAATGCCTCGCAACTGCTGGCCCAGTTCTTGCAGGCGAATCAGATCGGGTCCAAAGAGTCGTACCTCAACCGGAGCGTCGAACGGTGGGCCTTGTTCCAGTTGCCGCACTAGGACTCGCGCGTGAGCGAATTGTTGATCGAGTTTGCTTTGCAGGCGGTGAATGATTTCCGGTTGGTTTTCAAATGTTGTCAGCTTTACCAACGCTTGAGCATATTGCGAAACGCTCGCCCGCTTCGGGATCAGGTTGTAGTAAAAAGCGGGTGCGCTTTCGCCGATGAACCAATCCACCTGTTGGACATCCGGATCGTGCAGCAGTTCGTCTCGAATCTGCCGTGTCGTCTCTAGGGTCGCCGCGATCGAGCTTTGGGGCGAAAGTTCTAGCTCGATATGAATTTGGTCTCGATCTGACGGTGGAAAAAACTGTTCACTTAGTTGAGTCGCCACAACAAAGCCCGCGATCGGTGCCGCGATGCCGATCAGGACACCGACCGCCGGACGTGAATAAATAAAATCAAGCAAGCGGCAGTAAATTTGATTCAGCCCCACGCTTGAGAGACCGCTTTGCCACCACCGGCGTTTGGGTGCTCGATTGGATCCCTCAGAGTGATTTACTTCTGTGAGTCCGCCAGTCATGGAAGCAACCGTGGCGGTAATGGCGGGGATGATGGTCATCGCAAGGAACAGCGAACTAAAAATCGCTAGGATTACATTGATTGCAATCGCGCCGACAAACTCGCCTGCGGGGCCGGGCATCAAAGCGATTGGTGCAAAAGTGAGCGCCGTCGTGATCGTCGAACCTAGGAGCGGAAGTGCCAGCAACCGCACGCTCCGTGAAACCGCCGCGGCGGGGCTGAGCCCTTCACGCAACGCCTTTGAGGTCTCGTCCACGATGACAATCGCGTTATCGATCAGCAAACCCAACGCGATAATCAATCCGGTGACTGACATCTGGTGAACCGGGACGTTCAAAAGCCTCATGCCCGTCAGCACCATTAAGGCCGAAAGCGGCAGGGCTGTAGAAATGACCAACGCACTTCGCCAGCCCATCAACAAAAAAATTACGGCAAACACGGCGGTGGCACCCAGCAGCAGGTTACCAATGAGTGTTGTCAAACGGGTCGCCACATATTCGTTTTGATCGAAGATGCGATCCATTGAAATTCCACGTGGCAACAACGATTCGTATTCGTCGAGCGCACGATTGACTTCCGCAGACCATAGATCAATTCGCGAGTTACTGCGAACGTAGGCCCCCAGCACAACCGACCGGTGCCCGTCAATGATCGCGATGCCATCGGGTGGCTCGACCGCCGTTTTTTGAACCGTGGCGATGTCGCCCAAACGAGTGAATCCTTCGCCGGCTTGGTGCGTGATTGGAATTTGCTCAATCTGTTGGAGTGAATTTAGCTCACCCGAAACCCCCAGCAACAGTTCTTCTTCAGGACCACGCAATTGGCCGGCAGAAACTTTTGCATCACTTCGCCGGATCTGATCTGAAACGGTTTGCACGGTCAGATTGAGTGCTGCAAGGCGATTCGAGTTCAAACGAACGACGATCTCTTCCGAGGGATCGCCATGCACTTCAACTTTCATCGTGCCACCGATCGATTGCAAGCGATCTTTCAGTTGCAAAGCTAGGCGATTGAGAATCGCATAGTTGACCGGATCTTCCTGCGTCCACTTCAACGCGACTAACATCGCGAATGCCTTGAACTCCAGTTCATCAAAGTCGGGTTTGAGTGCTCCCTGAGGTAGCAGGGGTTCGATGTCGCTCAATCGATCGCGAATGCGAGACCAGACGGGGGTGCTGTCGAGCACGTCGTCTCGCAGTTCGATCGTGAGAGTGGAGATGCCTTCGCGCGACGAGGAGCGGATCTCTTTGATCTGCTCGATTTCCTCCAGCGTCTCTTCGATTTTTTCGGTGACCAGCGATTCGACTCGCGTTGGATCGGCACCCGGATAGATCGTGTTCACGATCGCCCCGCGCTTGACCAGTTGAGGGTCTTCCATTCGGGGCAGCACGAACCACGATGACAGGCCACTGACAAGGATCAAGCAGACCGTCAGCAAGGTCAGTCGCGGGTTTCGATAAAAGAAATTACTCAGCTGCATAAAGAGCTTAGAAGGCCAGACTAAGTGGACAAGTGTTGGTTGAAAGCCGGTTTGGGGCGGTCATCGAATAGAAGAAGTCTTCTCTGCGGAAGCGGCTTGATCCGCATCGACGATTCGTTGACCGGCCGCAATGCGGTGCAGGCCATCGACGACAACACGATCACCATCGGACAGCATCCCGCGAGCCAGCACACGATCCGATTCGGTCAGCACGATTTCGATGTCTCGTTTTTCAGCCAGCGATTGACCGTCTTGATCGACCATCGCCATCACTGACCACAATCCCCGAACGCCTCGCGTCAGAGCAGATGCAGGCAACCAGTATCCAGATCGGTTGGCAGCTTGCTCGATTTGCCATTCGCACAGCTCGCCCGGCACGACCCGACCCGTATCCGCCGAGTCAATGTCCAGCAACATGTTTTGCGTTCGCGTGACGGGATCGAGTTCGTGGACGCGAGACCGAATGGAAGCCGAAACTTTTCGGTCACCGACATCCAGCGTGACGGGCGAATCGAATCCCGCAGCGACCACGGAGGCGGCGACATCTGGAGGCAGTCCGATGACTGCTTCCAAGTTGCCACTTTCGATCAAACGAACAACTGGTGCTGAAGCGGAGGCCACGCTTCCATCGTCTGCGTAGCGCCGTGAAATCGTGCCGGCAAAGGGAGCCCGCAATTGGCTCTTGGCCAGCGAGACATCCATCTCTTGCAGTGACGATTCCAGCCGCCGTACTGCCGACGCTTGGGCTGTCAGTTGTTCCTTGCGAGTACCAGCTTTTAGTTCCGCCAGCCGTTCTTTCGCATCCTTTAAGTTGGCTTCCGCGGTTCGTACCGCGAATTGGGCTTGGTCGAGTTCCTCGTTTGACACCGCACCAGCTTTGTGCAGATTCCGGCGACGGTCGCGATTGAGTTGTGCCAAGCGAAAGTCTGATTTGCGAGCATTGACTTGCTCGATCGCTGACCGGATTCGTTCGTCTCTGGGGCCGGCGTTCATCTCGTCCAGCATGGCATTGGCCTGATCCAGCTGAGCTACAACGGCAGCACGTTGTGCCGTCAGGGTTCGGATGTCCAAAACCGCTAACGCTTGCCCTTTGGCGACCGCTTCACCTTCTCTGACGAGTACTTCGGTGATCGTGCCAGGTGACTCAAACGCCAAGTCACTACTTTGCCGTGCTCGGATGGTTCCGGTGAATGACTGCGTTTGGGTTGCAGCGCTTTCGAACGAAATCTGGATCGTATTTACAGGCAACGGCTTCGGAGGCTTGGTCAACAAGTCGGTGGCCGCGTTAGCGTCAGCGAAAAAGCGACTTCGTTGGTCAGTCATTGCGAACGCGGATATGGCGGCCATGCCGGCAATGATGATGCCGGCAATGATCAACCAAGTTTTAGTGGTAGTCTGAGATTGTTCTTGAACCACTTGGCGATTTTCGGAAGAAGTTATCGTGTCAGTTTTCAAGAGATTCACCCAGTGTATTTTTAATCTGCAAAAACGCTTCGTCTACATCGTGCGTTGCAGAAAGAGGGTTCCAGCCATAGCCGTCAAGCAAATGGCACACGTGGGTACGGACAATTGCATAGGGGTCCGTAATGCCGATCTGGGGCAGCGACTGAGACGTGAAAGCCAGACCGTAAGCGCCTGTTGTCAAAGCCCACAAGCCAAACACCAGTCGTTCGGGAGTGATGTCTTCAGGCAAGGTCAGGTCACCATGGGCAATGGCGTCACGCACAACTCCGGTGACGATTCCCATGCATTGAATTTCGCAGGTGTGAATCACCTGTTGCCGTTGGGCAGACGTTTTCTCACGCACCGAATCAAGACTGAAGATTTGTTCGAACAAAAAGTAATCAGGAAAATTGATCACGAAACGTTCGGCTGCATAGCAAATGGAAAGCATCCGAAAACGCGAAGCTTCTTGATACGAAGCTGCCTGTCGAAACATCTCAACACGTTTAGCGGCTCCCTTTTCAGCCAGCGCGATGATGATTTCTTCTTTGCAGGAAAAGTGGTTGTAGATCGTCCCGCGAGAATATTCGACAGCGTCTGCGATCCGTTCCATACTCAGTGCTTGGTAGCCTTCACGAACCACCATCGATCGCGCTGCGGCGAGAATCTTCTGTTCTCTTTCTTGTATTTCAAGCTTTTTTGGGCTAAGCGTTTCCATAAACCTATTTTCTGACACGGTGTCAGAAAATCAATCCGTTGGTTTGCTCGGACAGGGTATTTTTCCAATACTTTTCCCACATGCGCTCTCGGGAGGGCGTTTTGGTTAGGTGATCAACCAAATGAAAGCGCGACTCGGGTAGGCTGCGATCCGACTTCGAGTTGTCTTAGTGTGGCCGATTTGTGCTCAAAGCGAGACAAAGCACGGGTAGCCGAGGTGGGGCTTGGGCGATTTTGGGCTAGCTGCTTGCAGCGAAAAACCGCTAAGCTGGGCATGCTGGAAAAAATGGGTATCGCGTTTTTGACTCTTCCGAAGTTTTTTCCTGATTCTTGATTCTTTGATGAAAGATTGGCGCGTTATTCGTGTCCAAGACGAAGGCGGGGACGAACTTCCGAGTTTAGATTTCGCCAAAACTTGGCAGCGTGGAGGCCGGAAGCCCGTTCGACGCACTTTTCATTATTTCTATTTTCTATATTTCAAGGACGAACTCACCATGTTAGTACTCTCTCGACGAATCGACGAAACGATCTCTCTTCCAGATCTTGGTATCACCATCAAGGTGGTCAAGGTAAAAGGCAAAACGGTTAGCGTTGGAATCGAAGCTCCGGATCAGTTTCAGATCCTGCGAGGCGAACTCGTGGAAGCTGCGACGTCGTTTAACGACTCGCCACCGATTCCGGTTCACCCGATCCAGTGCGTTAGCTGTGCCACCAGCACGACG
>CAZLYM010000159.1:0-9874 GCA_964563475.1 uncultured Pirellulaceae bacterium
GGCGTCAGCCGTCTCGTCGTCCGGCTACCCGAAGCCACGGGTAAGGTGACGGTTGCTGTCCTCTTGTCGCCCCAGTGGCAAGAAGGAGTTTCGGTAGGTAGTACCACCGTGAAGCCTCTGAAAACATGGCCAGAACAAGTTGACGACAAGCCTCAAAAATAGCCATTGACTGCAGGAAACCTGTGTTGCTTCTCAGTCTGTCGGCTCGGGGATCCAGTGTGCGATTCGAAGGGTTCGGGTTCGATTTCAGCTTCTCCACTGATGCGTATTCGCGCCAAAACAGCTTTAACAACGTAATCAAACGCTTCAAAACTCAATCGCAGGCTCCTGCCCGGTAAGCGTCCGACAACATGGTTTGTCGCTGAGACCTTCGGCCTGGTCATTCATAGCACCCGTTTTCATTCCATCATGCAATACTGCTTGTGATAGAATCAGTTCATGAGCAAAGACAAACTAGATCTTCCGCCACCGTTTTTAAAAGGCGTCTATCTGCGCGACGATTTCGATTTCGAAAAACGGGGCAGCGCCATTCCGGAACAACGATTCGAAGAACTAGAACCGGCCCAGCAAGAAGAGGACTCCACCAAAAGTACGCTCTTCATGACCGATGACGAGTTCATCAACTCACTGGTTACGATCGATCCAGAAGAAGAGTCTGAAGCCGCGCCAGATCGGACTTCGCAACCTGATCCAGAACTTGAATCAGCACTTCTCCCTCCCGATCCAAAAGTCTCCAAGGTCGCTCGGAAAGACCGGTTTCCATTTGCCATTCCGTGGGTCGGCAACTTTGAACTTGAATTCAAATCAGCAGTCACGTTTCTAGTTGGCGAAAACGGCAGCGGCAAATCAACGTTGATCGAAGCGATTGCGTCGCTGTGCGGTTTTCCGGTTTGTGGCGGTGGCCGGAACGATCTCGCCAGCCAGTTTGGCCCGGAACGGGCCAGTGAACTTTCCGAAGCGATGTACACGCATTTCACTAAACGACCGCGAGACGGATATTTTTTTCGAGCTGAATTCTACGCGCAGTTTGCTTCGCTGCTCGATCAACGGAAGCGAGATCCAGAGTTCAAAGCGGATCCCTACATGAGATATGGCGGCAAGTCTCCGCACACTCGATCGCATGGCGAATCATTTTTGGATTTACTGAATAACCGGTTGGGCAAGGGGCTGTTCTTGATGGATGAACCCGAGGCGGCCCTGTCACCGCAGCGCCAATTGTCTTTGTTGGCAATCATGGCCCAACGAGTCCGTTCTAAGAAAACGCAGTTCATTGTCGCCACCCATTCACCCATTTTGATGACCTTTCCCGGGGCGACTATTCTCAATCTTGATACCGAATCGATCCACGAAACGACGTTGGAAGAGACAAGCCATTATCAATTGACGCAAGGGATCTTGGATTTCCCGGAGAAGTACTGGAAGCATTTGATGGAATCAGAATCGTATCCGGAATGAGGGTCGGTGTGACTCATGAAGAGCGCGAGTTTTGACTAGAGTTCAACTTTCCGCAGCACGATAACTCCACCGTAGACTGCTTGGTTACGTTGGCCGCCGAGCGATCATGTTCGCTCTTTGGCAGCGGGCGATCGCATTGTGCCATTTCTCGCAACACATGTTAAACCGCAACGTTCACGGCGGTGACGTAAAAATCTTCCATTGGAAGCAACACGATGTGTCAAACGGCGTCGCGCAGTTTCATGGCGGGTGGCTGGAAGTCTGCCATCTCGCGGAGTAGCTGTCGCCAATTCGAAGGACTGCCCATCGACAGCCGTCCAAGGATCCGCTGCTCGGATGCCCCGGTCAGTTTCGGAACGTTGGCCGGCATCTGATCGATATGCAACAAGCCAAGAATGGCCGCCGAAATGGCGGTCGTGGAGTGGCTTGTCGTCGTGCCGGAAAGCGATGGCCTACTATGAACGCGAGACTTGTCAAAGTCCGCCGCTTGGATGAACTGGTTGATCAAACAGGGGGTCAGTGGCGACTCGGTCGCGAAGTAGACCTGGTCGGCTCGACTCGGTGCCGGTGAGATGTCAGCCAGAATCAACTCGATGATCCAGTAGACGGCACTGCGAATCACGTTCTCAGGAGCTACGTCTTGGAATTGAGGGGCTTCGACGATCTGGGCCAGTTGAGAATCGATCGCTTCGGTGGATGGATTGTCAGTTGAGGCTGTGGCCAGAAACTGAGTCCATGCTCGGTTCCATTGTTCGATCAAGTCCGCGTCTCGAGTCCCATTTGCGTACAGTCTTTCTGGGCTGAAAGTTTCTGACTGCGTCGTTTCGTGTTGCCGACACAAATCGGTACCGCACTTTCGTAAAAGCAGATCGTTCAGGAATTCAATGCTGGGGGTGGCCCCGATGAAACTAATGTTGGGCAGATCGGCATCAAGGCCATCGGAGGCCGGCAGCCAGTAGCCGGCTGATTGCTGGTTCAACTGCAGAACCAATCGATGGTCGGCCGCGACTTTGGGGGCTCGGTCTGCCAGCAGGAACCACAGCGGTAGCGCGTCTAGGCATGTGCCTCGCCCGCCAGTCGCCACGTCTCTAGCGGGAAAGTCATCAATGACCGTCGTGCCTGTCAGTTGGCTTAAACGCATCGGGGTGCATAGGCTCGCGTATTGTTGGGAGCCGTCAAAGTCTTGCCACCACAAGCCCGGATCGGCAACGGCGATGGCTAGGATCCGGTCAACATATTTGCCGGCCCGGCATTTGATTTTTTCGAACAGAGTGGCTTGGTGAATAGCCAAATCGGTCGCCAGTTGTCGCGTGTCGGCCAAAGATGGGGCTGATTTCGAGGCGATGCCTTTCAGATCGTCCTGCAGAGTTTTAGGCAAGGCCTGTGATTCTGCTTCGGCGTGCTGGATTCGCAAATATTTCCCGTGTCCACTTGCCACCATCAGCACGGCGTCGATGCGACCAAAGTCTCGGGACATGCTGAAACCGGCGATCAATCGGTGCCGGCGATCTTCTAGCGTCCGGTCAATCCGCCGCGCAGGATCGTCTAAGCCATGGTCTTGAGTCGAGCGGGATGAGAATGGGAGCAGCATGGACGCGAGTTTCGAGAATCAAACGAAAAAAGGCTCTACCGTTTTATCGGCAGAGCCATTGGTCGCAGTTCACGTTTAAACCGGGGGGCGAGATCGGTCACTCAACTGGACAAGCAGTCCATTGCTATCAGCATTCCGTTGCTGAATTCACCGTTTTAGTGACTCAATCAATCCCGTACTCAGTTTCATTACTCGTTTCGTCCGATAGTCGGCCGCAGTTGCTAGCGGTTTTGGTTTGCTCGGCGTCCATTGCCAAGGAAAATCGCATATGACCGACCAATTCTAGCTGAAGCCCATGGGGCCGCAATTTTGATCAGGCAGCAACTCGTAGATCGGCACCGACTGGCTCGCGTACCATATCCAAGAACTCTTCAAAGATTCTTAGATCAAGTGCTGAGGCGGCGTCATTTTCAGGATGGAACTGAGTTCCGATGGCGATCCAATCGGGCATGTCGCTTTCGATGGCTTCGACAATTCCGTCAGGGCAACGAGCAGTGACTCGGAAGCCGTGAGCAACTTCGTCGATCGCCATGTGATGACGACTGCTGACGCGAATATCGCCATCGCCGTACACTCGTCCCATCAAAGAATCTTGAACGATTTCAAGGCCGTGGCGATGGGCCGGATCCAGTGGGTCGCGGTGAGGGATCGCGGTTGGGACATCATCGTTGATGTTCAAGAACAGATTGCCGTGCATGGTCACATTGAGCAACTGCATGCCGACGCCGATGCCGAAAACAGGAAGACGCATATCGGCGATCAGTTGCATTAGCTTGCGGTCAAATACCTCGCGTCGTGACGACATCGTGCGAACCGAAGGATGCAGCATAAAGCCGTCTTTTCGCGGATCAAGATCGGCTCCGCCGACCAAAACAAAACCGTCCAGTTTGTCGAGAATTGCCTGAATATCGTCTTCTTCGGTCATCGGAGGCACGATTACCGGGATTCCGCCAGCTTTCAAAATACTGTCGTAGTAGCCTGCGGTGACAACGGAAAAAGAAGGCTGCTTGCCTTCGGCCGCGCGGTAGTCTGCATTGATTCCAATTAGGGGCTTAGTCTGCATCTGTTCTCTCCTGAGAATAACGGGTTCTTCGTTAACGTTCGCCAACTTGCCTGTTAGTAACAGACAATTTTCGTTAGCATGTTTGAGCCCACTCCATTACAAGGTAGGGCCGAAGAAACAACCGGTCTACAAGCGATGATGCTTGGGAGCGGGGTCAGGATAGATGCTAGGTGAGCTTTGCTCGGGAACCAAAATGAGTTCCACAGTTTAATCACTAACGTCAGCAGTCCTGTGCTTCGTCGGATTCCTTGGGGGCTTGAACGTGTTGCAGTCATTTGCAACGAAGCCAAGTGTCGTTTTTCTCGGCAGGCCGTCAAACAAGTCCCCTGATTTTCCGGGTCAAGCCCGATTCGGCACAGGATGTTGTGCAAGCAGCATGGCGTGCTAGCACGATATTTGTAAGGTGTTTTATAAATAGTGCGTGGGGCGGGTGTTCGTCCGCGTTCAAAAAAACCGTGTAAAAGCCAACAAAAACAGACTTTTTATCGCTATTGAAGCCAGATCATCACATGGTTTCCCATCATCATGAAATACAACCACGTCTGTCTGGAGTCCTTTGGGTATACGATTCCGCAGGAAATCTGGACCAGCGACGATGTCGAGGAGAAGCTCTCGCCGCTGTACGAGCGTTTGAAGCTTCCGTCGGGTCGGCTTGAACTGATGACCGGAATTCGCGAGCGACGCTTTTGGGCTCCCGGAACACCGCCCAGCGAATCAAGCGTCGTTAGTTGCAAAAATGCGTTGGAGGCCGCGTCGTTTCCAGCTGACCGAGTCGGTTGTCTGATCCATGGTTCGGTGTGTCGGGACTTTCTGGAGCCAGCGACTGCCTGCAAGGTTCATCATCAAGTTGGCTTGCCTTCCCAGGCGATGATTTTTGATGTGTCCAATGCGTGTCTTGGGATCCTGACCGGGGTCTCCCAAGCGGCCAACATGATCGAGCTTGGTCAGATCGAGGCCGCGCTGGTTGTCGGCAGTGAGGGCGGGCGCCAGTTGGTCGAGACAACCATCAAAACGCTCAACCAAGACATGACGCTGACGCGAAAAACGATCAAGCAGGCGATCGCCAGTCTAACGATCGGATCCGCCAGTTGTGCGGTTTTGCTGACTCATGATTCGATCAGTCAGACAGGGAATCGACTGGTCGCTGCGGCGGTCAACGCGAACACTCAGTGGCACGATCTGTGTCAGAGCGACCACGATCAGGCCGGCGCCGATATGGCTCCGTTGATGTCCACCGATTCCGAGGAGTTGCTCAAGCGTGGTGTCGAAACGGGAGTCGCAACGCTTAGTGATTTTTTTGCGGCGTCAGATTGGAGCGTTGAAACGGTCGATCGCACGGTCTGCCACCAAGTGGGGATCGCTCATCAAAAACTGATGCTAGAATCCTTTGGCTTTGATCCCGTCAACGACTTTATCACCTTTGATACCTTGGGTAATACCGGCGCCGCAGCGCTGCCGGTTTCGATGGCGATGGCGTGTGAGCAGAACTTTGTTCAGCCGGGCCACAAGGTCGCTATGCTCGGTATCGGATCAGGGATCAACTCGATGATGATGGCGGTCGAGTGGAACCAGACGCTTGTGAAGGGGACGACTTAGGATTTGCGGATCAATATGCCACTCAGTGGCTAGGCTTTATCGTCGGTACTTCACGAGCGATTTGAAACTGAATCCGTCGCGACCCATACAGCAAGGGATTGGGGCCTGCTGATTCACTTTTCGAAGAACTACGCCGCCGCTGATTGTGGTTGCGCGGTGTTTGAGCTTGAGGGAGTGCCGGTTTTGGCCTCGTTTGCATCGGATTGGCCGAGTCTCGGACCCGCGAATCGTCTTAAGCCTGGCCACAGCAGCAGCCCGTTTTCCTTGAGGTACCGACTGCGGAAATAGAACTTCGAGAAACAATCGCCGTGCAGCTTTGAGACCTCGGCGGCGGTCAAGTTCGAGTATTTCATGACCGGCTGATAGACGCTGTACTTTGACAGGTCGTGGTCGGCGATTTGGTGTTTGACGGATTCGTAAAAAGCCGTCCCAGGGTACGGCGTCACGATGTTGAAGTTGGCGTAGGTCGGGTTAACCGCGCGGGCGTAATTCAGTACTTGCCGAATTGAGTCGGCGGTGTCATCGGGAAAACCCACCATGAACCCCGCCACGGTGCGAATCCCCAGAGACCGACACAAGGCAACGAACTCGCGCTGCCGGTCGTCATTGATTGCGACTCGACTGTACCGCTTCAACGTGGCTTCGTCTGGTGTCTCGATTCCAATCGTGATGCTGGTCAGTCCGGCGGCTTTGAGCTCCCGCAGCGTTTCCTCCTTCATCAGATCGACTCGTGTTTCCACAGAGAACTGAACGGGACGCTTGAGTCTGCGAATACCCTCGGCCAGCTCAAGGGCCTTTTTGCGGTTTAATCCAAACAAGGGATCACGGAATTTGAAGGACTCGAATCCGTAACGCTTCATCCCAAACCGCATCTCGTCGACGACCGCGACCGGATCACGGAATCGAGTCTTGCTCTCGATCATGATGTAGGGGCAGTAGTTGCACTTAAACGTGCAGCCTCGGCTTTGCTGGATGTAGGTCGAGGGGAAGCGGTGGAAATCGTACTTGATCCGAAACTTCTTGTAATTGAAAAGCGACCAATCGGGGATTGGCAACGAGTCTAGGTCTGCGACACTGCCGACGTTGACGATGGGCGTTTCGGAACTGAGCACGTCATCCCACTTGAACAGCAACTGCTCGGCTTCTCCTTTGACGACGGTCACGTTTAGTTCAGAGAACGATTCGGCCATCGCAAACGCAACTTGACCAACGACCAAGATTTTGGCGTTGGGTTGATCCACGTGAATTGACTGCATGACCTGTCGCTCGGTATCAACGGTTTGCAACGCCGGATTGAAAATAAAAACGTCGGCTTGAGGTACTTCATCCAAGCTGTAGGAAACATCGTGCCCCAGTTTTTTCATGATCGCCGCCAAGTATGCGAAGTTCATTGCAGCGGGGCGATAATCTTGCTTGTACAAATGGCGAACGATTTTTCCCCGCCAGCCGCCGGTTCCCGGGTGCATGCCAACGCCCATTCCGCCTGCAAAATCTTTTTGGACGTCGTTGCGACGCGTATCCCAGAGTACAACTTTCATGATCAAATTCCTTGAGGAGCGAAGCGGCTTGGTTCACGCAGCGTCTTGGCTGCGGTGCGGCGCTGTTGGTTGGGTTGTGGTTGGTTGATTTGAGTCTGATTGGTTTGTGTTCTTCGCGAACGAGATGGTCGCGGGTCCTTGGTTGGTTGCATGAGCTCGATCCAACGGAGTCGCTGCCGTGGTTGGCGCGTCTGTGGAGTTGCCTGCGGCGATTGGCCAAGTGGTTCCGATCGATTTTCCGAGTAGACGCACTGCCCCGCCCTGCCCGATGTGATAATGATTGCCTCGCCATCGGATCGTGTTTCCAATGCATGACGCTACCAACGCCGCAAGCGTGAACAGACCGGTTAAGGGCGAGGCGAAGATATCGAAGTGACGAGCGGTTTTTCTTCGTCTCCACTGCGGGTCGATCCTGCGGCCCATGTTTTGACGGAGCACGGCTCGAACGACGGACGTCACGTAAAGACCGGCAACTGAAATTTGAAATGCGTTGAACCAGAATTGATTTCCGACGGCGTTCGCGTAGATGACTGCGGCAATTCCGCCCCAGAAAGCGACTTGGCCAGCGATCGTGGTGAGCAAAGTGGTCGTCCAGTAAGAAACAGCGTACCGGCGAGCGATCAAAAACTGTCTGCGAAAAAACTCGAACAGGCTGCTCCACGAGTAGGTGACGGTGGTCGAGCAAAGGCACCTTGGGTCAAACAGGATTTTCAAGTTAGACAATCGTAGTGCTTGGCTGGCTACTAGATCGTCACTGACGGTACCCTCCCACGCCTCGCGAATGCCCGTTGCTCGGAAAACGCTTCGATGAATGGCCCACGATCCGCCCCAGATCAAATGGTGACCGCCTCGTCCCATCATGGCGGCGATGGCATTGTTTGCCGTGCAAGCCAGCAGAGTCGGCAGGCGGCGATTGCCGGGCTTCATCCAGCGATAGCCGGTACGAGCCCCAACGCCTTCTCGGCCGATGCAGTCGACCAGCCACTGCAACCAGCTTTTTCCAGTCGCTGCATCGCAATCAGCAAACGCATAGATGTCGACGTCATCAGAAAGCGAGTCGACGGCAAAACACAAGTTGTGCACCTTCTGTCCGCAATTGGTTGCCTGTTTCGCGACCAACACTTTTGCTTGAGCGGTTGGGTTTTGTCGCATCACTCCATGGATCAAGTTGACCGCGGGATCGTGGCCGGATTCAACAATGAATAGAACTCGGTAGTTTGGGTGATCCTGTTGAAGGAACGAGTTTATATTCTGCTCCATCCCCGACTCGATTCCCTTGCACGGAACCATGACGCAAACACGAGGGTGATTGTCGCCCGTTGGGACTTTGGTTTGTAAGGTTCGCTTCCAGTGGCGACGGTTTTCCAACGTCAGGATCAGGAACGAGGCCGAATACAACCACGCGGCTAAGCTGCAAGCGATCAGAACGCAGGTGCCAATCGAAATTGTGATGCTCATCATCAGGCTTTTAGGTTGTCAGGTAGGGTTGGTTCAGCTGAATTTACGATGCCGCACTGGGTCGCACTCTGCCGAGGTCGTTGGATTTACAGAAAGTGCTTTATGCGCACTAGCCTGTTTCGATTTGTGGTCTATCGAATTTCACACTGGGCAAACTTTAACGATTGTCTGGCTCGTCGGTCTTAGGGGCTGATCAATCGTCACACGCTGGCCGGACGATTGCATTGCTAGCACGTCAGGAGGATGCGTGGAAATTTTTGAAACGGTCGTTGAAGCTCTTTGCCGATTGAAAAAGAAAAGGATGGCTCAAGGGAGAGTTCGAATCCGTATTCTTTTCGCTCGGTCGTTTATTTTCGAGTGAACTCAATATTGGCTTCGTTTTTCGGTTCTGCTAACCTGCCACCAACTGGTAAGGAAACCAACATTCGAGTGGTCGGGAACTATTCTGACCACTTAACGACAAAGGAAGTCATTGATGGACGCGACCACTGATTTTGAGATCAATGTTCATATTCGCTGGATGATTCGGCGCGATATGCCTGAGGTGCTCGGTATTGAGAACAGCAGCTTTGAGTTCTCGTGGTCTGAGGATGACTTCATCCGCTGCCTGCGTCAGCGAAACTGCATTGGCATGGTCGCCGAATACGACGAGCGTGTTGTGGGCTTCATGATTTATGAACTGCACAAGGATCAATTGCACGTGTTGAATTTCGCCGTGCGTCCGGACGTTCGACGACGAGGCGTTGGCCGTCAGATGGTGGAAAAGCTGATTGGCAAACTTTCACAGCAGCGGCGAACCCGAGTCCTGTTGGAGATTCGCGAGACCAATCTTGCGGCTCAGGTGTTTTTCCGAAACCTTGGCTTCGTAGCAACGACCGTGCTGCGAGATTACTACGACGATACAACCGAAGACGCTTATGTGATGCAGTATCGCTATCGCGAAGACCAATTGGAACGAGTCGAAACGACCAATCGGATTACTCGCTTGGCGGGCTGATCGAAGCGAAGACACAGGCGCGCATGCCGTCCGATTTTGCTAGGCTTGCGGTTGATGCGCTACTCGATTGAAACTTCTTCACTGGCTTCTCATTGCCAGTGGGCCTCAATCATTTTCTGACCAAAACGCTCGTGCAGTTTCTGAAACTGTGCGGGCGTTAATCGTTTGGTGTGGTG
>CAZLYM010000160.1:0-9751 GCA_964563475.1 uncultured Pirellulaceae bacterium
TTCGCCGTTTCGCGGTTCCGGCAATCGATCTATACTGCTTGTCCGGTCAGGTTCCCATTTGTTTTGGGGGCGGCCTATTTTGACTCAAGCGATGGCGTTCCAAGCCAAACATCAAACATGACTTCAGTAAAGTTGCCCGACGGAAGCGTTAAAACATTCGACAAACCCATGACCGTGAAGAAGGTCGCCAAGAGTATCGGCTCCGGGCTGGCCAAAGCCGCTCTCTGGGGCGAGATCGACTTGCAGCCGGTTCCTCTTAGCTACACGCTGCCAACGGACACGGAAGTCAATCTAAAGATCATCACAAAAACCGATCCCGTTTCTTTGGAAACCATGCGGCACAGTTGTGCTCACGTGATGGCTCGAGCGGTCATGCGAGTCAAGCCGGGCGTGCAGTTGGCATTCGGGCCGGCGATCGATGGCGGGTTTTACTACGACATCCAAAGCGAAACTCCGCTGACTGAAGATGATTTTCCCGCGATCGAAAAAGAGATGGCGAAGATCGTCGAATTGGACGAGCCATTCGAACGAGTCGTCCAAGATCGCGACCAAGCGGTTCAAGTCTGCAAAGATCTGAAGCAAGATTTCAAAGTCGAACACATTGAAACCGGCCTGGCGGATGATGACACGCTGTCGTTTTATCAACAGGGTGAATTCATTGACCTGTGCCGTGGGCCTCATGTGCCGTCACCCAAATCGATCGGCGCTTTCAAATTGTTGTCGATCGCAGGTGCTTATTGGAAAGGCGATCAGGATCGCGAGCAGCTTCAGCGACTCTATGCGACCGCGTTTTTCACGCAGGAAGAACTTGACACTCATCTGGAACAACTCGAAGAAGCGAAACGACGCGACCACCGGGTTCTGGGAAAACGGTTGGGCCTGTTCCACATCGACGACGAAGTCGGTCAGGGCTTGATCTTATGGACTCCCAAAGGTGCGTTCGTTCGACAAAAGTTGCAGGACTTCATCAGTCACCATTTGACTCGACAAGGTTACGATCAAGTTTTCACTCCGCACATTGGAAAACTGGATCTCTACAAAACCAGCGGTCACTTTCCGTACTACCAAGAAAGCCAATACCCAGCGATCGTGGATCGCGATCTGATGAGTAAGCTGTCGGACGAAGGCTGCACATGTAGCCAACTGTCCAACATGATGAAAGAAGGCGAGATCGAAGGCTACCTGCTGAAGCCGATGAACTGTCCGCATCACATCAAGATTTTCGGCAGCGAGCAACGGAGCTATCGTGACTTGCCGATTCGACTGGCCGAGTTCGGAACGGTTTACCGTTGGGAACAATCAGGCGAGATCGGTGGATTGACTCGGGTCCGTGGCTTCACTCAAGACGACGCCCACCTGTTTGTGACGCAGGATCAACTGGCGGACGAACTGGCCGGTTGTCTGGACTTGGTCAAAATCGTTTTCGAAAAAATGGGGATGACGGACTATCACGTTCGCGTGGGACTTCGCGACCCTGACAGCAGCAAGTACGTGGGCGATCCCAACAACTGGGATCTGGCCGAGGAAGCTTGTCGCAATGCAGCCGAAACTCTGGGCAAAGATTTCAGCCAGGATCCGGGTGAAGCTGCGTTCTATGGTCCGAAAATTGATTTTGTGGTCAAGGATTGTATCGGACGAAAATGGCAGCTGGGTACGGTCCAAGTCGACTACAACCTGCCCGAGCGATTTGGGCTCGAGTACATTGGGGCTGACAATAAGCCTCATCGGCCGATCATGATCCACCGGGCTCCGTTTGGCAGCATGGAACGTTTCATCGGCGTGCTGATCGAGCATTTTGGGGGCTCGTTCCCGATGTGGCTGGCTCCAGAACAGGTGAGAGTGCTAACGGTCAGCGAAAAATCTCAAGAGTATGGACAACGGGTTCACGACCAGCTGAAGGCTGCCGGGATACGGGTCACCGGGGATTTCCGTAGCGAGAAGCTTGGTGCAAAAATTCGAGACGGTCAAATGGCTCGAATCCCGTATATGCTGGTCGTTGGGCCTCGTGATGCCGATGCTGGAACGGTTTCGGTGCGAAGCCTGTCTGAGGGTGATCAGGGAGCGTTGCCACTGGCTGACGCCATTGCAAAATTCCAAGCGGAACAGCAGGCATGAGCCCCAATGACTCAATTCTGGCACTAAATTCAACAACTTTCTGTTGACGTGATTGCCGAATCGTCCATAATTTGCGGAGGTCGCGTTGGGGTGTGCAGGTAACCCCCTGCTGAAATTAGCCCTCGCGTTCCATTTTTCAATTTTTTAGAGGAACCAACAATCGATAAGAATCAGAATCGGATCAATGAACAGATCCGAATTACTCCCGTCCGCGTCATTGATGAAAAGGGCGAACAGCTTGGTGTCATTCCAACTCAAGAGGCTCTAGATCGAGCTCGAGAAAACGGGCTAGACCTAGTCGAAGTTGCTGCAGACGCAAAGCCACCTGTTTGCCGCATCATGGACTTTGGAAAGTTCAAGTACGACAAGAAGAAGAAACGCGAGAAGGGAAAGACTCATCAGACCAAACTGAAAGAGATTCGCTTCCGACCGAAAACGGGTGACCACGATATCAACTTCAAGGTCAAGCAGGCGATCGGTTTCCTTGAGGCAAACGATAAGGTACAAGTGACGGTACTTTTCCGAGGCCGCGAAAACGCGCACATCGACGAAGGTCGAAAAGTGATGGAAGGCATTATCAAGCAACTCGCCGAGCACGGAAAAATCGAGAGCATGCCCTCACAGCAGTCGCGTCGCATGATCTGCACGATTTCACCCAACAAATGAGTCTTCGCTGTGGCGCTGGTTCATAGTCTCAAGTTCGGCCGTTTGCTGCAGGTCATTTGCTGCACCTTAAACGGCGGAAGACGTTATTACAAACGGACTCGACGGATTGCGGAAGCTCTGACTTTCGTGGTCCGCGCAAAGTGAAGCAATGGCTCGGTCGCGGGCAAGTCGACACCGATCGCGTCCGTCATCGTATTCTCATGCGTCACCGCTTCGGCAGCGCGAAGTTGCCACGGCGCATGAGTGATGTCGCCACGAAATAGCTGGCCACTCTTGCTGGCGGAAAAAAGTGAGTACCGGCTGGTCAGCCAATCTTCAAGCGTTTCCGGTTCGGCTTCGAAAGCGGCGCCAACCGGTCGGTAGTCGACTCTCAAATTCGCGGCTGGCTGACCGCGATGTGTGCGCGAACTATGGTAGCGGATCCAAGCGTCATTATCATTCGGATCGTCACTGCGGCAGCCCATCTTCGCGTCGACATAGTTCAGGCAGTACAGCCAACGGGCTCCGCGTACTGCGATCGGATTGGTTGCATCAAGCGAATAAAACCAAACGCCCGACCGACCGTCCGGACCAACCACGTACGTGCGAACATTCAGTTCAGGGAATTTTGACAGCCGGGGCAGGGCAGGTACTCCGGTTAGCGAGACATCGCTCATTCGAAACGGTACGACCCCAATCCAAGCGTCGCCCTCAAACGTATCCAACGTCAACGAATCAGGCAAATGCCGTCGCAGTTGACCCGCATCAACACGCCAATGCATGAACAGCAAGTCATGCCAGATCATCCGCATCAATCCCTTGCCAACCTTGCGTTGCAGGTCGACATCCGCCGTTTCTTCGATTGTGGATTCTGAAAGCACGCTCGTTATCATCGCCGTCCCCTTGAGTAGATCTCCGTACGTTCAACCGGATTGAGGGAGCGTTAATAACAGCCGATCGATCTGAACCAGTCCCAATCAACGGGCGAATGTTTTGCGGCATCGTTCAGTTTTTGTGTCACAAACTCGACCACTCGTCGAATAACTGCCGCAACGTGTCGCGGATATTGCGGCGGTGCTGCTGAAACAAGATCCGAGCGCGGTGCTGAATGGGTAAACAAATGGATTCGGGTTGCTCCGCAAGCAGATCATCAACTAGGTCAACCAACAGATCTTGGGTGGGGGCAGTTTCAATCCACACTGGCAACCGAAGCAAATTGAGACGGTGGTGGACGATCGCGATCAAACCGGCCGCCTGATGTTCGGATGCCGTTCGGTGAACCAGCCACTGACGTTCCAACCAAGTCAATCGCTCGATCCCATCGACCAACAGCAACGTGCCAGAATCCAAATCGCGCAGTTGATCCGCCAGCAAAGATCTTTGCTGCCGTCGTGAACGAACACGATAGCGAGAAGGTGTGCTGCACCGTCTGTCGATGCGTGGCACATCCAACAGCAAGACACTGTCAATCGACTCATCAAACGTTCGGCGGGCTGTCGTTTTTATTTGAAGTGGTTCTGTGATCGGGCGGACGGCCAATTCTTCGCCCGACAGACGCAATTGAAGCTCGCGAATCAAGGTCGATTTTCCCGTTCCGTGCCCGCCAACAACCAACGCTCGAAAATTCAACTGCTTCAACCGCTGCAGATTCGATGCCCAATCACCACCATCAGGAAACCGATAAGACAAACGCTCGATTCGTTGCTGTGAGAACGGATTTTGCGTGACACGGGGAAAAGCGTCTTCTGCTGGCTGATGGCAAACCCTATTCGAATGTCGTAATTCTGCTCTCATCAGGCGTGCCGCCTCGCGGAGAAAAACGGCCTACTCATTCCCAACTCTTTCAGCTGATTCGATTTGTCGTCCAACACAATCGGGTCCGTACCATCGGTCAGTGCAAACTCAGCCAGCGCCGACTGGTTGCTCGGCTTCACAACGGCCTCGACCGCCCAAGTCAACGAAATCAGTTTACCGGAAAAACTGAGTGGTCGCGTCGGCAAGATAAACTCGAACGCCGTTCCCTTGTATGCTTCAGACAATTCCACGTCAACTGAATCAGCCGTTGCGTAGTCTCGATCACCTTTGCCTTGAGTGAACCAGATTAGGCGAATTGACAGAAGCTTGGCATGCTTGGAAATCCCTGACCACGTGACGTTTCCAGTCAATGTCTTGCCGGTCGAGTAAATATCATCATCAAGAATCACAGTCAGTTTATTCATGTTTTGCTCCCTTTGATGAAGTCATCGTTCGCTTCAGTTATTTTTAAACCAGGCATCACTCGAAACGGGTAGTTCCCCGTGACGTTTGGCCACCAGCGAATTTCGCCCTTAACCACCACCGCCCACTTGATCTTGTTGTTCGTCTGATCGAGTGTATGCATGGCCTCCGGAGGAACGGTGACGCTGGCGCTGCCGAACTGGAGTTCACTCGATTCCTCGGTGGAAACGACGGGGACCACTTCAAACGTTGACTCATCGACAACCGTGCTGGTTCCTCTTTGATAGCGGGCCCATTCCGTACCCACGACACTGATTCGCAAGCGATCGATACTGCGAATTCCCCCGCTGACTTCCCAAGCGACATCAACATCACCGCCACGAGCGACCGCTCCCGTCGACAGTGCAATGATAATCCTTGGATTAAACAAGGAGACGAAGGTGTGAATGACGGCCGCGACCAGGAACAACCCGACCAACACGAACGGAATAAAAAACAGAACCAGCCCCCAGTTCATCAGTCCACCCGGCCCATCGTTGAACACGCCGAACCCCATAAAACTGATGAGCCCATTCCAGAATAGGGCAAGGAAGGTAACTCCAATCAATCGCATCAAACGCGATGACTCAGCTTTCAACCTTTGTGGCTGGTCGGCCTTGCGATCGATAACGTCTGCTGGATGAACATCCGTTTCGCCATGGCCGCGAACCTTCTCGCGGCTTGCTGAAGCCAGCTTCATTGTTGGCGGTTGACTGGAATCGGCATCGCGATCGATCACATCGGTTTGAAAATGAGGATCTTCGCTGGCCAAGGAATCCGACGCCATGGCTTGCCGCCGGTTGGCCGCCCGAATTGCGCGGACTGAGAAATAAGCAACTGATCCACCGACGAGGGAAAACAGAAAACCAAACGCCGACAATCCCCCAATCACCCACGACGGAAATGATGCGTCCAGCACCGCTGACGCTGGCTCGTTTGGATCAACCCAACAATGAGTTTCGGTCCCCACCGGTAGGCTTCGCAGTCGATCCTTGGCGTACGACCGACTGCCTGAAAATCCGATAATGCCATCACGATCACCGACGTGATTCACACCTTCAAATTCGTAAGCGTAGGTAAAGTCAGCGCTATAGCTGGTCCCGTCATCGTCATTTGATTCCGTGATTTCCGCTGTGAGAATTTTACACGGAGTCTGTGTCCACGACTGGGCCTTCCACGCGTTCATCGCGGTAACCATCGCCAAGGCGAGAACACCCAAACCGATCAAGGCAAACAGCAACCCAAACGCCACTCCACAGCCAGCACCTTTGGAGGTTTTGCTACCTTCTGAAATGGGTCCTTCTGCCGCCATCTACGATTGCTCCGAGTTCTTGTGAAAGCTATCCGTTGTTCGGCGGCCTGAGCGCAAGATTGTAAGTTTTCTCATAGGACTAAGCCAAACTGTCCCAATTTTGCCAAGCTGAGACAAGCCTAGGCTGATTGACCCAACGGATCGCCTGCATTCCGTGGCGGTAGTCGATATACTGGCAGGTACTGATCTCATTCCTTTGCTTTTTGATCTCGACTGAACATGTACCTACGATTCGCCAAACGCTTGCTACTAGAAACAGACAAACGACTCGTCTGGAAACTGGCATGGAACATGGGAGTCCGCGGCCTACGCAGCGTGCAAGCTCACAAAAAACGCCTACGCAACGGCCAGTTCTTTCCGCCGTACCTGTATATCTCAATTATCAACAGTTGCAACTTACGATGCCAAGGCTGTTGGGTCGATGTCGCGGCAAAGCAACAGAAAATCGATGTCGATGCGATGAATCGCATGATCAATCAAGCCAAGAAAATGGGTAATTCCTTTTTTGGATTGCTCGGTGGTGAACCGTTCATGCACAAGGAATTGTTTGAGATCTTGGAAGCTCACCCGGATGCCTACTTTCAAGTTTTCAGCAATGGGCACTTCATCACCGACGAGGTCGCCAAACGCTTGCGCAAATGCGGGAACGTGACCGTCCTCGTTAGTGTGGAAGGGTCGGAGATCATCAGCGATCAACGTCGTGGCAAAGCAAACGTCTACTCGGACACAATGCGAGGCATTGAGAACTGTTTGAAGAACAAGGTAATGACCGGGGTTTGCACCAGCCTTTGCCAAACCAACTTTGATGACTTGCTGCGTGAGGAGTGGGTTGATCGCTTGATCGAAATGGGAGTCATGTACACTTGGTTCCACATCTATCGCCCAGTTGGCCCCGATGCGTCGCCTGAACTGGCGCTAAGTCCGGAACAACAGCGGAAGGCTCGTCAGTTTGTGGTCGACATGCGGTGCAAGAAACCAATCATCGTGATCGATGCGTACTACGACGCCGATGGCAATGCTCTCTGCCCCGCCGCCACCGGGTTCACTCATCACATCAGCCCGTGGGGCGATATCGAGCCCTGTCCGATCATTCAATTCGCAAAAGAATCGATTCACGACGAACGTCCGCTCGACCAAGTGTTTAACGAGTCCGAATACTTGAAGGACTTTCGCGAGACCGCTGCGACTCACACGCGAGGCTGCATCGCGCTCGAGCGACCGGATTTGATCGAAGCTTTGGCCGATCGTCACGGAGCAGAAGATTCGACGGCTCGCAAAACCGCATTGGCCGAACTCCGCGCGGCCAGTCGGCATCCCTCGCAATACATGCCCGAGATGGCTCCTATCCCAGAGAAAAGCTGGGCATATCGAATTGCCAAGCGAATCGCTTTTCATGACTACGGGGCATACAGCACGCATTTTTCTGAGGACAACTGGGAAGATCCTCGCAAGATGGGCGCTCCGGCAACAAACAAACCTTCCAACGAAGACCTAGTTCAACTGAATAAGTGATCGGAAGATGATCGAGAGATATATCCCCATCGTGATGATGGCCATCGTGGCTATTTGGATTGTGGGCGGGATTTTTCACAGCCTCTTCGCAAACAAGAAACGTCGAGCCTCGATCAAAGAGTTGGCAGATGAACTGGGGCTAAATTGGTCTGAAGATGCAACTTCGCAACATTTAAGCCGGCACTCGGGATTTAATCTTTTCAACCGAGGTCGAGTTCGGAGGATGAAGAACTTGATTGAGGGCGTGACCGATGAAGTACAGATCGGCATCTTCGATTATCAGTTCACGACAGGGCACGGCAAGCAGACGCGGACGCATCGACAGACGATCGCTTCACTGACATCGCCGCAACTAAACTGCCCTGAGTTCACGATGCGTCCCGAGGGAATCCTTGATCGCGTCGGCGGCATGCTTGGGTTTCAAGATATCGATTTTGACAGCCACCCGTCGTTCTCTAAAAGCTTTGTGCTCAAAGGTCCGAACGAAGAAGCGATTCGATCGTTCTTTCAACCGGCGGTGCTTGAGTTCTTTGAAACTCAAAGCAACATCAGCGTGGAGGGCTATGGCAACACGATGTGTTTTTATCGCGCCGGAAAGATCGTCAAGCCTGATCACATCAAAGATCTACTGGGCGATGCGTACAATGTTTTCGGTTGCTTGGTCGACGCATAGTCGCAACCGCTTGTTACGGCCTGCTTGATCACGATCGCCAGCCACAAAGACACAGAATTCACAAAACAATCGCACGACAACTCATTGTGCGAATTTTGTGTCGTTTGTGATTTTTTGCGGCTAAAGAGATTCCCAAAACTACAAATCCAAATCGTTTAACTCGTCGACCAGATCGTCTAGCTCGTCCGGTTCGCTGGGTAAGGGGGTTCTGGAACGACCAGACGGAGATGCTGCCCCCACTGCGTCGCGGCCAGCCATGATCAACTGTTCATCGCGTTCGATCGCCGCCAATTCCTCTGCCGATTTGCCTTCTGCCGGGGCACCAAACAACTGCGACAGGTCGATCTTTAGACTGGACGCAGCGTCCATGGAGCCCGCGATCGCCGGAGTTTTATGCTGCGGGAACATGATCGCATTTTCCGGACAGACGCGGCTACACGCCGGGCAACCTTTACGGCAATTGTCAGGTTCTTCAACCAGAATCGTGTCGATCCGATCGACGCCGTAAACGCCAAACAGACAAAAATCGATGCACTCCATGCAGTTGGTACATCGGCTGTAGTCGATGACCGGATACCAGCGGCGGCCGGATTTTTCTTCAATGCGATTAACAACCGCTTCCGTTGACTCACTCCCGTTTTGATTTCCAGCAGACTGTTTTTTTCCATTGGCCAGTGGAGCGGTATTCAAAACGTCCGAAAGCCCCACCACCTGCACCGCGTTTTCAGTATGAATCCGTTTTACTTCCGCGATAAAATCGTCGGCCGAGTTGGAAGCTTTCAAGTCAAGACAATAGATCTTCCGATTGGGAACGTCACGCGAGTCAACCACGCGATCCTTTTCATCCTCAGCGGCAGGTTCCTCGGCTTCGTCATCGTCCGCTTCATCCGTTTGCAACAACACGGTGCCGTGTTGACCATGCACGCCATGGCGATCGAGCACCCAACGAGCGGCTCGTTCGAACAGCCAAGAACAAAGCACGGTGTTACCCGTGACTCCTTGCAAGGCAACCACGCTGGTACTGTCGGCTTGAATGTCGTACAGGTTGGGAACGATCGTCACATCGATCCCGTTCTCGAACAGCAGACCGGCAACGATGTCCTCCTCCAGCTTTCGCTTGGCGGGATTTTTTCCTTGAGCCTGCGAGATGATGACGGATAAACGTTTTGCCATGGGAAGAAGGTTTCGGTGTTCGGTGTTCGGTGTTCGGTGTTCGGTGTTCGGTGTTCGGTGTTCGG
>CAZLYM010000161.1:0-9631 GCA_964563475.1 uncultured Pirellulaceae bacterium
CTGAATAAGAGCTTCACAGGATATCACCCACGTGGACGTTTGCCACGTGGCAGGCTGCTGAATTTGTCGAAGGGCACGTATTTCTGCCAGAAATTCTTTCAACGTCGCATTACGCGACGGCCAATTGCCGGATCGGAACAGGCATTACGTAATCATGAGCAGGTCGAATCACCATGTCCGAGCAGCGAGACAGATAGAACTGTCGAGGTTCTTCGCGACTGAGACACAAGGAGAGAAATCGATCCGATCCCAAAAAGCGAATCGGGCTGACCACTCGAACGGACTCGTTTCCTTTCGAATCTCGATAGCAAAATTCAACGACCCAATCGTCGGACATCATCAGGGCTTGATTGAGCAAAGTACGCATGAGAACAAAGCAAAGTTAGAAAATGAAGTGGAAAAACTGAACCCGCTGAGGGGCAGTGTTGCGGTTGATCTCGCAGGGTGAGCAACTTGCCACACCTTCGAACCACTTCCCTATCATCTGTACCGCCATCGACACATCTGGTCATGTCGGCACAAAATCTTCAATTTTCTGACACTATTTTAGCTCTCGGATTTTTCTACGTCCGGCGGAGAGAGCGTGAACCGAATCAGTTCGGTATGATCATTGGCCACCTGCTCGACTTTGGCAGTAACGCCATCAAACTCGATCAAATCACCCTCGCGAGGCAATCTACCCGACTTGCTCATCAGCAGCCCCGCCGCAGTGTCGAAATCGTTCTCGTTGAGTTCAATTCCCAACTCACGTTCAACTTCGCCGACCGGCGTCGACCCGGCAACCAGATAAACCGTTTCCGAAACCTGTCGAACGTTGGGTTGGTCGACCGTATCAAACTCATCGTCAACCGGACCGATAATTTTCTCCAGCACGTTCTCCAGCGTCACGATCCCGATCAGCGTTCCATATTCGTCCACGACAAAGGTCAACAGTTGATGACGCGTTTGGATACGTGTCAGCACCTGACTGATCAACATGTTCTCCGGGACTTTGACCGGTTGACGCATGATCGTCCTCAAATCAAACGACTGATCGTTCGGGTCAACGCCCAGCAAGTCCTTCATGTGAACCACACCCAGCAGAGAATCCAGCGAGGCGTCGCACAGCGGATACCGAGTGTGCTTAGTTTTAATTGCGTACTTTAACAGTTCTGGAAACGGCTTGTTGATATCCAGAAAATCAACTTCGTTTCGTGGGACCATGACCAAACGACAAATCAGATCATCGAATTCAAAAACCGCATTGAGCAGCCGATGCTCTGACCCCGTCAAATGCCCGTGAATATGTGCTTCCCTCACAAGCGCTCGAATTTCTTCCTCATTGTGAGGTGTATCATGGCCTCCATCGCCCGACAGCCCCAGCCAGCCAAGAATGATAGAAGTCACCCAGTTCAAAACAATCAGAAATGGCCAGAGCAGATAGTAGAAGAATACCATCGGCGCGGCACACCAGAGAATCATCTGCTTGGGCCGGCGGATCGCAAAAATTTTCGGCGCCTGCTCACCAATCACCAAGTGCAACGCCGTGATAACTGAAAATGAGATAATAAACGCAAACGTGTGCAGAAGCTGCTGGCTCTCGATTCCCAACAGATGAAAAATCGGCTCAACCAGCTTGGCAAACGCGGGTTCACCCACACGCCCGAGTGCCAGCGAGGCGATAGTGATACCCAACTGGCAGGCAGACAGCGTTTGGTCCAAACGCTCGGCCAACCAATAGGCCGACTTCGCAAATGGCTTGCCCTGATCGACCATCTTCTTTACTTGGCCTAGGCGAACCTTAACCAGTGCAAACTCGGCCGCGACAAAGAAACCGTTTAAGATGATCAGCACGACGGTCAGGATCAACATTAAGGTAATGCTGGCCCCGCCGGTCGCTTCCATCGCATTGCCTGCTACAGGGCCATCCGCAAGAAGAAAATGTGGGTAAAGTACGTTTGTGCAATCCATTATTAACGTGATTTGGGGTTAAGAAACTTGCATGCATTCGGGCGGGAGGCACCATAGTCGCCTAATCGGTGTCGGTTTCGGCGCCCTCAAGTTCTTTCAAGCGGGCCTGTCGAGCTGCTTGCTTTGCTTCATGCGCTTTAGCGATTTCAATTTCGGTCGGACCGTTGATGATTTTCTCTGTCGGAATCGCTGCCTCGATTTCAGCGACCATCTCGTCGACGATCTTTCGCTCGTACTTCAAGTCGTCTACGACAAATGTTTTCTCAGCGCCGTTGTCCGAGTAATGGATCGTAGCCAACCCCTTTTTTTCCCACTTCTTCTTATCGAGCGTTTGAATATCAGAAAAATCTAAGCTCTGTCCATTACTCGAAGACAACCGAGTTCCATCGATTTCCAGCCACGTGCCACGATTCTTGAAAAACCACAACATGCAAGGAATGGCAATCACTGCACAGACCGCCCCCAAGAAGATGCTGAAGTTAATATTATTCTTTAGATCGTCCGGGGTATAATGAGGCGGCTTGTTCGCCCAACCATTCGACTCGGAGATCTTTTTCCATTCCTCTTCCCGGACCTCAGCCCAGTTGACGGCTTCTTCTCCCGCTGCCGTCTTTCTTTCTTCGATATCCTCTTCCAACTTTTCAAAAGCGACCGAGGCAGGACGCTGGGCAGGATAGTTCAAAAAAGCATCATAAAAGCAATACAAGCTGAACAAAAGCGTGCCGATTCCAATCAGCAGATATTTGAACAAAAATTTGTTTTCCGTGTTCGCACGAGCTTTCATAGTGTGAGCAGCCGACTGAAAAAATTAAAAGGGACAGAGGACGAAGGTTTTAAGTTATAAACATCACCGCACATGGATAGATAGCAGATGTCATGCCGGCCGTATCGTTCGATGATCACTCCGCTATCTTAGCATGTTTTAACCGCAATCTGAGAGATCACATTGCTGCTGGCTCCACTCCCCTTGCCTAGTGACTCGAATCGCCTTTTTGCGACTGTAGGACGTGCGAGGTAGCACTAGGGCCGCGATTCTGCTAAAATAGGGCTCAATTCAAAGGTAGTTTTATATCTTTTTTTACGGGCGCCCGTCCATCGGGCGTGAAATTCCGTTATCATGTAAGTATCGGCAAATGGGCGAAACAAACCGTGCCCGATTGCTTTCCAAGTTCGAGATTCCTTGCAGGAAAAAATATGTCTGTTGTTGATATTACACGTGAAGATTGGGTACAGGAAACCGAGCGCCTTTGTCCTAGTTCACTTGCTTTCAATGCCTACGTGGAACTTGAGGAAATGATCGTAGCCGACACAGACCTAGCAGTCACGTACAAGCGTGTGCCGCGAGGGAAGTCGTCTTACTGCACCTTCCAAGCAAACGCTGGAACTCAGTTGCATGTCATTCAGATCTACAAGGGCCAGTGCCAGTTGCACATGCGAGTCAATCCAAAGTTGACCGGTGCTACGGACGAGGATCGCGAACTTCTGTTGGCCGCGTACGAGGACTTCCGCACCGAACTTAACGGTAAAGAAGGAAAGGGCTGGGAGACTGTCAAAGTCATCCGTATGGGCGAAGAGAAAGTCCATGACGCCATTCGCAAGCTCGCCGGCGAATTGAACAGCGTCGTTCCGAATCTCGCAGCACCGAAAACAAAAACCAGAAAGAAAGCTGCCGCTGCCAAGGTAGCGGAAGCCGATTCTGAGGTTGAGGCCGAAGAAGCGACCTCCGAAGCGTAACCCCTCGTGCCATTGCCGCAGTGGGTGATCACTTTGACCATCGACCACAACGTTTCTGCTCGCCAACTTTGCTTGCACATCGAAATTAAATGAATCGGTGTCCGAGTATCCCTCAAGATCCAGTCAGGCGTTCCTTCTACGACTCTGACTCAGGTTGTGCGACCAAGTTGCCGATCAGCCTGTTACGGCTGGTAAATTTGAATGTTTCGTCGGAAGATGTCTGAATTCCGGATTGACTGTCCGAGTCACCGATTCGCATTACGCGTTTTCAACCAAAACTGGCAACTTATTTGCAACCTGATAACTTCTCTCCGAGTGCCCAAGTTCCTCCTAAGGAATTTTATCCATGTTGATTGACGCAATACCTATCGGACATGATCCGCCAGAAGACATTAACGTCGTTGTTGAGGTTCCCGTGGGCGGGGATCCAATCAAATACGAAATGGACAAAGCTTCTGGCACCCTTTTTGTCGACCGTTTCTTATATACGGCGATGGTTTACCCCGGCAACTACGGTTTCGTCCCGCATACGCTGTCGCTTGACGGTGATCCCATCGATGTGCTCGTTTGTAATACGCGTGCCATCGTTCCTGGTGCCGTGATTGCTTGCCGCCCGGTAGGCGTCCTGATGATGGAGGACGACGCGGGTCACGACGAGAAGATTATCGCCGTCCCTTCCGGTCGAACCACGCAACGTTACGACAAAATCCGTAACTACTCTGACCTGCCCGATATCACGGTTCACCAGATCGAGCACTTCTTTCAGCACTACAAGGATCTCGAACCCAATAAGTGGGTGAAAATCACACGTATCGCAGAAGCTGATACGGCCAAACGAATGATCTTGGAATCGATCGATCGTTACAAACAATCTGGAAATACCGCTACAGGCTGATTATCCGCGCAAATCGGATTCTCTCAGCACCCGGATTGTTTTTTCTTTACCGCGGCTTAGCGCATTTGCACTCAAGCGCTCTATATTTCGCCGGTCACTTTAAAGGGACCAGCTAGGTTACCTTCAAAGGATGAAAGGCTGCCTTCTGCTGGTCCACTGGGCCAGATATTTTGCGCGTTGACCTCAACAACGATAAATGCGAACAACAGCCAGCTCAAATACGCTTAACCATGCTTACTTTCGACACATCTTCAATGCTATTCGTGACCGTCTGGTCACTTGCGGCGGTTGCAGTCGGATTGACGTGCGGTTACTTCATCGGTCGTTGGTACACGATGCATGCAGAACCGAAGCGACTTCGCCGGGACCGAGAAAAAACGCTCGCCGCAATGGTCAAGCTTCTTGATAGTACAAAAGAGCTCAACCAGGACGTTGACTGCCACAACACCGCACTCAATTCAGCAAAGCAAGAATTGGGAGATATCCAAACCGAAGGTGGATACGTGGATCTCCAGACAATGTTGATCTCCAATATTGAACAAGTGGTCGAATCCAACCGCAGGCTCGAACACGATCTGGTCGTCTCGCAATATAAACTCAAAGCGCAAGCACAAGAGCTTGACCGCAGCCGCGATGAAGCCCGCACTGATGCGTTGTGCAAAGTTGGAAACCGCAAAGCCGTTGACGAGACCTTGACCTACATGGTCTCTCGATTTCAAAGCAAAAAGGTATCATTTGGCCTGATGTTGATCGATGTGGATCACTTCAAACGCATCAATGATACCTTCGGCCACACCGCTGGAGACGAAGTTCTGACCAGTATTGCCATCGCGCTCAAAGAGTGCGTTCGCCCTACAGACTTTGTTGGACGACTGGGTGGTGATGAATTTGTCATCATGTTTGAGGGCCTAAAAGCCCAAGACGCACGTCCGGTCGGTGCAAGGATTCGTGCCGCCATCGAGATGTACGACTTCAGCATCAACGCCAATGGACAGTCTACTGTGGCAACGCTCAGTATGGGACTGGCCATCGTCCGACCTACCGACACCATGGCAACGATCTACAAGCGATCGGATGCGGCACTCTACCGAGCCAAGGAATTGGGGCGCAACCGTCTGTTTACCGTCGTCGAAGACGGAGACCTAGAGCTGGATGGAAAAACTTCCGCTGCCATCGTTCCAAGCACCGAAACCAAGTCCAGCTTTTCAAGTTACGAGAGCTTCAAAGCTTCGTTCGAAGAAGGTTGAATCCCCACACCTTCTCGAGAAACAGATGATTCAGCTTGAAAAATTCTGCAAGTGCTACGGCACCGAAAAAGCCGTCGACAATCTTTCCTTTGAAGTCCTGCCCGGACAAGTGCTGGGACTGATCGGCCGCAACGGAGCCGGAAAAACCTCCACCCTGAGAGCGTTAACCGGAATCATCCCGCCAACCAGCGGGAAGCTGTCGGTTGCTGGATTCGATCTGGTAGAAGCCCCAATTCAGGCAAAGCAGCACGCCGCCTACGTTCCTGACGATCCGCAGCTGTTCAACGACCTAACGGTCGAGCAGCATCTTAGGTTTACGGCCAGCGTCTACGGGGTCTCATCGCCGGCAAACAAGATCAGCGATCTGTTACAACGATTTGAACTGACCGAAAAACGGCATTCGCCCGCGTCAGGGCTGTCTCGTGGCATGCGACAAAAGCTGGCAATTTGCTGTGCCTACCTACACGAACCCTCTGCCCTGCTGTTGGACGAACCCATGACCGGACTCGATCCTCCCGGCATCCGAAACCTGAAGCAATCCATTCAAGAGCACGCCGCTCGAGGCGCCGCAGTCATCATCAGCTCGCATCTGCTTGCCATGGTCGAAGACATTTGCTCCCACGTCCTAATCATTGAACGCGGACAGATGAAGTTCCATGGCTCCCTCGATCAAATCAGGGCTCAAGTTCGAGACAACGATTCCTCGTCCAGCGAAACGTCACTCGAGGAAGTCTTTTTTGCGGCTCTGGACGACTGCCAATCTGAAGTTAGGCAGGTAGTCACTGGCTCGTCAACGGGAACGCCAACTCAAGCTCCTGCTTCACTATGATACTCACCGAAGCTTCTCAAAAACTGTTCCACCCCGCGACGGCTCAGTTGCACGCCTTTCAAGTCCGAGCCCGCTTAAACGGACTGCTGGAACGAATCCGAACGCCCAAACGAAGAGGCCTTGTACTGCTAAGCCTGCTGCTGGGCTGCGTGTGGATCGGTCAGGCAATCGCCGGAATACTTTTCCGGCCACCAGCCGACCCAGCGGATATCCGATTCTGGGTGCCCGCCGCAATGGTCGTCTATTGCCTCTATCATCTGGTAAAAATCCTCACTCGCACCCCCGAGTCAGCATTTGAATGGACGGCAGAAGAGACTGAGTTGCTCCACGGCGCCCCCCTGACGCGACTTCAGATAATCACGTATCGCCTTCGTTCCATTGTTACCGCAGCCATCGCGAAGTCCGCCTGCTTTGCGATCGTGATGAGCCCTGACGTTCCGTCGATACCGCTCGCCATGATTGGGATGCTGGGCGCCTTGATGATGATCGATTTCTTTCGTCTGTGCGTCGGCATGGCTGTCAATGCAATGACTCAACGCGAACGATGGCTGTGCCGAATCGGCTTCGTCGCGCCATTGATCGGACTCGTTGCGTGGACCATGCTCAGCTGCCTGACAAACATGAGCGCCGACGGATCGCCAGCACAGTTTTCAGTGTCTCTGATGTTCAGCACATCCAGAACACTGCTCGGACTGCTGGCGACCGAACCTCTCAGTTGGCTGCTGATGCCATTTCAAATGTTTTCCCGTTTGATCTTTGCCGACGGAAACGCCAGCCACACTATTCTTTCTGGCATCTATGCCACTCTCTTGCTGGGCATCAGTTTGTTGGGCCTGCTCGGTTTCGATCATTTCTGCCAGCTACGACTTCGCTCATTGGAAGCGGATCAATGGCACCGAGCGACCAGTCGTGCTTTGACGAACGAGCGTGGCGGGAACACCGGCACGAAGATTCACAAGGTTAGCACGCCCTGGTTTCTGGCAGGCGCTGGACCGATTGCGTGGAGACAAATACTGGGAGCTTGGCATCATCGCGGCGCCGTACGCTTCGCGTTGCTGATCCCCACGCTCTTGTGTTGCCTGCCCATGTTTGCGGACGCAGACTCGGGAATCATGATCATGAACGTTGGTGCCAGCTTGGTGTTCTATACATTTTTGCTGCTCCCGTCAGGATTGATTCTCGACTATCGTCGCGACATCGACCGGATGACCGTCTTGAAGTCACTTCCCATCTCGCCGTGGGCACTGACGATTGGACAACTGGCCACTCCCGTTCTGTTGGCGAGTACCTTTCAAATCGTCGTACTGGTCGTCGGAGTCCTAGTCCAGTCGATCACTCCAGTCCAAGCCGGCGTCGCGTTCTTGGTGTTAATCCCGTTCAACGTTTTGAATTTCGCGTTAGAGAACTACTTGTTCATGCTTTCCCCGTTTCGGCGCAATGAAGAAGGAGTCATGGTCTTTGTCCGTACGATCCTCACCTTTACCGCCAAAGGGATCATGTTCGGCATTGCATTCGCGATCACCATCTGCTGGGCCCTGCTCTCTTTCCAATGGGGAAAAGCACTAGGAGTCGGCGCGTGGGCAGGGCCCGCACTGTTCGCCGTTGGGATTTGGGTTCTGGTAGGAGTCGCAGCAACCGCATTCGCTGTACTTTTAACTCGACGAATCGCCACCTTCGATGTTTCCATCGACGCTCCCGCAGGCTGAGCCCTAGTTTCGGACAACAGACGACGCCAGCGTCAGTTCGTCACTCACTTTACGCTCTCAAGAATCAATTCCTGCTGAGATGTAAATTTTTCAAAGTCCGGACCCGCTTGAGTAGAATGCCACTTGCCCAAATCGTCGAGTGTCATGAAGCCCTTGTCGGACAGCATTTTCTTCTTCGAATCAGACAGCGCATGTGCCTTGATCAGCACTTGGTTCAATCGCTTGATGCTTCGAGCCACTTCAGGCGGCTTAATGTTTTTATCAAACGCCTCGTGTAAGATTCGGCCGCGGGATAGCGAGGGTTGCTGCTTCTTGGCCACGTGAGCAATCGTCGGAGCAATATCGATTATTTCACAGTACTCATAAGTCGCGGGTCCACTTACGCCCGCACCAACGATCAACAATGGCGTGACGTTGGACGCCGGGCTGTAAGGTTCGTGCCAACCCTCGTCCGCTTGACCATGGTCGCCACAGATCATCAACAATGTGCCCTCCCAAAGATCTTCAGCTTTCAGCCAATCAACAAAACGCCCAAGCTGCTCATCGGCGACCTCGATAGCCTCCCGATAGCGCGATTCCTCATGCCAGATATTTCGGTAGTACGGTTGATCTGAGTACTTTTTCTTACTGACCTTCATCCCCTCGATCCCTGCTCGCTGCAAGTGTACTCGCATGAAGGAAAAGTCATTCTTCTGCATCTCTTCGATCGTTAGGTCGATGACCAAGGAGTCCGGATTTTTGGGTTTCGAAACATATGTCCCAAAACCTCCACTGACATCTAGGTATGAACGCGCATTGACGATGAAAGCCGTTTCCTCCGGTTTGAAAACATGTTGAATCATGCTCTCACGGATGTCGTCAGCTCCTACAAATGGAGTGCCGGACATCAACATCGGGTTGGGCAAAGAGCAGCTCCATGGATAGTTCGGCCCTTTATCTGGGTGTCCTGGCAAAACCAAGTGCATTGCTTGATAGAACACCCCGTCTTTCTTGAGTGCGTTGTAGTGAGGCATCTCAAAGCGATCGGGCGCTCCAACCGCCACGCCATCGATAATGAACAAGATGATCCGGTCAGGAGCCTCCTGCGCACGGGCATGTCCCGCCCAACAAGCAAGGCTGACAAACAAAAACAGGCTTAGCGCCCCTTTGGTAATTTTTTTTGACATAGGCCCCATCATAGATCAGATTTTGCGATTGGAGAATATGGCAACAGCGAACCCACCAGCCTCTGACCAACGAATCGAAACGGGCAATTAACTGCTACCGATCA
>CAZLYM010000162.1:0-9621 GCA_964563475.1 uncultured Pirellulaceae bacterium
ATCGTCATACAAGCACCGTAGATACCCGCAGCGGCCGCATCGATTTTAAACAGCAGCAACCAGTTGAAAAAATAGATCGTCATCACGGCGCAAATACTGTCCGCCGCCAACCACCGGCCGAAGTAAACCTGTTCCTTTAGGGTCGCAACGAACTCAGGCCATAACTCAGACTGAGCATTTTGACTTTCGGAATCGGTTGCTTTTGATAGTAGTTGCAACAACCCCGTTTGTTGAATGGTCGACTTAAACGATGCAAACTCAAAACGTTGTTGCCACCAAACGATTCCGATCAGCAGCAGGTTGGAGATCGCGGTTATCGTAAAGATCGTGGTTAACGATATTTGTTGGCTCTGCGTTGTTAGTGCGATGGCTAGCGCAAAGAACAAGAAATAGGCCAATTCGTAGGCGACATATTGGCTAGTTTTTAGATGGGCAAGCAACCACCGGATCAGAAACTCACGAACGAACTGAGTCGCCATCAAAAAGGCAAACGCTACAAGTGCGAAGGTTGAAAGATCCAAAAAACGGGTCTGTGCGAATACGCCAGCTAACAGGACAAACCCAAAAAACAGCGCCGAGATCGCGAAACAAATTAGCAATAGTAAAGTAGCGAACTGCGGTTTCTGTTCGTCTTTGCGACCGTGTATCAGGTAGGTCATGGGGGTGGTGACAAATGCCTCTAAGATCCCCAGACCAAACAACAGCACACTGAAAAAAGCCAGATAGTGTCCGAGCTCGGCCTCCGAACCGGCGCCCGTCTGAACGTTGTTCAGGTTGAACCTGCCCCCAATGACCATCGTTGTGATAAAACGACCGAGACTGAACAATCCCTGTCCGATGATCGCAAAAACAAACCGTAACTTTGGGTGTGACGCGTTCAGCGAAGCTGACATCTGGAGTTCATCTTCTTCGCGACTAGGTCGCGACGTCATACGACTGGCTCCACGATCTTCGAAAACAGTCGTTGGACGTGACGCATATTGGGCTTAGCAATAATAGTGGAGTGAGTTCCGTGGGCTTGATGCACGGTAAGCGATTTGACCACTCCTGACCAGCCATAGCCGTCCGGTAGCGAGTGTTTTGCTTCAAAGATGCCGCCACGAATCAACTCCATCGAAAGATCACTTCGCTGCGGTTGGTACTCAGATTCGATTGCGCAATAGTAATCTTCTAATTGCATGGATCGTATTTCGGCTTCGGAAAAACGGTCTTGGTTCTCGGTGGCCTTTTTGGCAACATCTAAAATCATACGATTACGACGCACTTTTTGAAGATCGCGGTGGGCCAAAACGGGCTGTCGTAAACGATAGGACCAGTGAACCAATCGCTTTAGAAAACTGCAGTTTGCGATCAATGAGGGCACGGGTTGGTCAATGTTGATCACGGTATCAACTGGCAAATTACTCTGTCGAAACAATCGGGCGACCTCATAAGCCATAATGCCGCCCAGGGAATAGCCCGCCGTTATGATTTGAGTGGCCGGCGACCAATTTGAAGATGCTTCCTTGATCGCGTTTGCGTAATTAGCGGTGATGAAATCGATGTCGCCTTCGTTTTGCGATTCCAGATTCGCAGGCAGGGGACCGGTTAGGTAGGGCGACTCAACCATCGCAACCATGAATTCATTTAGGATCTTGTCGGTCAACAAGGACTCATACATCATGCAGCTACCACCGGCTGGGTGAAATAACAGCAACCAGCGTTTGGATTGAACGTTGGATTGTTTCAATACGGTAATCAGTGGCCTGTCTGGTGAAACTTCTGACTGTCCGGCTTGTGATTCGATGTGCTCTGCAATTGAATTCAGTGAGGCCTGCGATCCGATGACGGCGCTTCCTATTCTCAGGTCAGTATACGTTCGCCGTAACTCAGTAATCAAAGAGATTGCCCCTAGGGAATCGCCTCCCGCGTGGACGAATGGCTGATCATCATTTTCGGGGTAGTGTCCGGTCGCCACTTTCCAAGCTTCGCCAATCGTATTTTTGAGTTGAGAATTCCACGTTGGCTTGGTCGTCGATTGTGGTATTTCCAATCGTTTTTCTAGTTGCGCATGATCGATTTTATTGTTGGACGTAAGCGGGAAATCTTGCATGAAACAAAAACGACTGGGAATCATGTACTCCGGTAGCCCGGATGATATCTGACGCGTCAATTCGTTTGACAGATCTTGATCGCGGGTGGAATCAGGAGCGTCTTCGGTGCAAACAAAAGCAACCAACTGTGAACTGCCCAGATCAATTTTTTTGACCACGCAATTTTTCACTTGAGGGTGTTCGCGGATTGCTGTTTCGATTTCGCCCAATTCGATTCGGTAGCCGCGCAGTTTCACTTGAGCGTCGCGGCGGCCACAAAAAACAAGGTCTCCATTGCCATCCCAATGCCCCAAGTCGCCGGTGCGGTAGGCCCAGTGGCCATCACAAGCTGGATGATTGGAAAAAGCTTCGGCGGTTTTGTCGGGACGATTCCAGTAGCCTTGAGCCACGCAGTCGCCGCTTAGGTAGATTTCGCCAATTTGATCGGGATGCTGAATCTTTTGCCCCGATTCATCAACAAGGAAACATTGCATATTGTCAATCGGCTTTCCGATCGTCGACTTACCGCTAGGCTTTAGCTCACAAAACGTACTGGTGATTGTTGTTTCGGTGGGACCATAGCAATCGACCAGCCGGACTTTGTTGGAATCGACGGCGGAAAACCAGAGTTCGACATCAGTTGGACTAACCGCTTCGCCGCCAATGATCGCGAGGCGTACCGGTTCGGGCAACGGATGGGTCGCTAGGGCTGGCAAGATCGCCTGCCACAGTGCGGTGGGTAAATCCAGAATGGTAATTCTATTTTCTTCGACCCATTGCCAGAAATACTCGGCTGATTCACAGGCCGTGTCGCTGGGAACATGCAGGGTGGCGCCTGTCTGCAGACTGCCCCAAATTTCCTCGATCGAAATATCAAACCCCGGCGACGAGATTTGCATACAGTGATCATGAGGGCCAACACCGAATTCTTTGACGAACCATTGGTACTGATTGTCCATCGCCTTCCAGTGAATCGGGACCCCCTTGGGCCGTCCCGTCGAACCCGATGTATAAATCATATAAACGAAGTCGTTATCCTGATGCGGTATCAGGCTGGACAAGTCTATACGATCCAATCCCTTAGTCGGAGCAATGGAACTCGAATTGAGCTGTGAAGCGATCGCCTGTTCTACATCAATGATGGCGATCTCTTCACTTGCATTGACCAGTCGTGCCGCATTGGCTTGGTCGGTCAAAACAGTCTGCGTCTGTGAATCTTGCAGTAAAAATTCAATTCGACTGACTGGATTTCGCGTATCAACCGGCACGAAAAAACCGCCCTGCAGCCACACAGCCAATTGGCTGACATACAGCCAATATCCTCGCGGCAACAGGATCACCACCGGTAGATCTGTTTTAGACAAAACGGCCGCCAACCGCTTCGCATCGTCGAGCAATTGACTTGCGGTAAAGTCTTTGTTCTCAAACTTAACGGCAATTTTTTCGCCAGCGGGCACCCCGATGCCATCAAACGCGGTGGAATTCCTGCCTTGGGAATCATTGACGATAGTCGATGAATTGCACTGAACAGAATTTCTCGAGTCGAGATCGCTATCGCCACAGGGCTCGGGCATAAGGATAATCCAAAACGAAAGTTGCCAGTTTTCACCAAGGTTGCAAACCAAGTCGTATCAGACTCTTACTGCAAACCGAATCGTTTAAGATTCGATTTGAAGTTACTACAAATCTGACGGAACGAAATAATTCTTTCACAGTGAAAATGCGGTCTACACGACCTGCCTCCGTGCCAAGAAGTATTACGGCTACTCTATTTTAGATCGCGCTAGGTTCCAGTCTAGCATACGACGAACCGAGTTAACCTTAGTCGCTCAAAATGAAAAGAGTTTCGGACACGCCAAGGCGCATTCAAAAGAGTTTCGTCGCGAGGTGTTGGCGGCGTGTGCCGAATGGCTTGGGATGTGTGAGGCAGCGTACGATTCAGAGTGAGTGAATCTTGCACTCGACGTATCAAGCTGTTCGTCGCGAGCAAGGAAGAGCATCACCTAGCACGACTCGCAGGCGGATGCCGGAATGAAAAGTTCATACTGACTAGGCCATTAAGGTATTTTCTGCTCGGCCCGGTGACATCGTGACCACGGATAATCTAGGTGATCCCATGGTGAAGGGAGTGGCGGAGCTTGGGAGTCGGTCGGTACGTCAGCGAGGTTCCTGCCGACCTGCAACCCCGACCTCAAGCCAGATCAAAATGAATTTGAAATGGCCGAAGCCTTTAGTGGTCGCCTGACTTTGTGCAAAGTAAGTCAGAGAGAAAACAGTTTCTCTGATTCACTTCACTCAGCCGCTGTTAAAGCGGATTCATTTGCGCGATTGGTGCCACACTCTTCTTTTGCGAGGAATATCTTCTTGAGCAATGGCAAGGATTCTTCAGGGTTAGAATCCAACTCGTGCATAAGTAGGATTTCTGCTGAGATTCCGAATTCGAAGCCGTGCGTATCGTAGAACTTCCTGATCTTTTCTTCAGCGATCTGCCGGGTAGCGTCCTGGCTGGAGATCTTGGGTGCTCGCCATCCGTGCTCATAGTACGCAGCGATAAGGTGATCGAGATAAACCTTGATCGACTCTTCTTTGTTGACTGTGGGAATCAGGCTTCGTTCAGGCTGGTAGTCGTGCTCCCAAGTCAGTTTTTCACCGAGAATTTCTTCAGCAATCGTCTCAGCCAAAACAGGACTTTTGTGGAAGCCATCTCGGTAAGTACCCGAGAGAATATATAAGCCTTTCATTGAGGTTTCCCCAATCAGCGGGAAGCCATCGGCTGAAACAGGACGGTTGCCTGTACGCGTTGTCAGTAATTGGGAGCGATACAGAGCTGGGTTGATCTGCTCAATTCCACATTCCAATAGGAAGTGAACGATACCGGTCATCGGTCGTGTCTGCGGCCTCAAGTACAAATCATTGGAAGCACCTAAGTACAGTGAACCATCGCTCTGCGGCACGACATGGAGCCCGCAAGCACCAGCCCGGTTGGGTGTGCGAACAACTTTCCGTATCGGGTTGTTGGGGACCTGTTCAATGTTTGCTGAAAAACCAACACCTGGGAACAGATGTGGAATCTGATCCGCAATATCTGGGTGCGCGTCCAAAAGATTTTGGGTGAATGCGCCTGCTGCCAAAAGACATTTTGCCGATTCAACCGTTTCAGAGTTTTCCAACTCTACTGCATATCCTGATCCTTCTTGGTAGAAACCAAGTGCCTTCTGTTCAATAAATTGAACTCCGCGTTGTTCCAGAAGAGACCGAAGCACAGACATGAATCGTCTTGAGTCCAGTGAACCTTCATTTGGAATAACCACAGAGCGTAACGGACGCAGATTTTCATTTGGGTTAAAGCCCTCAATGATTCTCGGGTCAATCTCCTCATACGGTTCTTTAAGACGCTCAAGCGTTGAAACGAGTTCTCTAAAACTATCACTCTCAATTTGCCCAGAGCATGGGTTCATTACAACGAAAGTGCCTTGGTTGATTTCTTGCTGGTGCTCTTTGGGGACCAAGGAGTTAAGCTTCTCGATGACACTCGGCCAGCGCTTGTGCGCATCGTAGGCCATCATGAATCTCTTTTCCGCCTGATCATTGACGAAGGTTTGATCAGTAATTTCCCCGAAGCATCCAAGCATTGCTCCAGAAGCTTGGCTGGCTCCACCTTTTTGGTCAGAGGGACCAATCACCACAATCTTTAGACTTGGGTCTTTATTGGTTAACTCAAACGCGGTCATCAGACCAAGAATGCCATTTCCGACAATAGACAAATCGACAGTGACCAAAGCAGGATCTCCAAAAAAAGGCGGGGTGTAGGTAGCGTTTACAATGCTCGAAACTCATTATACCGTCAAGCATTAAATGCTTCTATCAGTCAGAAATTTCAAGGTAACTTTTGAACTTCGTTAGTCCTGTTACTTTCTCATTGTAAAGCTATATCGGTTCTGCAAAATAAACCGGTTTTAACGAATAAAACGTTGTAGGACTCTATGGAAAAGGCCTTGTTTCGCTTGGTTGTATTCCGTGTTCGTGGCGTATGAGTACGACATCAAAATCGCCACAGAAGGTGATTGAGGTGGTATGTTCTGTCGCCCAACAATCACTTCCTGAATACGCTCATGAGTTCAGTCCCCGAACGTTTCTGCAACATCAATTGTTTGCTTGTCTTGTTCTGAAGTCGTTCCTCAACACCGACAACCGAGGTGGCGTTGCGTATTGGTGCGCGGCCTCTGGAACTGCGTGGTTACAGTGTGGTTATCAGGTTCCTTTCGTGGCCTGTCGGACGCCTGAAAAACATCTGAATCCGAAAACAAAAAATACCCACACTAGACTGAAGCCAATTGCGGGCTGATTTGCATTTGCGAGTCATCATCGCATCGGAAAATGGAAACTGAGTCATTACCTCTTCATTTCAATGTCATACTCATTC
Organism: uncultured Pirellulaceae bacterium; assembly: GCA_964563475.1. Classification (GTDB taxonomy): domain Bacteria; phylum Planctomycetota; class Planctomycetia; order Pirellulales; family Pirellulaceae; genus Mariniblastus. The sequence goes on from CAZLYM010000162.1 coordinate 6,496, forward strand.
TGGCCTTGCTCGGCAGTCGCCGAAAAGCCGCTAACGAACCACTCGTTGGTAATGTGTCGCGAGTGCAGCGTCTAACTTAAGAATTGGGGTTGGCGACTCAATTTGACTCGAAAAACAAAATGCGAAATCGAGGTGCCAACCCCAAAATCAATGCTTGACGCGGCACTAGGCTAAATTCGATAACTTAGTGTTTTGCCGCAACTATTGGCATCGTTTTCAAAACGTCAATTCTGAACTTGGTGGCAGTGGGACTTGGTTTGCTTTGCGCCAGTTGGTCAATTCATCTAGCAATTCCTTCGCTTTGGTCGGATATAGCTGGACTTGGTTTTTGCTTTCCTTCAGGTCTGTTTTCAAATTGTATAGTTCTACTTCTCCACGCTTTAAAAACTGAATTAACTTCCAGTCTCCTTTTCGGACGACCGAACAAGGTTGGTTCTTGTACGTGCTGGCCACGTGCCAAAATAGCGCCCGCTCGGGCAGTGAACGGCCTTCAATCACTGGCCGTAGACTATCTCCGTCTAGCTTCCCGTCAAAATTGTCGACCCTAGCGAAATCAAGAAACGTAGGAAAGAAGTCCAAGCCGCTGATCGGTCGGTCGTTGCGAGCGGGAGCGATTGTTTCAGACCAATTGATCAACGCTGGAACTCGTATGCCACCTTCGTAAATGTTACCCTTGGCCCCACGCAAGTTATTGTTGCAACTTTGGAGTCCGTTGAACCCGTTGTCAGAAGTGAAAATCAGGATCGTGTTTTTGCGCAGACCGGATTGGTTTAGGAATTCGACAATCCGCTGAACGTTGTCGTCAATCGACTTCACCATCGTTGCATAAGCCGCGATCTCTCTTTTGTTTTTGCCTCGCTGGAGTCCTTGCCCTGTGTCGGGATCGCCGTTTTTATTAAGAAAGTGATTCAGTGACTCGTTGTTTCTTGCAACCGACGGGCGGTGAGGGGCATAGTAGTTCAGGTTAACGAAGAATGGCTCGTCTTGGTTTCGTTTCATGAAATCGATGGCATCGGAGGTCAATCGATCGGTCAACCAGTGGTCGTCTTCGCGGTCGGCAATAAACGGGTTGTTGAATGGAGCCAAATATCCTCCGCTGGGTGACTTGTATCCTGCGCTGTAGCCTCTAGCGGGATCGCCCCACCATGTCCCCCCAACGTTTTCGTGAAACCCGCGTCCGGTGGGATAGTATTGCTGGATTTCTGCGGACTGGTGTGCGGCGAGCCAACTGAGATCACCGCTTTTAGGTTGCGGCAATTTCTTTTGCAATGGTGTAACTTCAGATTTTGGGTTGGGGCCAACGATATGCCATTTGCCCAAGTGAATCAGTTTGTATCCGGCTTGATTGAGTGGCTGCGAGTAAATTGGATGTTCAATTCCAATCGTCCACCTTGAAAAGATGTTATCTGTCGGTTTTCCTTTTTCCAAAACCGGAACGTTGTAGCAGCCAGTTCGAAACGAGTGCTTGCCAGTCAGGATCGCAGCCCGAGAAGGCGAACAGGTTGGGTACATATAAGCTTGATTGAGTACCAGACTTTGCTCCGCTAGCGCATCTAGGTGTGGCGTTTCAAAATACTGGCTTCCCATAAAACCGACATCTTGCATCCCAAGATCATCGGCCACAATAAAGACAATGTTTGGCTTGGTTTGACCTGAGTTTTGAGGTACAGCGATCGCAGCAACGGACACTACGTCGAAGCAAACCAAGAAGGCCAGAATCAGCAGCGTTCGTTTTCCAGCTGACGTTTTCACAAACTCGATCTCACAGTCGTTTGATATTTCAAGTAAATGAGTGGTCCTGACCTAGCGTGGTTACCGGAGCATTTGAGGGGAGCCGTGATCCGTGGCATAAACTGGGAACAAGTCTAGGCTAGTGTTTTGTTGGTCTAGCGGGGCACCGTAGATCCTAGCCGCATGTGTTATGTTGCCCAATTTCCCGCTCGGGTAGAGAGTTCATCGAGCTGTGTATTGTACCTTTGTTTTTGGTTGCGGCGAAATTGTAAAGGCCTTCTGCTTGTACGAGTCCGTTTGAACATTAGGTTGATGGTAAATGTGAGCTAACAGACGTTCTGTTTTGTTTGCCATCCTACCGAAGGGGGAGAAAATTTCCCCGTTTTATAGGGCTTATTGGCTTTCTCGTGATTTTTTAGATCCGTTAATGAATGAATTGAGTGCGTCACGACATCTTCCTATATAACACCGCAAAACGAGGCGACCTAACCTGTATCAGGACGACCTCAAAATTCTCGCATGTGAACATGCGAGAGCGGAATTATACGTGCAATACCTTTCTCAAAAACCTTTCTCTAACTTAGGAATTTCATCTGATGAATCGCTACATGATTGCTACGGCTATGGCTTTAACCTTAGCCGCAAACTTAAACGCTCAAACCGTTTCCACGGAATTCGGCACAGAAGACGGCTTTGTCACTGGAGACCTTACCGACCAGGTGCTCGACGGACTGGTAACTTTTACGGGTGGGCAGCAGCAGCAAATGTTCCTCGGGGGTGCGTACAACAACGGCCCTGCCGCTTTCCTGTTCGTTAATGGTGCTGGTGGCTTCAACGGCGGCGGGGGCCAGAACGCCGTATCGACCGGCGATAATACTGGAAGCATCGTTTTTGGTGGCGCAGGTGCAACAGCTGTTTCTTTCCACGCTGCGAATCTTGCCAATGGTCCTGCAACTGCATTCACTGCGTTTGATGTTAACGGAGTTGAAATTGAGACTCAGTTAACTCAGGTGAGCAACCTGAATGCGAACGCAGGTGATGCTGGCGAGATTTTGAGTTTCAGTGCGAGCGGTGGTGCGAACATTGGTCGAATTGATGTTGACCTTCCTGGTCCAAATGCCAATGCACCCTACGCGGCGTCAATTGATACCTTTTCAGCAACGATTGCTGCTGTTCCAGAACCGTCTTCTCTTGCCCTTTTCGGTTTGGCAGCCTCTTGTGGTTTCTTGCGTCGCCGACGTTAGTCGGTCTTAGAAATCAGCTTCCCAAAGCGAAGCAAACACAATAGCTGATCAGCTATTCATCAAGCCCGGTCTCCCGCAGGAGGCCGGGTTTTTTCGTGGCGCAGGGTTTGCATTCCAATTCCTGATGTGGCGGTCCACTCGAAGGACAAGT
>CAZLYM010000163.1:0-9341 GCA_964563475.1 uncultured Pirellulaceae bacterium
TGGACACCGAATCAAGCCGGAACAGATCGCATGAGCGTGAATGATGACCAGCGAGTTGTTTTGACGCTGGATGCGGGTGGAACCAATTTTGTGTTTTCGGCGATTCGTGCGAACCGCGAAATTGTCACGCCCGTTCGCTTGCCGGCAGCAACAAAAGATCTGGATCAAAGCCTGAAGGTCATTGAATCAGGCTTCCAAAAGGTTCAAGAACAACTCGAACAAGATCCGGTAGCCATCAGCTTCGCGTTTCCCGGACCGGCTGATTATCCCAATGGGATCATCGACAATGTTGGAAACTTGCCCGCATTCGCCGGCGGCGTCGCATTAGGGCCCTTTCTGGAAGAGCGTTTTGGGATCCCCGTTTTCATTAACAATGATGGCGACCTGTTTACCTATGGCGAGGCGATTTGTGGGCTGCTGCCAGAGGTGAACAAGTTGCTGGAAGAGGCAGGCAGTCCCAAGCGATATCGCACACTGTTCGGAGTTACCCTCGGGACCGGATTCGGTGGTGGACTGGTTCACAACGGTCAGCTGTTTGTGGGAGACAACTCCAACGCGGGCGAGGTCTGGCTGTTACGAAACAAAGTTAGGCCCGATTGTTTCGCCGAGGAAGGTGCTTGCATTCGCGCTGTTCGCGGCAGTTACGCAAAACAAATGGGGATCGAGTTTGCGGATTCACCATCACCGGAGGAGATCGCTAACTTGGCCGCTGAAACGAAAGGGGACGGGGGCCCAACCGCCAGCCAATCTGCCGCCGTTGCCGCCTACCGTGAACTGGGCGAGGTCGTTGGAGATGCTCTTGCGAATATCACCACGTTGCTCGATGGATTGATTGTCATCGGTGGAGGAATTTCCAATGGTCACGACGTTTTCATGCAGCCTCTGATTGATGAAATGCAGAGTTCACTCAGCACGTATAATGGACGCACTGTCGATCGGATCGTTCAGAAGGTCTTCAACCTTGAGTCGCCCGTCGGCCAAAAGCAATTTGTAGCGGGAGCGACCAAAACGATTACTATCCCTGGAAGCGATCGAGAGATCTCGTACGACCCGATGAAACGAATTGGGATTGGCGTCAGCAGACTAGGAACCAGCCAAGCCGTTTCGATTGGCGCTTACGCTTTTGCGCTCAATAGCATCGATCAGATTTAGCAACTGAAATATTTGCCAGTTATTTTTTCAATACTAGATAAGCTCAGTAACATGAATTTTTCCCTACGGCTGATTGTCCTTCTTTTGGTTTTATGGCCTTCGGTGTCGTCTGCACAGTTGGCGAGTGAAATGTCCGTCAAAGACACTTCGATCGATGACTTAACTAGCTCTGTCAATCCTCTCATTGACACTCATAAATCGCGATGGTTCTATTTCTCTTCGGCCTGTCGGCCATTTGGCATGGTCAATCTCAGCCCTGACACTGCGACGAAGGGAAGTTGGAAGTCAGGTTATCTTTATGACGATGAAACCATTCGGTGTTTCAGCCACGTTCACGCTTGGCAGATGTCCGGGATCGCGGTCATGCCCACAACGGGCCCCTGCCAAGGCCACTTGGGCATGGACACATACCAGTCCAAGTTTTCTCATGATGACGAGATCGTTCGCCCCGGCTATCACAAAGTTCATCTTCAGAAATATGGGATCACGGCTGAACTGACATCGACCTGTCGAGTCGGCTTGCACCGGTACACGTTCCCGGCAAGTGACGAAAGCCACATCCTGTTTGACACCGGAGCACTGCTAGGTCACGGGCCGATGGTGACTTCTCAGGTCACGCGAATCAGCGATACAGAGATTGCCGGGTACTCTTTGATGGAAAAAACCGGACGCCGCCCCAAGAAGACGCATGTTTATTTTGTGGCACGGTTCAGCAAACCCTTCACGCAATTTCTCACGTGGTCAAAGGGAGAATTAAAGCTGGACACCGAAGCGGTGGAGGGCCCCGAATCCGGCGCTTCGGTGAAGTTTTCGACGACCGAAGGGGAGAAGATTCTGGTCAAAGTTGGAATCTCATACACCGATGTCGACCATGCGCGTCAGAACTTGGAAGCAGAAGCCCCCGGTTGGGAATTCGATCAAGTGCAAGTGGATTCGCGCAAGGAATGGAACCAATGGCTCAGCCGCTTCCAGGTCACTGGTGGCCAGAAAGAACATCGGATCAAGTTCTATACCGATCTATGGCATGCGTTACTTGGACGTCGCATCATCAGTGACGTGGACGGCAGCTATAGCGACATGACCGGCAGCGAACCTGTGATTCGGAAAAAGAAAAAGCGTCATGACTCCGATCGACCGTACGATCATTACAACTTTGATGCGCTCTGGGGAAGCCAGTGGTCGCTGAATGTTCTTTGGTCGATGGGATACCCGGAAGTGACCAACGATTTCTGCAACACAATGGTTGACATGTACCACGACGGAGGCCTGATCCCACGTGGGCCTTCCGGAGGAAATTACACCTATGTCATGATCGGTGATCCAGCAACGCCATTTTTTGCTAACGCGTACAACAAGGGAATTCGTAACTACGATATTGAAGCCGCTTACGAAGGTCTGCGGAAGAATGCGTTCCCCGGAGGCATTCGCGACCGCGCGGGTTACGAGCACAGTGATCGTGCCAAAGGAGGAGGCATGAAATTCTATGTCGACCTTGGCTATGTCCCTGAAGACATGGGTGGAAAGGGGCAGCATCGGGATGGCGCTGCAATGACTCTTGAGTATGCCTATCAAGACTGGTGCTTGGCCGAACTTGCCAAAACGCTTGGTAAAGACGAAGACAGCAAGTTCTTTCTGGAGCGATCCAAAAACTATAAAAATCTTTGGAACGCTGAGTCAAAACTAATCCAACCGAAAATGAAAGACGGCAGCTGGATGCCGGATTTCACGCCAACGGGAGACGGGTTCACGTGTCGTGGTTTCTGCGAAAGCAACTCGATGATCTATACGAACTTCGTAATGCAAGACATTCAAGGGTTGATGGAGCTGTTTGGAGGAGAAGAAGCTTACACGGATTTCCTGAACCAATCATTCAACAAGTCCATTGATAAAAAGTTTGTCGCCGACCATGGCCACCACGCTCAGCTGGCAGTTGATTACGACAACCAGCCCGGCACCGGCATGGCTCATTTGTTCAACTACAGCGGCGCACCATGGCTTTCTCAAAAATGGGTCCGTCAAGTCAAGCTTTTGGCTCACGGAGACATTACTCCATACGGAGGCTATCACGGGGACGAAGACCAGGGACAGATGGGAGCCCTTGGCGTGCTGATGGCGATTGGACTGTTTCAAGTTGATGGAGGGGCAAGTATCGATTCGATCTACGAAATCACGACACCGCTGTTCGACAAAGTCACGGTTCAATTGGACGACACCTACTACAAAGGGAAGCAGTTCGAGGTCGTTGCTAAGAATCAGTCGCCTGAAAACATTTATATTCAGTCGGCTAAACTGAACGGAAAGCCCTTGGACCGCTGCTGGATCACTCACCAAGAGTTTTCTCAAGGCGGGAAGTTAGAATTGGTTCTGGGCGACCAACCCAACAAAGAGTGGGGCGTATCCGAGTCACCCGCGAAACGTCAGCGGGCTCGATCGCAGGCGAAGAATGACTCAAAACTCGACAAACCGGATTCGAAAGAAGACGGTTCGGCCCAAAAAAAAAGCTCCGCATACGACAAAAACGCCCTAACCCCAGCCCACGTTAACGCTAGTCACAGCCCACTCGGCCAACTGAAGGATGGGAAGCGGAAACCTCTCGCGTATGATGCAAGTGTGCCTACTCCAACGAGGGCTGGTGTGAAATACGGGCCAAACCGCAGGAACATTTTGGATTTTTGGCAGGCGGAATCGGACACACCCTCCCCATTGGTTTTGGTGATTCATGGCGGGGGTTGGCACGGCGGTAAAAAGGAAGACGTTCATAAATTCGTTGACGTCGCAACGCTGTTGGAGTCAGGAATTTCCGTTGCAGCGATTCAATATCGGTTGATCAAGCATGCAAAAGCTCTCACGCCGCCAGTGAAAGGGCCTCTGTACGATGCGGCCCGTGCACTTCAATTTCTACGTAGCGAAGCGAAACAATTCAAAATCGACCCATCTCGCATCGGTGCCGCAGGAGCCTCGGCAGGTGGCTGCACCAGTCTCTGGCTTGCTTACCATGATGACCTAGCCGATTCGCAAAGCGACGATCCTGTGCTACGAGAATCGACTCGTCTTACATGTGCCGCCGTACTTCGTCCCCAGACCACACTGGACCCCAAACAAATGAAGGAGTGGATACCGAATTCAAAGTACGGTGCTCATGCTTTTGGGATCAAAGGTTTCGACAGTTTCTTAGCGAAACGTGATAGTATCGCTGACTGGATTAGTGAGTACTCACCCTACGCGTTGGCCAGTGCGGATGACCCACCGGTCTGTTTGTTTTTCAATGCACCTCCGAGCATAGGCAAATCGCAAAGCGACCCAACTCACAGCGCAAACTTTGGAATTGGCTTGCAGAGACGCTGCAAGAAACTGAAGATCGGCTGTGAAGTCATATATCAAGGTATGGCTGACATGAGATACAAAACGACTAACGATTTTCTAATTGAAAAGCTGAACAAATAAGGCATTTGTTGGTCGGCCTACGTGTCTCGATTGAATTTTTGATTTCAAAAGGATGAAGCCAATGTCATTTCGTCTGTTGATTGTTTTCCTTGCTCTCGCAGGGGTAGGCCCGGTTTGCCATGCGGCCGACAAGCCGAACGTAATCGTGATCTACACGGATGACCAGGGGTACGGAGACGCAAGCTGCCTGAATCCAGATGCAAAGTTTGAAACGCCCAACTTGGATCGACTGGCAAAGGAGGGAATGACTTTCACCGATGCACACTGTAGTGATACCGTTTGCACTCCTTCTCGATATGGATTGCTGACGGGGCGTTACAGCTGGCGGACTTGGCTCAAGAGCAGCGTTTTCGGCTCAGAGGTAAAATGTCTCATTGTTGATGAACGAATGACGATTGCATCGTTGCTCAAAGCGAACGGCTACCATACCGCGATGGTTGGAAAGTGGCACCTAGGAATGGATTTCCCAGGCGACCGCAGCAACCGCGATTGGACACAGCCGATCGTTGACATGCCGCTAGATAAGGGATTCGATTATTTCTTTGGCATTCCCGCATCATTGAACTTTGGCGTGCTGGCGTGGTTTGAGGGTCGCCACGCCAAAGTACCACCGACGCAGTACACCCAAAAGAAAAAGAACAAGATTGCAATCTCCGACTACCGGATTATGCCGCCTTACGAAACGGAGCTTACCAAGCCGGGAAAAACCACCCGACTAGGTATCACCACCGGCCAAAAGGAAGTCGCTCCGGATTTCATCGACAGTGAGTGCTTGACTCGTTTTACGAACAAAGCAATTGAGTGGATAGAAGGTAAAGCGGAAGAAGCGCGTGAGGGAAAACCATTTTTCCTGTACCTGCCCTACACTTCTCCACACAAGCCAGTCATTCCGATTGATCAGTTTCGCGGCAAGAGCGAGGCGGGTGCTTACGGCGATTTCATGATGGAAACCGACTGGCATATCGGACGAATTCTTGAGCTGCTGGACCGGGAGCAAATCGCCGACAACACGTTAATCATTTTCTCCAGTGACAACGGCCCAGAAACAACTTGGAAGAAGCGAATCGAGTTACATGGCCACCACAGCAACGGAATCTATCGTGATGGCAAACGATCGATCTATGAAGGTGGCCACCGAGTGCCCTTTTTTGTTCGCTGGCCTGCGAAAATCAAGGCGGGGACGAATTGGGGACAACCGATTTGCCAAACTGACTTGTTGTCAACTTTCGCAGAAATGTTAGGTCAGCCGCTTCCTGATTCAGCCGGAGAGGACAGCGTCAGCTTTTACTCAGTACTGCTCGGCCAGTCCCCAAGTTCCGATCGTGCTCCCATCATTCATCATAGCATTGGAGGAGATTTCGCGATCCGAGACGGCCAGTGGAAGCTCGTGATGGAAACGGGAAAAAAAGAACGCGAGCTCTACAACATCGAATCCGATCCTAGCGAAAAGAAGGACGTGATCGATCAACACCCTGACATCGCAAACCAACTGGTTGAAAAAATCAACAAGATCATTCTTGATGGCCGAAGCACCGAAGGAAAACCTCAGCCAAATGACACTGGCTGGTGGAAAAACCTCAGATGGATGGAAAAGTGGTAACTCCGACGACGGGCTGGACGCGGGCTGAACGATCAACAGACAGCGATGCTTTCGCGCTGACAATCGTTCAGCCGGTCCTGTTTTTACAGCCGGCTCGAGGCCGGTCTATCCCATGTCAATTTCGTACCCTTGTCGGTACGAACGCTTCAAGAACGCGTTGGCTTGATCGTCCCCTGTGATGATCTCGTTTTTGTCATCCCAGTTTACCGGGCGGCCAAAGCGTGCCGAGATCCCAACCAAATGGCAGATGTTAAGCATCCGCATGTGCGAATGGACATCCGAAATCGGCTCGACCTGCTCTCGGTGGCAGTGCAAGAAGTTTAACCAATGAGCCTTCCGGGCGTTATTTTCGGTTGGCAACCCTTTGTAGATCTTCTTGATCGCGTCCTCAGGCAGTGGGTTGTCGGCGAGTTCCTCGACCGGCTTCCCGGCGAGTTTACGTCGGTTCACAAAGATCCTGCCTTTTTCTCCCTCAATCAAGACTCCATTATCGGTGTCGTGTCGGATAACAATTTCCGTATCGCCAGGAAACTTGACGGTGTAATTGAATTCGGTCGCCGTGTTGTACCGATCCGTTTCAACTGGGAAACCATCCTTGAATTCAACGGGGTGTTTTGCCGAACCGGAAATGGACAGCGGTCCTTCTGTTTGGCCGTTGACCTCTAACGCCCACTTGGCAATGTCCACATGGTGGGCACCCCAATCCGTAAGCTTTCCACCAGAGTATTCGTACCACCAGCGAAACTCGTAGTGGCCATTTGAGTTCGCACGTCTCTGACCTTTTCTCTTTGGCGCTGATCGGTAATCGACCGCCGGGGCAGGACCCAGCCAGCGATCCCAATCCAGATTTTTGGGGACCTCGGCAACGGGAATTGCGGGACTGGACGGCGCTCCGCCGATGGCACATTGGATTCTCTTAATCTTGCCAAGCCGTCCTTCGTTGACGATCGCAATCGCTTTGGCAAACAGATGAAACGTGCTTCTTTGTTGTGTTCCCACTTGAACAATTCGGCCCGTTTCTTTTTGAACCTGACGAATCAATTTCCCTTCGTCGATCGTCAATGTCAGTGGTTTTTCGCAGTAGACATCCTTGCCGGCCAGCATGGCTTCGATCAATGGCTTGGTGTGCCAATGATCAGGAGTGGCAATGTGCACGATCTTGATGTCGTCCCGATCAAGGATGTGTCGGTAGTCTTTGTAAACGTCCGCTTTTCCTTCGCTGAATTTTCTGTTTGCCTTGCCAGCATTCCCTTCATCGGCGTCAGCAATCGCGACTAGGTTTACCCACTCCTTCGCGGAGTCAATATTCCCCATCCCCATGCCTCCGGACCCAATCAGGCCAATTGGAGTCCGGTCGTTTTCGAATTCACTCGCAAACGTTGTTGAATCTGAGAAGTAATAGGGAATCGATGCGGCGAGCCCAGCACCCGCAGCTGATTTTAAGAAAAGACGACGATCTTGATTTGACATAATAGTAAGCCTTCAATCTAAAAAATAAAAATTTGGAGCGAATGTTCAAGCCGTTTAAGCAGCCGTTCCTTCGACGCCAGGATCGGTATGCAAAAGTTAATATTCTGTGCTTCCTGAAGTTTAATTTGAGCCGAACGTGAGTCCAGCGTCCCAGTTTCTACATCTCTTTGACTTGGATGTCTTTGAAATGAATTGTACCCGCTTTTCCTTTGTGAACCTGCAGACCAAAAAAGCCTTTCGCGTAACTGCCATCATCGACCCAGTGCGAAGCAGGCACGCCGTTTAACCATGTTTTGACCACGTTGCCATCCGCTGAAATGGTCAATCGATTCCAACCTTCCGTCTTCTCTGCCTTGCGAGCAGCTTGGTGTTCCTTTAGCCACAACGGATAGAAATAGCCACCGCAGCTTTGACCATAGATTCCCCCCGACCACTTTCGACCGGGCTTCCCCTGCCCTTCCATTTCAAATTGTGGGCCGAATACGGTTTCGGATTTCTTTCCAGGCTTGGAGCGTGATCGGAATTGAACTCCTGTATTTCCGTCGATCTGCCATTTTATCTGACAGGTGAAGACGAAGTTCGAGTAATCGATTTTCTCGGTGCACAAGTAGGTACTGTCCGAACCCCGCACGCAAGTTCCAACGATCACTCCGTCCTTGACCTCGAATGTGCAAGAGCCTCCCTTGGATTGCCAGCCGGATAAATCCGTGCCATTGAAAAGGGACGTAAAACCTTCCGACAAATCTGGTTCGGAATCCGTGTTGAGCAACATCTCTTCCGGCTTCGGAGCATTTTTCTGCTTCAGATATTTTGCAGTCCATTGCTTTTGCTGTGGATCAAGCTCTTGCGCATTGGATGATTCAATTGATGAGCTAGAAAAAATGATGGCGGCGGCAAGCATCCATGCAAATGCTTGAGCATTGATGGTTTGAAGCATTTTAGTTTCTCGTTTCTCGGTGAGAGTCTGTGTAATTGTTATCGTTAAGAGTGTGGCGGTTGGAGTTTGCAGTTTGGGGCAGGCTTAAAGCGGCGATTGTCGCATCTTCTTTTGCCATGCTTCCGGTTTCTCGGTCACATCACTGTCGTCATCATACTGTGCCCGTACCCGCTCAAGTTCAGCACGGACGTCAGCAATTTTGTCCGCGTAGGCTGGATTCATATATTGATTGGTTAGTTCCTCTGGATCATTGGCTAGGTCGTAGAATTCCCATTCTTCGCCGAATTGGTAGAACTTCATCAGTTTGTACTGTTCGGTCCGGACACCATAGTGTCGCGGCACCATGTGGACGCTCGGGTATGCGTAATAGTGGTAATAGATGCTCTTCCGCCAGTCCGCGGGAGTGACACCCTTGAGCAAAGGCGCGAGCGAATGCCCCTGCATGTCTTCAGGGATATCTGCGCCGGCAATGTCAAGAAATGTCTGGGCGTAGTCCAAGTTTTGGACCATCAGCTCTGAGTTCGTTCCGGCTTTGGTGACGCCCGGCCATTTTACAATTAAAGGCATCTTAAGCGATTCTTCGTACATCCAACGCTTGTCATACCATCCGTGATCCCCCACAAAGAACCCTTGGTCTGAGGAATAGATCACGATCGTATTGTCGTCGATTCCCAGATCGGCCAGCGTCTTCCTGATCGTACCGACACTCTCGTCGACTCCTTTGATGCAGCGAAGGTA
>CAZLYM010000164.1:0-9278 GCA_964563475.1 uncultured Pirellulaceae bacterium
GAGATGACTTTCAGCCAGAGTGGGCGTCGCGGTAGTGAGATCCGTCGAATCTCCTGTTTCTGCTTTAAGTCCAACAGGCTGATTGTGTTGTCACCGGTGTTGGTCACCAACGCACAATCGCGTTTGCGACAGAAGGTCATGTCGCGTTCAAAGAAGCTTGCCCGCGCCGGCCCGGCTTTCACGACCCCTTTGAAGGTATTGGCGACCGTATCAAAGATCCCGATGTCCTCAAGTCCGCGTAAACTGGCCAAGCCCCATTTGCCGTCGGGCGATAGCTGCAGGTAACTTGGTTGAAGTTTTGGATCGCCGGTTGGGATTTTTTCGAAACGGCCTTTTTGCATGTCCGTGACCAACAAGTAAGGCCGGTATTCATCACCGGGATTCCAAGACACATCATGGCTGTAGCGTCCGCCTTGAGGTGTCCAGCAAAACCAGCATCGTTCGTCTAGGTTTTCCGTTTCCAACAGGCGAACATGCTTGCCCATCGTTTTTTTAGCAAGGCTGACCACGTGTACGCCTTCGGAAGACCAGACAAACGCCTCGCCGCGTTCATGGTTAACAGTAACGCCATGCCCCCAGTGTCCAACGGGTGTTTTGGCAACCGTTTTGCCCGACTCACGGTCGATGACATTCAAATGAGTTGGCCCGGACATCTTATCGGTGGCGACGATGTAGTTTTTAAAGAAGGCCATGTTGGAATGCTGACCACCGCCGTCGTAACGTTTGATCGCCAAGGTCTTGGTGTCCAGTACGTGCAGTCCGCCGTCACCAACCGTGTTGAAGACGATTTCTGTGAATTGCGGGTTGGGCTGCCAGTGCAACGCCGGTCCCCCGGGCAATTCCTTGTTCAGGATCACTTCCCAAGTTTTTGTGACCGGGTCGACTTGAAACACAACCACGGCACCGTCCCGCGATCCGGCTCGATGACCATGGATGACAAACCGGTTGAGCGATTCAATTGGCGTGATGGCATGAGTCGCACGAATGCCCTCGAAAGAATGCAGCAGCTTCGCGTTGTCCAGATCAATAAGGTCTAGGCGCCCGCCACCGTAGGCCATGGCAACTCCCCACATTCGATCACTATCGTTTTGCTGCACTTGTCGAACGGCCAGTTGTTCGTTCAAAAATTTTGGTAGCAGCAGGCCACCAGCGACGCACGCGCTACCGGTTTGAAGAAAGCTGCGACGCGAAACGTCTTCTGCAGTTACCGTTTCGACTTCGATTTGTGGAATACCGGTCATGACTTTCCTTAATGGCTAACGTGTTTCAGTTGGCCGACTGGCCAAGGACTGATCGTGTCGGGAGCAAGCATGGAGGCTCCCAAGAGTTACTGGTTTGATTGTAACAGATCGTCAAATTGGGGACTGAGAAACTGTTCCCTATCACACTTGAAAGAAAGATCGACTGTTTTCTGGCATGGTGATAGGCTGTCTGGGGCATAGGGGCGACAATCAGTGTTTTGCCGGTGCCCATTTCAATTTTACTCGGCCAGCCATTAGAATTCGCGGTCTTCCATTTACTTTACGCTACCTCTTGCGCCACTCGACGATCGACCACTTCTATGAGTTCACCCGCTTCCCACGCGTCTGCGATCGCCGCAGATCTGCAGCTTCCTGCTAAGCAAATTCAAACTGCAATCGATTTGCTTAACGATGGCAACACGATCCCATTTATCGCAAGGTACCGAAAAGAAGCCACCGCAGGGCTGGATGAAATTCAGCTCCGTCAAATCGAAGACGCGTTAAACCAAATTCAGACTCTTGAATCGCGTCGGGCGACGATCCTGAAATCGATCGAGTCACAGGATTTACTGACCGCCGCACTCGAGAAAACCATCTTGGAATGTAACGATCTGCAAACCTTGAATGCCATCTATCAACCCTTCAAGCCCAAACGTCGGACACGCGCCACCATCGCTCGCGAACGCGGTCTGCAGCCACTTGCGGACTTGCTGTTGAAACAGGAGCGAATTGGCCAAACCAAAACCGCAATTCTCAAACCTTATGTAGATGCTGAGAAGTCACTGCCAGATACGAAATCCGTGTTGGCGGGAGCTTTGGACATTGTGGCCGAGCATTGGGCGGATCAAGTCGACCGGCGGCAATGGCTGTTGGAAAAGGCGATGAGTTTTGGGCACATCAAGTCACGCATCAAGCGCGGCAAGAAAAAGGCCGAAGGTGCGGACAAGTTTGAGCAGTATTTCGATCGCAGCGAACGAGTCGCTCGGTTGCCCGGTCATCGATTGTTGGCGATGCAGCGAGGGGCGGCGGCGGGATTTTTGGACGTAAGTCTTGTTTTTGAAGACGATCGCGAATTGTCCAGCCTGAAACGTCACTGGGTTATCAACCGTGACTTTGAATTTTTTGCTGACTTGAGCGACTGTGCGGAAGACTGTTTTGAACGCTTGTTGCTGCCTGCCATTAGTAGTCAGGTGCTCCAGCAGTTAAAAGACCAAGCGGACGAATCGGCGATCGAAGTGTTTGGTAAGAATTTGGAAAAGTTGTTACTGGCCGCTCCTGCTGGTCCGAAAGTCACGCTGGGCATCGACCCGGGGTTTCGCACCGGTTGCAAGGTCGCCGTGGTTGACGCGACGGGGAAGTTTTTGGCCAACACAGCGATCTTTCCGACGGCTCCCAAGAATGACACCGAAGGCGCTGGCAAAAAACTCGCACAGTTGATCGCCAAATTTGACGTGCAACTGATCGCGATCGGGAACGGCACAGCTTCACGAGAAACCGAAGCCTTTGTGGCTGACTTGATCAAGAAGGACAAGTTGGACGTGACGCTGGTCGTTGTCAGCGAAGCCGGCGCCTCGATTTACTCGGCCAGTGACATTGCGGTGAAAGAATTTCCTGACTTGGATATCACGGTCCGAGGCGCTATTAGTATCGCGCGGCGTCTTCAAGACCCGTTGGCGGAACTGGTAAAGTCCGATCCGAAAACGATTGGTGTCGGACAGTATCAACACGATGTCAATCAAGTTCGTCTGAAGAAGTGCTTGGATCGGGTGGTTGAGTCCTGCGTCAATCGAGTCGGTGTCGATTTGAATAGTGCCAGTGCGCCGCTATTGTCTTACGTTGCGGGGATTGGGCCGAAACTGGCTGAGAACATTGTTGAGTACCGCGATGCCAACGGACAGTTTTCCCAGCGAAAGGAACTGACGGCCGTCAACAAGCTTGGTAAGAAAGCGTTCGAGCAGGCCGCGGGGTTTTTGCGGATCCGTGGCGGGGTTCAACCACTGGACAATTCTGCGGTTCATCCCGAAGGTTACGCGGTGGCTAAGAAAATGGCTCGCCATCTGAAGACCGACTTGAAAACCTTGGTTGGGAACGCATCGTTGAGTAGCCGATTAAATGCCGGCGACTTTGTTGACGATCGCTTTGGGGAGCCCACCGTGAACGACATTATTGCGGAATTGGGTAAACCCGGACGTGACCCACGTGCCGAATTCAAGACCGTTAAATTTGATGCTCAAGTCAATTCCGTGTCTGATCTAAAGAGTGGACTTGTGTTGGAGGGCGTAATTACCAACGTGACGCATTTTGGTGCGTTCATTGATATCGGAGTCCACCAGGACGCCCTCATTCATATTTCTCAACTGGCCGACCAGTTCGTCGAGGACCCCAACGACATTGTTTCCGTGGGCGATGTTATGAAAGTCAAGATCTTGGAAGTCGATCCAGCCGGCAAACGCATTTCTGCCTCACGCAAGTTTTGATCGCTTGATCAAGCAGATGGTCGGGATAGCGTTTCGCTGCAAAAACATGGGATATGGCGAAGCATTGCTATGTTTCTTCGGTGGAATCCGATTTTCTTTCTAATATGCTGGAACTGAAGGCGACTTTCAAACGTCTTTTAACTAGCGGCCCCGGTCCGCTTGGATCGTTTGGCTTTGTGGCCACGGAACGGCATGTTTTTTGTCCTGGTGAGTAACATCATGATTCGGTTGTTTGGTTCGACGTTGGTTTTGTTCGCTGTATTGGTTGGCCCCTCCTTGGCAGGTTATTCAGGCCTCGCAGCGCAAACAACTGAAACGCCCGAAGTACCTGAAATGCTTGAGCCTTGGAAGGGCTGGGTGCTGTGGGGGACGGACGGGCTGAAGAGTCCCTCCGTTTACAACGATCGCAACAGCCGGATTCAATTCTGGCCATCCGAGCTCTCGTTGTCTGCCACGGCGAAATCGGCTGACTGGGAAGTCGCTTTGCAGGCTTATTCCGAAACATGGGTGCCGTTGCCTGGTAGCAGTGAAGTCTGGCCGCGCGAGGTCAAGCTAAACGGCGCCGCGATTGTCGTGGTGGAACGCGACGGCCGGCCGGTGGTGAAGGTGGGCGAAGGGAAACACACGCTGTCGGGTCAGTTTGCCTGGCAGGCAATGCCGCAATCGATTCCGATTCCATCGCAGGTTGGCTTGTTAAGCTTAGAAGTTGATGGAAAAGCGATCGAGTTTCCAAAGTGGGATTCCAACGGTGCTGTCTGGTTGCGGCGACGGTCCGAACCTCAAGAAAAGAACCTGCTGGCGGTTCAGGTTTATCGCGTCATCGAGGACGGGGTCCCGATGTGGCTGACAACGGATGTTGAGTTGAAGGTTTCAGGTAAGAGTCGTGAAGAGAACCTTGGTTGGGTGCTGCCGGCCGGTTGGCAGTTGGCGACTGTCGAAAGTCCATTGCCCGTTGCGATTGACCAGCAGGGACAAGCGAAGGCTCAGGTTCGTGCGGGAAAATGGACGGTGACGCTGCGTGCGTTTCGCACCGATGACGCGCGTGAGTTCGAATTTTCCGAAGGTGCGAAGCCAATTATCGATATGGAGTTGGTTGGATTTAAATCGCAGCCGAGCTTTCGAGTGGCTGAGCTGACGAAACTGCGGCCCGTTGATGTGAATCAGACGACTTGGCCGGCAAAATGGAAATCGTTCCCCGTTTTTCAGTGGGACACGAGCCAATCGTTTGGTCTGGACGAGCGGATGAAGGGGATGGGAGATCGACGAACGGACGATTTACACATTCAGCGGACGGTTTGGCTGGACGAGGACGGAGCGGCGGCAACGTTTCACGATCAATTAAATGGAAATGGACAACTGCAATGGCGATTTGATATCGCGCCGGGGCAAGAACTGGGAGCGGTTCGGATCGCTGGCACAGGTCAGTTGATCACAACGAACCCCACATCGGGCGACCGAGGAGTCGAGGTTCGGTCACGCAATTTGAAGTTGGACGCGGTCAGTCGTGGCTCAGGAGCCGGGCAGTTGCTTGCAACGGGTTGGCAGGCGGACGCGGACTCGTTGAGTCTAACATGGAATCTGCCTCCCGGTTGGCGGATGCTGGCCTTGTTCGGCGCTGATCAGGTTTCGGGGGATTGGTTAACGGCTTGGTCGCTACTGGACTTGTTCCTATTGCTTGTCTTTAGTCTGGCTGTTTTTCGAATCTGGGGGTTGTGGGCCGGCGTGTTGGCGTTTCTTGCGTTTGGATTGGCGTATCACGAACCCACATCGCCTCGGCTGACATGGTTGTTTCTGCTGGTGCCCGTTGCTCTGCTGAAAGTCATTCCGGAAGGTGTTGGTAGGAATACCGTTAACGTGTGGAGGTTCGCTGCGTTAGGTTTATTGTTACTTCATTTGACGCCTTTCGTTACGTCGCAGATTCAGACGGCGTTGTTCCCGCAGTTGGAGTCGCCCGGTGCGATCTACGGTACACGTTCTGTTTTTCCAAGTCCGTATATCTACAGAAGCGCTCGCCGACGAAGTGCTGTTCAAAATCAACCATTCGGTGATCCTCAGCAAGGGGGATTCGGTTCCGGTGGGTTTGATGAATCTCAATCTGAATATGACTCGTTGCAATGGGGCGCTATTAAGGACAGGCGGCCACAAGAATTTAATGGTCAGCAAGAATCGAAATCGATGTTTGATAGTTCCAACATGCAACAACTCGCTAAGGCTCGAATTCAGACCGGGCCGGCTCAGCCTGCATGGACTTGGAACCCCGTTTATTGCAGTTGGGATGGCCCTGTTTCTGCCGACCAAACCATTCAGCCGATCTTTCTTACTCGGAATCAGCATCGTGTTTTGAACGTGGTCCGCATTTTGTTGTTGATTGCCCTTGTCGCCGTGATGAGTGGGCTTGCGCTGCCGAAAGGTTGGTTTGGCTTTCGTCGGATGGGTAGAAAGGCAACGGTGACGGCCAGCGTTTTGCTGGGGCTACTGCTTTCTACGCAGGGTTCAGCAATCGGCCAAGAGTTTCCCAGTCCCGATATGCTGCGTGATCTCCGGTCTCGATTGTTGCACAGTGATCAATCGCTTCCCATCGCTGCGGATCTTGCCGCGGTTAACATGAAGGTAGCTGGCGGTAAGGTGGACATGGAGGCCCAAGTGCATGTTGCGTCTAGGTCTGCGGTTCCGTTGCCGGGCAAGTTGCCGACTTGGTCGCCGCTGACCGTGTTGGTTGATGGACAGCCGGCGAAATCTGTCTGCCGAAAAGATGGATATTTATGGGTGGTGCTCGAGCCCGGCGTTCATGATGTTTCGCTCAAAGCAATACTGCCCGACGTTGCTGACTGGGAGTGGACGTTTTTGTTGAAGCCTCGGTTTGTCAATATTGAAGCCGATGGATGGACGGTCACGGGGGTCGGTCCCAACGGTGTGCCCGAGACACAGGTCTTCTTTTCTCGGCAGCTCGAAGAATCTTCTGCTGCCGCAGCTTACGATCAGAAAAACTTCAATGCCATCGTCGCCATCGATCGAACCATTGAGACAGGCCTGACGTGGCAGGTTCGAAATACGGCCACGCGGATCTCGCCCAAGGGAAAAGCGGTCTCGATTTCAGTTCCTTTGCTCGCTGGTGAAAGTGTTCTTTCCTCAGATGTAAAAGTCAAAGACGGTTCGGTTTTGATTCGTATGGCCGCCGATCAGGAGTCCGTTTCGTGGACGAGTGATCTTCCTATCGGGAAAGATATCGCGCTCGCCGCAGCGGAGACGACTCACTGGGTCGAGCGTTGGCATTTGGTGACGTCGCCCGTTTGGAACGTGTCATTTGAAGGGTTGGAACCGATCTTTGAATCGAATGCTCAACATCTCGTTCCTGTCTGGCTGCCGTGGCCCGGCGGAGAGGTGACGCTTGCATTTAGTCAGCCGGAAGCGGTCGTGGGCGAAACCATTACCGTCCAAAAGGTTGATCACACTACCGTATTGGGAAGCCGGCAAAGGAAGACGACACTGGAGATTACGCTTGAGTGCTCGCTGGGTGATGACTTTCCGGTCACGCTACCGGACGACGTTGAGATCGAATCGGTGCAAGTCGGAGGTCGCGATATCCCCGTTTTGCGTAAGGGCCAGCAATTGATCGTGCCGGTTCAGCCGGGTGCCCAGGTCGTGAAAATCAACTGGCGATCTGGCCAAGTGATGGAAACGAACATTCGCCCGTCGACGGTTTCGTTGCCGTACGAGTCTGCCAATATCAGTTCGGCGATCCACGTCCCGGCAAGTCGATGGGTGTTGTGGGCCGACGGTCCGACTCGTGGCCCCGCCGTTCAATTCTGGGTGATTTTGATTTTCGCGTTCTTGGCGGCTCTGATTTTAGGCGGCATTAGTTTCTCTCCGCTTGGGCGGTTGGAGTGGGTGTTGCTGGTGATTGGGTTGACTCAAGTCCATATCTTTCCGGCAATGTTGGTGGTTGGCTGGCTGTTGTTATTGGGTTTGCGAGCGAACCGTGATTTTTCAAACCTTCGCGACGAGGCGATGAACGGGTTGCAGGTAGCGTTGGTTGTCCTAACGATGATTTCGATCGGAGTTTTAATCGCCGTGGTTAGCGAGGGCTTGCTGGGGCGTCCTGAAATGTTCATTCGCGGCAACGGGTCTCATCAGCATCTGCTTCAGTGGTTTCAGCCGCGTTCGGATAACGCGTTGCCTCAGCCGCTAGTGATCTCCACTTCTGTGTGGGTCTACCGATTCTTAATGCTAGTTTGGGCGCTGTGGCTTGCTTCGGCATTGCTTCGATGGCTGAAGCTGGGATGGCAAGCCTTTGCCAAAGATGGCTATTGGCGTGACAGCGACAAAAAGATGAAGCGTGATGAGATTATTGATGCGACCCGTGTCGTCGAGCCATGAGCACGTAGCCATGTTAGGCAGGGGAGATTTTAAAACGCGGAGACGCAGAGAGCGCAGAGTGGATGCACAACAGAATCTCTGCGTTCTCAGCGCCTCAGCGTTTCAATTTTATGTACTGCGGATCATGTCGGATCCTTGAAATTGTTGACGATCCGTTGTAACCCATCCACCAGTTTTACCTCATGGAAATTGATCAATAGACCAACCTGTAGATTCATCAATCGAAGGTGCGACAGTGTCTGCGCCTTGTCGACCGGGTGGATTGTAGACTTGGCTTTGAGCTCGACAATAACACAGCCTTTTACAAGCAAGTCGGCTCGAAACCCGCATTCCAAATGAACTTCGTCGTAAATAACGGGGATTGGCTGTTCCTCGACAACTTCAAAGCCACGTTTACGAATTTCGTAGGCCAAACATTTGCGATAGGCTGTTTCAAGCAGGCTCGGTCCAAGTCGTTGATGGACTTCGATGGCTGCTCCGATGATTGTCTGCGTTATCGAATTCAAGTCACTCACGGGATGCCTCCAATAGGGGAAGTTTTGAAACGCGGAGACGCAGAGAGCGCAGAGTGGATGCACAACAGAATCTCTGCGTTCTCAGCGCCTCAGCGTTTCAATTTTATGTACTGCGGATCATGTCGGATCCTTGAAATTGTTGACGATCCGTTGTAACCCATCCACCAGTTTTACCTCATGGAAATTGATCAATAGACCAACCTGTAGATTCATCAATCGAAGGTGCGACAGTGTCTGCGCCTTGTCGACCGGGTGGATTGTAGACTTGGCTTTGAGCTCGACAATAACACAGCCTTTTACAAGCAAGTCGGCTCGAAACCCGCATTCCAAATGAACTTCGTCGTAAATAACGGGGATTGGCTGTTCCTCGACAACTTCAAAGCCACGTTTACGAATTTCGTAGGCCAAACATTTGCGATAGGCTGTTTCAAGCAGGCTCGGTCCAAGTCGTTGATGGACTTCGATGGCTGCTCCGATGATTGTCTGCGTTATCGAATTCAAGTCACTCACGGGATGCCTCCAATAGGGGAAGTTTTAAAACGCGGAGACGCAGAGAGCGCAGAGGAGAAGCGCGGACAGAATCTCAGCGTCTCTGCGTTTCTATTTCTTACCGCCACTTCGCGGCTGGTATTCTTCGTGACTTCTTCAAAACAACACTAAGAACCTAT
>CAZLYM010000165.1:0-9159 GCA_964563475.1 uncultured Pirellulaceae bacterium
ACAGTCAAGCCGAAAAACCCGCTGGTGACTCGCCGGGGCCCTGAGAATCGGGCGGGTTTTGTGCATTGTAATACTCAGCAGCGGCGGACTTTGCGACCGTCGCTGCTAGGCCAACGGCCGGATCGCGTCAATCAATGACTCTTTGTGATCCGCGTTGGCGTGTCTTGGATTTCGCGCAGGGCCGAAAGGTAAAGCAAAGTGCTTTCACGGTCACCCTTTTTGCGGAGAACTTTCGACGCTTCACGCATGATGTCGCGGCGGCTAATCTGTCCGACCAAGCGATTTCCATCGAGCACCGGCAAGCGGCGTCGATTGTTCTGGATCATCGAATGAATGATCGAAAACAATTGCGTGTCGGGCGTGATCGTAACCGGCTCCCAGTCCATGAAGGCATGAACCAGATTGGTGGGCAGTCCTTCATACGCGGCGTCGGTTAGAACTTTCATGGACGACGCTTCGGAGAATACCCCTAGCAGGTTTCGATCCTGATCCACGACCGGTGCACCGGAGATCTTATTCTTGAGCAGAATTTCGATCGCGTGAAAAACATCCATGTCAGGCCGCAACGTGGTCAGCCTAGTGGTCATGAAATCCCGAGCACATGAAATGGTGGGAAGGATTGTGGTGGCCATTGGTTTTCTCCCTAGTTCAACATCGGACTGAATCAGCAGCCGTTTGCAGAAACCGTTACGGAATAAACCATCGCCGAATGATCCCGAGCGAATCAAGCACTCGCCGTCAAACTGAATTGACTGGCTTGTCACATTCATCGCACTAGTTTGAGTCGACTAGATGCCGGAAGGCCTCACCAGTCGTGGCTCAATATTGCCAAGGACTCAACTTTGACCCAACTTTGATTTACCGAATTGTCAGAGAGTAAAGCCACTCGCGCGACGCGTTCGTCGTGCGAGTCAGACTTTAAAAATGGAAATATACTTCTGGCCCTTCGGTGTCAATCAAAACGGTGTCAATCAAAACAATCACTTCGCAACGCTTCTGCAAAAAGCTGCGTTGTATAAAAGCGTAATGCAAATCGACCGAATTACCAAATATTTTTATGCAACCGACTATGTGAAAAAATTCCCAAAACCCCGCCTTGTGAAGAAGTTGTCAAACTTTCTCCGGTGAAAAGAGCTGTTTTGTCACGGCGAGGGTCAGTTTAGCCCGCAAGGTTTAGCATTCAGCTTTTTGCAGATTTTTGTTTCGCTGGCAAAGCAAGTCGTTGTTTGAGCCGCTTGGTGCGGGCCAGCCACCAGTCGGCCGACTTTTCATTAGGAGCCAATCCCATAACATCACAACCCGAAGCGTCAACGAGGGACTAACCTCTGAAAATTCCCTCGCTGACCAGGAAATTGCATGCGTTATCATAACCCGTTGCGTCAGCGAGGGATCGGTCCCTCACTTACGTGTCGGGTTGGGATTTTGTTGGATAAGGACTTACGACAATCCATGCAATTTCCTATGACGCTTCGGGTTATGATCGATCATGCTTGAAACGAGCGGCAGATTCAGTGGCTGGTAAAGGTAGCCGGCGCCGTAGCGCTGGGTCGCCAAGCTAAGCAATTGGTTTTTTACCACGAATAGACACCAATCGACACGAATTTTGACGCTCATAAAATTCGCGTCCATTTTGTGTTCATTCGCGGTTTTAAATTCGCTCAACCGGCCGTCGGTTCTTAGTGATCAACGGCTTGGCCGCTGCCCGATGGTAAGCGGACGCTCTCGATCAATTCGATGACTTCCGCTGGAGGCGGGGCGGTGACCGAACTGATGGCCAACGTCAGCACAAAGTTGATCGCCATACCGACGGTGCCGATGCCTTGTGGTGAGATCCCAAATAGCCAGTCTTCTTTGGCCAACATCGGAGCGTCAAACAGGAACGGCAGAACCTTGTCGGCTGTACATAGCACGATGTAGGTACTGGTGAAAACCAATCCGACAATCATGCCCGTCACCGCGCCGGCTCGGTTGACTCGTTTGCTGAAGATGCCCAAAAAGATGGCGGGGAAGAAACTGGCGGCAGCCAACCCGAAGGCGAATGCGACCACTTCTCCCACAAACCCGGGTGGGTAAATTCCAAAGTATCCGGCCACGAAAATTCCAAAGATGATCGCGACTCGACCGACGAACAGCTTGCGTGCTTCGGTCGCGTTAGGCTCGCAAAAGCGAATGTACAGATCGTGAGCCAGCGACGAACTGATCACTAACAACAGACCGGCGGCGGTGGACAGAGCGGCGGCGAGTCCTCCAGCGGCAACCAGTGCGATCACCCAAGGCGGAAGCGCGGCAACTTCGGGCGTCGAAAGCACGATAATGTCGCGGTCAAGCTTTGCCAGCTCAGACCGTTTGGGCCCGTCACCGTGCGGAACCAAGGTTAGGTTAATCTTGCCGTCTTGATCCAGATCCTCAAACTTCAGCAGGCCCGTGTTCTGCCAACGAGTGGCCCAGTCGAGCGGCTGACCAGATTTCGAATTCAAGAAGTAAACAATGGAGTTGGGTTCTCCCAAGCCTTTTTTCGATGCCTTCGTGTTTTCGGCTTGAGCCGTTTCAATGAGGGCGAAGGCTTCGGCTCGTTGGTCAGGAAACGAGAATGACCGAGAATCCTCTCCTGAAGCCGTCACCTCAATTCGCTCGATCGTCGATTCGTGCATGCTGTCGATCAGGTTATATCGGGCAAACAAACCCAGTGCCGGAGCGGTTGTGTACAGCAGCGCGATAAAGATGATCGCCCAGACGGCGGAGTACCGAGCGGCGCGGACATCTTTGACGGTGTAGAAGCGGACGATCACGTGCGGAAGCCCGGCGGTGCCAAACATCAACGCGGCCGTGATCAGAAACACGTTCCAAGAACTACCAAATTTCGTGAAGGGCGTCGTGTATGCCTCGTGGCCCAGCCCGATCAGAACTTCGTTCAAGCGATGAGAGATATCACTGTAGGCAAAGGCGCGTTGCGGAAAGGAGTCGCCCGTTAATTGAGACGAGATCGCGACGCTGGGGATGATGAACGCCAGAATCAGCACGAAGTATTGAACAACTTGCGTCCACGTGATGCCTTTCATACCACCGAGTACGGCAAAGAACGCAACGATCGCCATTCCGATGCAGACTCCGACGGCCAGATCAACTTCTAAGAATCGCGAGAAGACGACACCGACGCCTTTCATCTGACCCGCAACGTAGGTCAGCGATACAAAGATCGCACAGATGGCGGCGACGATCCGAGCGGTTTCGCTGTAGTAGCGGGCTCCGATAAAGTCTGGCACGGTGTAGTGTCCAAACTTCCGCAGGTAGGGAGCCAGCAACAAGGCCAGCAGCACGTACCCGCCGGTCCAACCCATCAGGTAAACCGATCCGTCGCTGCCGCTGAAACTAATCAGTCCGGCCATGCCAATGAACGATGCGGCACTCATCCAATCGGCTGCCGTGGCGGCTCCGTTGGCGATCGCGGGAACGCCCTGCCCCGCGACGTAGAACCCGGCTGTTTCTTTGACTCGGCTACGCCAACCAATGTAAAGATAAATAGCGAACGTGAACGCAATAAATGCCCAAGTCCAAGGAAGTGCGGGGTCGGCAACGGCGAACAAAACAGAAAGTTCAGGCATGTTGATTTCAGGTCGAGGTGGCGTTTGGCGGTTCAGAAGTGGTTAGAAAGAACAGCGGCTTTGTCGTTTGTGAGTTGGCCGAAATATCTAGTTGAACGAACAGCCGATCAAACTTTGTGTTTTCGGTCGATCCAATCCATCGCGAAGGCGTAAACCAGCACCAACACTACGAAGACGAAGATCGACCCTTGTTGAGCCATCCAGAATCCGAAACCGACCGATCCGATTTCAAACTGATTGGCCGTTTTGATCAGGAAAATGCTCAGGCCGAATCCGGCGATTGCCCACACGCTTAATAGCACGGTGACCAAGATCAGATTGGACCGCCAGTATTTTTGAGCTTTGTCAGGTTTGGGTTCGGGGTCGTTCATAATTCGAATGACTTGAGCTGGGTGTAAAGGTGATAGATGGATGCCGCCCGCCCCGGAGTTTCTGGGACGAATATATTCTGACACAACCGACGACGACAAGACAGTCGGAATCGTGTCAAAATATGGTTCAATCCAAGGCACAAAGTTCGCCAAGCTTGCCGTATCGCGCATCCCTTGCCCGCCATTGTTGGCTACCACGGCCTAAGGCTCTATCCGCCCAGCTTAAGTCGAGTCCGGCGGTGGATCAGACGGATACGCTAACCAGTGATTGAAAGTCAGGATGGTCTCGCACCGGGTCGAAGTCGGTTTCGTCGCTAATGTAGACACGAAACTGAGGCTCCAACTTCAGGGCCTGGGCCAATCGACTGACACACGGTTGAACTTGGCCATCGAGTGCCAAGTAGCAGGCGAGGTTATAATGAGCGATCGCGTTGTCTGGTTCGCAGTCAATGGCTTGCTCCATCGCGGCGATCGAAGAAGCGAGATCGTCAGTTCGTTTGTGGCACCATGCGACCGCCAGCAGCGCGTGCATGTTGTCGGGCTCGATCTTGATCAGTTCGTTGAACCACTCGATCGCTTGAGGGTATCGTTCGGCCATCCGGCAGGCCTGCCCTTTTAGGTACAGAACCGTTGACGCGTGGCCGCGCGGGTCGGTGATTTGATTCAGATGATACATGGCTGAATCTGACATGACTTGTCGCAACGGCAGGTCTAATGACCATCGATCTTCGAACATCGACCCCAGTTCCAAGTAGCCTTCGGCCGACTGGAGATTTTGCACTGTTTGTTGGATAGCAGCGTCAGGCATCGTGTTGGGGCGTTTCTTCATGAAGGAAGGTTGCTGTGAGGGACGGTTCTGCAACGGTCGAAATGACAACGGTGTTCGGGTCTGTATCAGCCAGTGTAATTGCGGAAACCAAATGAGCCATGCCTATGAAATTTTGACACGATTTTCCGGCGATGAGGCGTTCATCTGGAGAACGCCGTCAATCGGTTTGGGCCTGATTCAGGTCGTGCAAATTATCCGCATGAGGCAATTTCGCATCACGCAGATTCTGTGATGTTGGCATTGGGCAACGTGATGCGTGGGAGCAACACAAAACCGCGGCAGATAACGCCGTTTTCTCGTTTGGCGGGCATTGGCGTCGCGTTTGCAATGGTCAGAGACAAGATCAAGCGTTTGCCAATCCTTCACCCAACTCATTTCGTATTTCGGCTTAAATGATCAAAACGATCAGAAAATGGACTTCCGCAATTTTTGTCGCGATGGCGGTAACGTGCGCTATCTCGATGGCGTTGCAGTGGACGAGCGAATTGACAGTGGCTCAAACAAAATCGACAAGCGAGGTTTCGATCGATTCTAAGGTCGTGCTGACTGAGACAAAACCGGAGTGGCGATACACTCGCTTCGGCTGGCAGGATGCCAATGAGTGGGCGACGGTCGGGCAGATCGAACATCCTCCGGCTAGGCGATTTGACCATCTGCATCCCGTCGTGCTGGCGATGCTGATTCTATTCAGCGTGCTGGTCAGCGTTTTCTGGGCATCCAACGAGTGGGAACTGGCTCAGTTTGAATTTTCAAAACGCGATTCAGATGAATCGGTTTGCGACTGACCTGTCCCAAGGACAGGCATAGCACCAAAGCTTGTGTGGGCAAATCAGGCTTGCTCATCCTTGGACGCAGTCGAAGGCCAGATCGCTGAAAGCTTACCCAGCCTTTTCTTAAGTCTTGGTAATTGTCTGAATTGGTCCTTGCGGCCGTCCACCTCGAAGGTTTGTATTCCCTTTAGTAGCGTGGCTTTGGCGCTGGTTTAGGGGGCCACCTCACCGAACAATAACCCGAGTGGGGTTGCGGAGCTTAAACTCATACTTTAAGTTGTGTTCTGACAGTTTTATTCTCCCGGAACGCTTCGGCGTTGTCCTTTTTGGACCTGAAACACTGATTCGTCAGTGAACTATTGCTGGGCATAACCTCATCCGACTCTGAGCTGTACGGCACTAAGCTCTACTGCTCTGTTACCTCGGACGCTGTTTTGGCTCGTAGGAAATTCTGAGAGTTCTAGCTTGCGGCACGTTGCTGCTTGTTTCCCTCTCATTGTCCCCTTACGGGAGAAAGCGATGTCTGAATTACCAGACGAAGAACTGTCATCTGACAAATCTGAACTGGCATTTATTTCCGAATTTTGGAATCGACTGTCAGTCGAAGATTTTGACGATGGGGCAAAACGAGAGCGTCTCGAAGAGTTACAGCGGGAAGTTGCGGATTGTTGCTACGCCAAGCCTCCGGATATACACCGGGCTCGGCGGTTAACAGCTTTTGCAATTTTCTTGATCAGGCAATGATTCGAGACGCTCTATTTTGAAAGGATCAAAATGAGGTTTCTGGGTGCCACCGCGAAGTTAGTCCGTTCACGAATGTCATTGACTCAAGATGACATGGCTTCGCAACTGGGGATTTCAGTCGTTCACTTGAGCAATATCGAAAACTGCAAGGCGATGCCATCTAGCCAACTGATCGAAAAATACCACGAGGTATCTGGAGTAGATTTGTACGTGATGGACTGGTGCAACAACGCAGATGCCAGTGAGCTTCCAGTTGGTGTTCAGAACGCTGCCAAAAAACTACAGAAGTTTTGGGAGCTTGAGTTGGAACGCTAGGTGTTCTGGGCTGTACGGAGACAAAACCAATGCTGAACATTCGCCAAATGAAGCATTTGCATGCGATACTCAAATCAGATTTGGAAGCTGTTTTAAATTCTCCCGACGAGTTCACCTCTAAGCTGATTGTACGGAGGAACGAGAAGGTCCGTGAAGTGCTTTGTGTGAATGGCTCCCTGCGGAATGTGCAGCGACGAGTTTTGAGCCAATTGAAAAGCAAGCTTAGCCCTACTCCATATAGTCACGGTGGCATTTCCGGAAGAAGCCCGCTGACAAATGCAAAACAGCATTTGAAAAGCCGATTCTTCTTTCAGACGGACGTTACCAACTTCTACCCGTCAATTCATCACAGCAAGGTTTATGACCTTTTCATGAGGCTTGGATGCTCTCCCGATGTCTCGTCAGTTCTGACGACTGTTTGCACACACGACTTTCATTTGGCGCTGGGGATGATCACAAGCCCGTTTTTGGCTGATCAAATTTTCGCACCAATAGACCGCTGGATCTCGTCAGCGTGCCATGCACGCGGCCTTATATACACCCGGTTTGTTGACGACATAACAATCTCCGGTCGTTACAACCTGAAGCGAACAAACGTCGAAAGAATGGTTGCTAATGCCCTATCCAAAAATGGTTTTTCCATGAATCGCAGTAAAACCGGGTTTCAATCGATCGAGGATCAACCGTCCGTTACAGGCATTCGGATGAAGAGCAAAAGCAGACTCGATGTCCGCAAGGACTTCATTGGTTCGTTGTCATTAATTTTGAAAGACGCAAAGAGCATCGCTGACGGGAACAGCCCCGAAAAAGGGTTTTACACCGAAGACCAGATTCGTGGAAAAGTTCAGTTTGCGTGCTGGGTGAACCCAAACAGAACCAAGCAACTGAGAAATAAATTGACTTCAATAGACTGGGACCAATTTTGGAAGAGCGCGGAAAGTCTCGGCCTATTTTTGCGGATCGGAACACATGCGAGCAGAAACCTACATTAAAACACTTGACATTATCGCAAATTTGTGATAATATTATCTTAAATTTGCAATACTAGCCAATGAGTCAGGACGATAAAGAAAAACGAGAGCCAGCAAAAGTCATCTGGGAAGGCGATAGCCTTGAGGTCGTTAAAGGATTTCCAGCGGCTATCAAGCAAAAACTAGGTGAAGACCTGCGGTTTTTGCAACAAGGTCTCCTGCCCCGAGATTCAAGGCCGATGAAGTCGATTGGCAGCAAGGTTGCCGAGCTTCGTCAGCGAGACAAAAACGGCTGGTATCGAACTATTTATCTGGGTGTCATCAACGGCAAAATTCACGTTTTGCATTCGTTTATCAAACGAAGTGGGAAGACCCCACAAAATGATTTGGATATCGCCACGAAGAGGTTGAAAGCTGTTCGTGCGAGACTCAGAAAAGAAAAGTAGCGATTCTGGGGCAGGAAAGCCTTGGAATATTTGGAGGATTGAAACATGGCAACAAAAACGCAGACGCAGACGAAAACTCAAAAGAAGGTTGATGAAGGCTTTGTTGAAAGCTGTGGCAATGTGTTTGAAGACATGGGTTTTTCTTCAGAAGATGCTCGACTGCTACAGAAAAAAACCGATTTGAAAATCGCAATTGAACGTGAAGCGATGCGACAGAAACTCAGCCCCAAACAACTGGCATCTGTTCTTAATATCAGCCAGTCGCAAGTCAGCGACCTTATGACGGGCAAAGTATCAAAAATGACGCTGGATAAGCTATTCAAGTACCTCCACCGCCTTGGCATGAAGCTGGAAATGAAACCAGCTCGCATGCGAAAATCTTGATAGGGCTTACCCTTTTGCATTCATGACATGAAACCAGTTTTGGCTACCTCGATTTAGGCAGGTTTGAAGAGCTGGCTTCTGGACATCTCGTTCGACAAGATTCGAGAGAACTTTGAGTGCCCTTTTTGCTCAGCAATCTGCAGCGGCGTTCGGCCGTGAGAATCTTTTGCATTCAAATCTGGCTTATGGTTGAGCAGCAGCCGCACTAGGTACTCTTGACCACCGCGTGTCGCAAAATGTAACGGCGTAGCATCGTGACTGGTTCTTGAGTTCAGCAAAACTCCGGTCTGCTGAATCGGCGGTTTCCAACAAAAGGGTCCGAATTTTCGAGCGCCGGTCCAAGTCATTTGCAACCAAGGCAAGATCAGCGGGATCCGTTATCAGCACCGTATCGCTGTCCAAGAAAATGCGATCGACCTGATTGATTGGCTCTGCCGGCGTGTAAATTAAATAGATTGCTGCTCCAACCAACGGCAAAATCAACAGCGCGACAAGCCAGTGCGTCAGACGGTAGTTCACATTGCGGTCAGTCATGTCCTATCCAGAAGATAAGAAACGAGGACAGCCCACGTTCCAGAGGCCAGTTTCTATTTCGGGTGACGGCCCCCATTCGGTGCGATTGCGCTGACGAAGGCCACACCGCGAAGGCCACACCGTCATGGTGACTACGTTCACACCGTCATGGTGACTACGTTCACACCGTCATGGCGGCGGCGGGAACCGGGAA
>CAZLYM010000166.1:0-5822 GCA_964563475.1 uncultured Pirellulaceae bacterium
GATAGGTCGGAGGGGCTATCGGTAGCTGTTTTCCCTCCGATAGTTCGGAGGGTTCGATTCGGCAGTTGGTTTCCTCCCAGAGAGCCAGCCTGCAAGTCAGCAGCATGCTTGCGCAAGCGTATGCATGAAAGCCCGATATCTTGTGATCGATGCCTGCTTGTACCTGCTATTTGCCGCCAGTGCCGCTAGCCGAGGACGGGTAGCTGAGCCTTTGGCGGGTTCTGGGCGTTTGAGTCGGCCAGTTGCTGACAGAGCGCTTTCGCGATCGCTTCCAGATAGGGGGCCACGTTCGGGTCGTCGAAGTTGGCTGCCATTTCGCCCGCATCACCCCGCTCGCGAAGCTGGATGTTGATCGGGATTTCTCCAAGGAATGGGATCTTGTCTTGGCCGGCGTACTTCTTGGCTCCGCCTTTGCCAAAGATGTCGTACTCCTTGCCATTGTCCGGACACACGAAGCTACTCATGTTTTCGATCAGACCCAGCACAGGAATTTTTACCTTGCGGAACATGCCCACCGCTTTGATGGCGTCAATCAACGCAACTTCTTGAGGCGTGCAGACAATCACGGCTCCGGTCAATGGTAGCATCTGCGAAAGGCTTAGCGCGATGTCACCGGTGCCTGGCGGCATGTCGATGATCAAGTAATCGAGATCGCCCCACGCAACATCGCGAAGGAATGTAGTGATGGTCGAGTGCAACATCGGGCCACGCCAGATCACGGCCTCGCCCGGAGGCACCAGAAAGCCAATGCTCATCAACGGAATGCCATCGAAGTCTAACGGTCCGATCTTGTCGCCTTCTTTGGTCACTTGGCCACGAACGCCTGTCAGTTGCGGAACACTGGGACCGTAGACGTCGGCATCCAGAATCCCCACCTTGCAACCGGCTCGTTTGAGCGCGATCGCCATCGAAACCGCTGCGGTGCTCTTGCCGACACCGCCCTTCCCTGCCGCGACCGCGATCACCGCTTTGGCTGTGATACCGACTTGGCCAACCGCTTGCGCCGGTCGATCATGATCAGTCAATGTCACGCTAATCGATGAGATATCAGGAAACGCATTCTTAAGCTTCTCTTCCACGCTCGCTTGGAACGAATCACGAATTGGGGCCGCAAAGCTGGTCAGCCCGATCTCAACCGCAATCGAGTCACTATCGACCGAAATCGCGTGAATCTGGTTTCTTAAAGGGCGGCCCGTTTCAGGGTCCTGGATTTTCGCCAGAGTCTGCTGGACGTTGGATTTGAGTTCGTTTGAATCAGTCATTGAGGTTTTCGGCGTCAGTCAGGGAGTCGGATTGTTGAGTGGATTGGATCGGTAGAACGGAAAAACGAGTCGGTTTGAACGAGCTACCAGCGTAGCGACCGACGGCTTTCCACGGGAGGCGTTGCCCGAACGAGGTTTCGACTTCCAGTGATCCCGGCGGGTTTAGATCGTGATACCGTTGAATATGTCGGAACATTCTCTTGGCCGCCAGCGGACTGCGACACGTCCATTGGAATCCTGCCGCGGCCAAAGCACCGACGGCGGCGAGTGAGTTGAAGTCAGTTACCGCAAATAACCCGCAGCGAGCACGCAGTCCCGGTCGCTCTACAGCAAACCGGCAAGCGGCAACTAGGTTAACTTCGTCTACTTCGACGATTGCGACACAGCCTGGCCAATTCTGGCACTCAATTGCCAGATCGCTCAGATCCAGTGCCGAGATTCGCTGATCGTGATCCGAGTGATGTCGGATTACGGACAGCCAGCGTTCGGTTCGAGTGAGGCTGATGATTTTTTGTCGATGTGGATCGGGCCGCAGAAGCCGCTTGCTCATTCTAGCTCCTCGAACGCGGATGGGTCGATCATCTCGTCAGATTCAGACGGCGCTGATTCAGACGGTGTCTTCGCAGCAGGGGAATCTTTCTGGCTGGCCAAGGCTGACAGTTCAAAGTGATCGACTCGGCGGATCAATCGCGATCGAGAGATGCTCAGCAGTTGCGCCGCTCGGGTCTTGTTGCCCTTCGCTTCTAGGAGCGCTCGTTGGATTAGCTCCAGTTCCAATTGCTCCAGCCATTGCGTCAGGTCGATTGTGATTTCTTCCGGTTGGCCAATTCGAAACGCTTGCACCGCGTGTCGAAACGAGTCAGGCAGATCGCTGACCTGAATTTTCGGCCCCGCAGCTTGCTCACACGCCGCGGTAACCACTTGCTGAAGCTGTTCCAAGTTTCCGGGCCAGTGGAATTCGTTGAGCAATTGCAGAGCAGCGTCATCGAATCCGCCAAGCTGGGTGGCTCGCGATCGATTGGCATGTTCGACAAAGGCCTGAGCCATCAGGGGAATGTCTTCACGTCGCTGTGAGAGTGGAATCAACGGGACTTCGATGGTGGTCAATTGATGAGCGATGCCGGAAGGGAAATTGTCTTGGTGGGCCAGTTCCAGCAATGACGATTCGGATGTCGCGATCACTCGGCACGCATCTCCGCTTCGTTTCAAAAAGCTTTCGACCAACAGCAACGCGGATCCGGTCAGTTTGTCGATATCGAGCAACAGCAGAATGGGATTCGTTTGTTGGTCTGACGGAGTTGGAACCGCGCGGCCTCGCCGAGTTCGCTTGGTGATTTGATTGGCGACTTGATCGATTGATTGCTGTGTCAGTTCGTCGTCTGCCAAGACGCAATGCAAAACGGCGACGGAGAAGTCTTCGTTGCCGCTGCAAGATGTTGTGATCGTACGAGCCAAGTGTTCACGACCACTGCCGGGAGGCCCTGTGATCACGGTTTCGGCATCTAATCCAATGATGGCCGCCGTCTGTCGGCGTAGTCGATCGGCAAAGGGGCTGGTGCCGATCAGATTTCCCATCGAGTAATTGGTGACGTGGTGTTGCCGTATCACGGACAGTGCATCGTGAAGTGCTTGCGATTGCACGTGAACTGACTGGTGGTTGGCTAGGTCAGTGGATGCGTCTGAATGATTGGAAGAGACAATGCTCAGGATGCCCAGCAGTTGTTGCTCCTCGTTGAGCAGCCGATGAAAAGTCGCAGGTCGGGGCGCTGTTCCCTCGGGCAGTGAAACGAAGACGCTTGCCGTGACCGGTCCGCAATTTTCTTGAGCCTGACCGAATGGTTGAGGGGCCTGAGCGTCGGCAGAGGAATCGAAAAAGATTTCCGGAGGTGGACAGAGCCCTTTCACGGGATCGTCTTTCGGCTCCAAAGTATCTGCGGTCGTGAAGAAGCATTGCAAGTCTTCGGCGTCGTCGGCATCTAGGCCCACCCACGCCAAACAAGCCGCATTCATATAGACGATCTGCCGGTCGGGATTGACCAAGTAGATCGGGGCGGCACTCCGGTCAAACTGGCTGCCGAGCGACCGAGTGAATTTGCGAGACTTCTTCATGTTGCCAGCTATCTTAACGGTTCGTCCGACCGGGATTGAAGGGTGCGATGCGTTGGCGAAGGTGGGGCACGCTTATCTCAGTGTAAGGCATGGTAGCCAGAAATAGTGAAGTCGGAACCGGATCGTCGTAGATTCGCAGCGATTGCGCTTCCCGTCGGTTGGTGGACAGTGGTATAGTCTGGTTTTGAGAAGCAACGCAAACTTTACCGATCAACGGAAGTTGAGGCCCGATTTTCGATGGCTCGCGAAACGATACTCTCCAACAAGCCCGATGCGAAGGAAGACGATCCGCAGTTGCGGCCGACGCGAATGAGCGAAATGGTCGGCCAGCGAGACGTGATCGAGCGTCTGCAGATCGCGATCGATGCGGCGCGGCAACGCGACGAAGTGCTGGGGCATATTCTATTTGATGGACCGCCGGGCCTTGGCAAGACAACCTTCGCGACTTGCATTCCGGCTGAACTGGGCGTTCACGTTGATTTTCTGTCGGGCCCCAGTCTCAAAGCACCCAAGGATCTGATTCCCAGTTTGACGAACCTGCGAGCCAAACAGGTTTTGTTTATTGATGAGATTCATCGTATTCCCAAAGCGGTCGAGGAATACATGTACACGGCGATGGAAGACTTTCGCATCGATATGATTCTAGGCGAAGGGATCAACGCGAGGACTCATAATTTCAAGCTGCGTCCTTTCACGCTGATCGGCGCGACGACTCGGGCCGGGATGTTGACCGGTCCCTTGCGAGATCGTTTTCAGATTCGCGAGCGTTTGGATTTTTACTCGTTGGAGGAACTCGCACAAATCGTGACGGGGAACGCGACGAAGCTTTCGGTGGAGATCGCTCCAGAGGCCGCGATTGAAATTGCCGCTCGCAGTCGCAGTACGCCTCGGGTGGCCAACAATCGGCTTCGTTGGGTGCGTGATTTTGCTCAAAGCCGCGCGGCCGGAAAAATAACTTTGGAAGTTGCTCGTGATGCGTTGAAGATGGCCGAGATCGATGGCTTGGGATTGGATCGGCAAGATCGAAAATATTTGGATACGCTGATTCGAGTCTGTATGGGTGGGCCGACAGGGATTGAAACGTTGGCGGCAACGATGAATTCGGTCACCGATACGCTGGCTGACGAAGTCGAACCATTTCTGTTGCGGAGTGAATTGATTCTCCGTACGCCGCGTGGTCGAGTCGCCACGGCCAAGGCGTTTGCTCATCTGAACCTCGATCCGCCGCAAACCAATGAGGGGTCGACACTCTTGGGTTGATCTGGCTGGCTGAGTTTGCCCACGTTGACACTCGAAAAAGTGCCCCATAAATTGGCGCACCTGTTTGCCGCCCTATTGCGGGCATTTTTCTTTCATGTGAGACGAAGCCGTTGAGTAAAATTGCGTTCTTGTTTCCGGGCCAAGGGGCTCAGGCGATCGGTATGGGTAAGTCGTTGTTTGACGAGTTGCCTGTCGCTGTGCAAATGTTCGAACACGCCTCCGACGTGCTGGGCTTTGATCTTGCGGACGTTTGTTTTAACGGCCCGGCAGATCGGTTGAATATGACGGCGATCGGCCAACCGGCTCTCTTTGTGACCAGCATGGTGGCTTTGGAGAAGCTGAAGATCGAATCGCCAGAAGTGGTCGAAAACTGCGCCGGTGCGGCAGGTTTGAGTCTCGGCGAGTACACGGCGATCGCTTTCGCTGGAGGAATGAGCTTTGAAGATGGTCTGAAACTGGTTCAGCTTCGCGGCCAAGTGATGCAGGCGGCTTCCGATCAAGCGGCTGGGGCCATGGTCAGTGTGTTGGGTCTTGATCGCGACGTCGTGCAAGAAGTTTGTGATCAAGCGCGGGTCGAAGGTGAAGTACTGCAGATCGCGAATCTGCTTTGTAAAGGAAACATTGTTGTCTCGGGCGGGCAGAAATCGTGCGAAGCGGTCGAGGCAATCGCAACGGAGGCTGGTGCGATGAAGTGCATCCCGCTATCAGTTGCCGGTGCGTTCCACACCAAAATGATGGAGCCAGCCGTGGAAAAACTGCAGGCCGCGCTTGCTGAAACGGACATGTCCAAAACAAAATTGCCGGTTTATTCCAACGTTGATGCTCGGACGCATCAGGAACCGGATGAATTTCGATCGTTCCTAGTCAAGCAGGTTTGTGCACCCGTGTTGTGGCAGGATTCGATGGAACAAATGCTGGCCGATGGATATGACGAGTTCTATGAAGTCGGCAGCGGGCGTGTACTGCGTGGCTTGATGAAGCGGATCAATCGTAAGGTTACCTTTCACGGCGTGGGGGAATGACTCCATTGCGTGTTAGTTTTAGTGCATGAAAATTGTTAATCGAGTCGTCAGTACTGGGTATCGAAAAACCTGTTCACGCTCGTGGGGAATTTGTCATTTTTTATTTGTCAATTGTCATTTGCCATCTTCACGACTTGATTGCTTTTGGCTCGGAACACCTCACACCGAA
>CAZLYM010000166.1:5922-9034 GCA_964563475.1 uncultured Pirellulaceae bacterium
ACCTCACACCATCCTGTAAACTACAAACAACCGTAAACCACAAACTTTTGAACTGAAAATTATGAGCCTTGAATCATTAAAAGTTGACCTCTCTGGTCAGAACGCCATCGTGACCGGTGCCTCGCAAGGGCTGGGGCGATCCATGGCCATCGCACTCGGCGCAGCGGGAGCCCGAGTCGCATGTGTGGCTCGAAACGAACAGAAGCTGGCGGAAACGGTCAAAGCGATCACCGACGCCGGCGGGACGGCCGAAGTCATGGCGGCAGATGTCAGCGTCAGAGACAATATCGAAAAGATTGTCGAAACGGTTGCCGAAGACTGGGGCAAACTGGATATCTTGGTCAACAACGCTGGGATTACTCGTGATACCCTGATGCCTGTGATGACGGACGAGCAATGGGATGACGTGATCGCGGTGAACTTGACCGGAACGTTCTTGTTTACTCGTGCGGCGGCTCAAAAGATGATGCGTAAACGTTACGGTCGGATCATCAATATCGCCAGCGTGTCGGGTTTGATCGGCAATGCGGGCCAGACGAATTACTCCGCCTCAAAAGCGGGCGTCATCGGAATGACTCGGAGCTTGGCAAAAGAGTTGGGTAAGAGAAAAGTGACCGTTAACGCGGTTGCTCCCGGATTTATCGAGTCCGAAATGACTGGCAAATTGGGCGAGACGATCCTTGGCGAAGTTAAAAAACGCATTCCCGCCAACCGAATCGGCACTCCAGACGATGTTTCGGCATGCGTGCTGTTTCTGGCCAGTTCTGCGGCCAGCTACGTGACCGGTCAGGTTTTAACGGTCGATGGCGGTATGACCGCTTAATTCGAGGGATTCGGGTAGCGTTTATTAGGTTGCCGGGTTTCAGGAAAACGGGGTTTTCGGGCAATTTTGGCTTGACCCATTTTGTCCTTATCCTCTATTCTCAGGCACTTGAATTTGGGGCTCGCTTGATTTGCTACGCGTAAATCAAAGTCCTGCACTCGTTTGAAAGAACGATGCGAAGCAATCAGAAGTGTATTTCTCCGTACAGTAGTTTTCAGAGAAGGAGGCCGATTTATGTC
Organism: uncultured Pirellulaceae bacterium; assembly: GCA_964563475.1. Taxonomy (GTDB): domain Bacteria; phylum Planctomycetota; class Planctomycetia; order Pirellulales; family Pirellulaceae; genus Mariniblastus. Next base: position 6,985 of record CAZLYM010000166.1, read on the forward strand.
GTCGGTCGAAGAACGTGTTGTCAACATCGTCGCCGAACAGCTTGGCGTTGATAAGGATAAAATCAAACCAGAGTCGAACTTCGTTAACGATCTCGGCGCTGACTCACTGGATACAGTCGAGTTGGTGATGGAGCTGGAAGAGGAGTTTGATATCAATATTGCGGACGACGCGGCTGAAAAAATTCAGACCGTCGGCGAGGCGATCAGCCATATCAACAGCAGTGGCAATACTCCTGCTGCTTCTTAGCTGAGTTGAATCTGCTCGACTCTTTGTGAGTTTCAGTCTGTCTTGCTTTCGAATTTTTCGAAACAGTTTTGAGACTGAGATTTTCAATCAGGCGGGCGGAATTGCTCGGTTGCCCATCAATTTTTTACATCCGCACTAGGAGTTTAAAAGCCTTCCTTGTGCGGAATTTGTTTTATAGCAGCTGTTTGTTAACATCGGTTGTCTTCGCTTTACCTTCAGTTGAGGGTGTCTGCACGAGACAAGTTGCAAAACATCTTAAAGTGACTCTGGCCCAAATTCGCTGGTTTTGAATTTGCGGTTCGGAAGCGATCGAGTTCGAAACGTTTCGATGTTCGGTTGCGTTGAATTTTTTCGCGGTTTCATTTCCATAACTCCACATCCTTGTATCACAGGCAAACGTATGACACGGCGCGTAGTCGTCACTGGTTGGGGGATCGCGACGTCGCTTAGTTGCGATGTGGACGATTGTTGGAATCGTGTGCTGGCTGGAGAAAGTGGCATTCACGATATCAAGCTGTTTGATACTTCGGATATGAAGATCAAAATCGGCGGTGATATCTACGATTGGGATGTGACGGATTTACTCGGCAGCAAGGAAGCCAAAAAGGTCGATCGATACACTCAGTTGGCGCTCTACTGTGCCGACAAAGCGATGGCGTTCAGTGGAATTGATATGGATCAATACCCCGACCGGTCTCGTTTTGGAGTCGTGATGGGGTCTGGAATCGGTGGAATGAACACGATTTCGGAACAGATGGAGCGACTGATTCACAAAGGTCCAGGGCGTGTGTCGCCGCTGACGATTCCCAAGCTGATGCTTAATGCGGGCGGGGGAAATATTGCGATCCGCTACGGATTCCGAGGCCCCAACTACAGCGTGGCGACCGCCTGTGCCAGTGCGGGGAATGCGCTGGGCAATTCATTGGATTTGATCCGCAGTAACATTTGCGACTTTGTTGTGTCGGGCGGAACCGAATCCGGTATGACGCGCATGGGACTGAGCGCTTTTCAGAACATGAAGGCGTTGTCGGGAAGAAATGACGATCCCGCAAAAGCCAGTCGCCCATTCGACTCCGGCCGTGACGGATTTGTATTCGCCGAAGGAGCCGGTCTGTTGTTGTTCGAAGAACTGGAGCACGCGAAGGCTCGCGGTGCGACTATCCTTGCCGAAGTTGTAGGGTTCGGAACGACTTGCGATGCTGGACATATCACGTCTCCCGACGAAAATGGTACGGGAGCCGCTGCCGCCATGCAGGTGGCACTCGATCATGCTGGCTTGAAGGCTGAGCAGATTGACTACATCAATGCTCACGGCACCAGCACACCGCTTGGCGACAAGGCAGAAACCAAAGCGATCAAGGCCGTATTCGGCGACGCTGCAAAGAGTGTCAGTATCAGCAGTACCAAAAGTCAACTTGGGCACTCCTTGGGTGCCAGTGGTGGTATCGAGTTAATTCTGTCAATCAAAGCGATCCTTGAATCGAAAATTCCGCCGACGATCAACCTGACCGATCCGGATCCTGATTGCGATCTGGACTACACGCCGAACGTGGCTCGCGATCGCGAAATTAAGTACGCGATGAGCAACAGTTTTGGCTTCGGCGGTCATAACGCTTCGATGATTGTGGCCAAGTACGAAGGCTGATCGTTCCCTGATCGATTGCTAAGGTTCTTGCCGCACGTAAGCCAATGATGAAGCTTGGCCCGATAAACGTTTTGGACGCGGCTGCCCCGGGCAACTTCACCCGGAAGGGATGCCAGCATGTAGCCGGTGGTCGAACGCAGCGAACACCACCGGTAAAC
>CAZLYM010000167.1:0-8997 GCA_964563475.1 uncultured Pirellulaceae bacterium
AGTTTTCATTGTCAATCCTTTAAGTAAAACGACCGCTGCAAGACTCGCGTACGATAGAATACCGAGCAAGCTAAGCAGGGAAAGCGATGTAGGTAAGTTATTCAGCTGCTTAGATTACCAGAATGACCGAATCTTGGCAATCCATAAATCCAAACTTTGCGGATGAGAGCGATCACCTGACGCCAACTACCTATCCTGCAAAGTTGATCGAGTTTTTACCCGGCTGAAAGCAGGAAAACCTCGAAAGGGCCGAATCCCGGCTATTGTTCAAATATTCCGGAAAAACGGCTATTTTCGATTAGTGTTGTTTTTTTTGGATGGCCGGCAATCATAGGACAGTTAATTACTCACCACTAACGATGCGAATTGCCCCATTGAGGAAATGGATGATTTCACCATTCTCAGCTGTTCCAGATCCCGATTTTCTGAGCTTGCGAAAGATGGGCAATCTGGGTCGCTTGCATTGAAGTTCAGCGTCGCTGGAATCGTTTGGTTCTCGATACTCAAGATTCCGGCGATCAGTTCAACCATCGAAGTTCCCGGCCCTAAGTTGCCAAAGTTCCCTTTATTTGCGGCGACCGGGCATTCACCAAACATGGCATGGAGTGCGCGAGCCTCTGCTGCATCCCCTTCGACGCTGCCGGAGGCATTTGCGTTGATGAAGCCAATTTCGGCCGGGTTTAAATCGGCACGTTGAAGCGACTCTTGCAGGCAGGCTTTGAATGCGGCCCCGAAGGCATCACCTTCCACACTGGCGTAGCCGCTGGAATACCCTGCTATCCGAGCAATCGCACGGGCTCCCCTCGCTTTTGCGTGCTCTTGGCTTTCGATGACGATTGCGCCTGCCCCTTCGCCTACAACCATTCCGTCACGATCACGGTCAAATGGCCGACAAGCAGCTTTTGGATGGTGAATGTTGTTGCTTAGGTTTTCTACCCCGTGGTAAAGCATGGAGGTGAGAGCCATCTGGGAGCCCGTGCCACCGACGATGGCCACATCAACGGTACCACGTCGAATCAAGTTGGCGGCTTCAATCAATGCGAGCATGGACGAGGCCTCGCCTTGGCAAATGCTGTTGCTGGGACCTCGGGCATCGAGTGCAATTGAAATATGAGAAGCAGCCATGTTGGGCAAATACTTCAGCATCCATAGCGGTTGAATTTCGCGTATTGCAAGTTCGCCCCATCGATCATGCTGATAATCTTTGTCGACGGTACACCGATGAAACACGTCAGCGACCTCGCAGGGATCAGCAAAGAATGTTTCCGTTCCCACGACCGTTCCGATACGGTTGGGATCGACATTTCGATCGTCTCCTGCTTGAAGCCCCGCCTGTTCGACTGCCATCGCCGCGGCGGCACAAGCGAACTTGATCGGGTCGCACATGATCTTGAGCGCTTTACGTGGCTTGACGTATTGCTTGGGCTCGAATCCGGTGACGGGAGCCGCGATTCGAAAGGGCAGTTCGGTATCGGCGAACTGCTCTCTAACTTGCACACCGCTGACGCCACCCACGAGTGACTCCCAGAACGGTTCGATCCCGATACCGATGGGAGAAACAACACCAAGTCCCGTGACAACTACTTCCGAATCGGGTTTCATGGGAACTAAGAAATATGGGTAGAGGGTATGTGTGGCGCCGGTGGCTTGATTATGACGGTTCGTAGTCAAAGATTCGATAGGTCTTGTACAGCTCTGCACCGCCTCGTTCGAGCGTTCCTCGCGAAAGTTTGTTCGATTCCAGTACCCACGAAAATTCGGCCTGGGTAATGCCCCATTTTTTTACCTCGGGCACCAAGCGTTTCATCAGCACGATTCCCAAGCCCCAGCGTTGGTATTCAGGGACCACATTGGTACTGATCAATCGGACTTTTTTGATCTTTTTTCTTCCCAGCAAAATCCTCAGAAAACCGAATGGAAACAATTTTCCGTCGATTTTTTTGATGATCGGGTTGTAGTCGAGCAGCCCGAAAACCGTCGCGACCGGTTTGCCATCAATTTCGGCCATCGTCGTCATTTCTGGTGTAATTAGCAACTTCAGGCCTTTCGCCGATTCCCGAAGTTCGCCCTCTGACATCGGCGTGAACCCCCATTGGCCGGGGAGTGATCGGTTATATATTTCCAGAAAACTATCTACGTCCTGAGCAAAATTCTGTTTGCTGATTGGCCTGACTTTGACATTGAACCGTCTTTCGGCTTCTTCTGCAATAAAGGCCAGCTTCGGATCGAGCGTCTCCAAGTCTTCGATTCTTCCCAGAAACGCATACAAGTCCTGTGACTGGTGGAAGCCGTATTCGGTAATCAGCTTCGCATAGTATGGCTTGTTATAGGTCATCATGAAGGTTGGGGGTTGATCGAAACCGTCAACCAGCAGGCCCCATTCGTAGTTCTGGGACGGATTGGCAGGGCCTCGCAGCTTCGTGATGCCTCGATCGGCAAACCATTTTCGAGCCGTGTCGAATAGCGCGTTGGCCGTAGTTTGATCGTCAACGCACTCAAAGAAGCCAAACATTCCGCGCTGTTCGTCGTGGTACTGATTGTGAGCCCGGTCAACGATCGCGGCGATACGTCCGACCATAACGCCGTTTTTCTTTGCCAGAAACGTTTGGATTTCTGCATTGTCGTAAAACGGATGCGGCCGATAGTTCAATAGTTCGCGGATGTTCATGCGGATCGGAGGAATCCAGTTCGGATCACCACGATAGTGGCCCCACGCGAATTTGATGAAGGCATTCTGGTCGGCCTTCGTTTGTACTGGCGAAACGGTGACAGAGTTTGAATTCATGGAAACAGTTTTCAGAAGTCGGTAGCGTAGATTCAGAAAGTAAGTGGATGAACAGAATTTTCGGGTTTTGATTCACCGCCGCCGTCATGTCTGTTCGCACGGTTATCACGCACTGGTATAGTTTACCGGTATGCCTGTAAAATCGGCAGTGCAGAATCCCAAACGTTTTGTGCGACGCAATTTTTTGTGGTTATGTGAATACGGAGTTGACTCTGTCATGCGAATCCTGCTTACCGGGGCGACCGGGTTTTTGGGGAACCATTTGCTTCAGCAGCTGATTGAAGCGGGCCATCAGGTCACCGCGACGCTTCGTCACAGCTCCGACCCGCGTCCCATGGATGGATTGGACGTTTCCAAAGTCGTGGTGGATCTGAATGAGCCCTCGGAAATTTCGCCTTTGATTGGCCAGCACGATGCGGTCATTCATGCTGCCGCGATGATCCATCTTGGTTGGTCAAAAATTCCCGAAAGTCGCAAGGTTAACGCAGGCGGTACGAAAACTCTGGCGGAGTCGGCGCGGCGGTATGGAATTCGGATGGTTCATGTCAGCACGGTCGATGCCTTGGGGGAAGTCGATCCGGCAGTGCCGGGCGACGAAACTAGGACCGAGCCACCGAAGCCGGCGTGTGCCTATGTCGTTTCCAAGCGTGAAGCCGAGGCCGTCTTTCTGGATGAGGTGCGAAGCGGGCTCGATGGAGTGATCGTGAATCCCGGATTCATGGTTGGGCCTCGTGATTGGAAGCCCTCTTCGGGCGAAATGTTACTGACGATTGCAAAACAGTTTATGCCTCTCGCGCCCGCAGGAGGTTGTAGCGTCGCCGATGTTCGAGACGTCGCGCGAGGTATTGTGCTGGCGTTGGATCGTGGCGTCGCTGGTGAACGCTACATCTTAGGCGGGCACGATGTTACTTATTTGGAACTTTGGACTCAGATGGCGAAGGTCGCCGGACGTCGACCGCCCATTGGAAAACTTCCGAATTGGATCTCAAAAATCGCTGGGGCCGCAGGGGATCTGGCCGGGCGTTTCACCTCTGAGGAACCGCAGCTCAATTCTGCCGTGGTCGCAATGGGGCAGCTACATCACTGGTATTCCAGTGACAAGGCGATCAACCAGCTTGGCTACCACGTCAATGACTATCTACCTGCCTTGGAGGAATCATGGGAGTGGTTCAAGCAACACGGATACGTCTGATCGGTCGGTGCACTTGAGGGCCCACCATGGTGCCCGCGACTGCCGTCGTCATTTTCAGCGGGAGTAGGTCGCTGGCAACGCTTGAGTTGTTGGTTACGGGGTGTCGAGTCCGGTTTTGACGATCGAGTCGACTTGGTCAGCTAGACCGCTGTATGACCGTGTAAAAAAACTGCTGACCAAACAATTTGCTCATTAAGGTTGTGGCGGTTTCCCGAAAAAACAAGAGCCCCTTGGCTCCTTGCAGTCACGCTATGGGAAAACCTAGCCGTCCGTCTACCTGTTTCCTTTCGAAGATCTCATGAGTCTGATAGACGCTCAATTCGTTGACGCCAATACTGACTGGCGTCAGGTGGTTGACGCTCTGCCGATACCGATCTTCTTCAAAGACGAGGAGCAGAGACTGATTGCCGTCAGCGGTCCGTTCTGCGATCTTGTTGGATGTTCGAAAGAGTCAATTCTCGGCTTTCAGGATTTTGAAATTCGGCCTGGCGAGTGTTTATTCGATTCCGTCGCTGAAGCTAGGACGCTTGAGACGGGCGAAGAGGTTGCTTACGAAGTTGCCTTGCTGCTTGGCGATGCAATGCCGGAGCCGGCAGTTAGATCCTTAAGAATTCGGTTGTCCCGATGGTTTGACCCTTCTGGCCACGCCTGTTTAATTGGTTCGGTTGAAGATTTAACGGAGTTGAGCCAAGCGAATCTCTCGTTAGAAGTTGCCGAGCGCCAGTCGCAGCTTGCGTTGGCTTTTGATCCTTTGACTGGCTTGCTGAATCGCTCCCAGATTAAACCTTGCATCGATGAATGTATCGGCGTATCGCAGCGAATGGGGGAGTCTTTCGCGGTGTTGCTGGTTAGCCTGAATGGGTTCAAAGCAATTAACAGTGTCCTTGGTCATCAAGCCGGTGATCACTTGTTGCGTATTTGCGCGAAAAGAATTCGTCAAGTCGTGCGATGTCAAACTGCTGTGGCTCGTTTCGGCAGTGACGAGTACGTGGTGCTATTGTCTGATACCGAACCATTGAATGCGGGTCGGATGGCCGAACGAATTATCGAGATGATCGGGATGCCGATCGACCTTGGTGGTTCTCGACGAGAAATCTGCAGCAGCGTGGGAATTGCCATGTACCCGCGCGATAGTGAAACCAGCGGTGAGTTGCTCAGCAAGGCTGACCATGCGGTAAGCGAGGGGAAGCGAAAAAGACAAACGGGGGGCGTGCACTATTTTGAGCCTTCCATTGGGCGTAATGTCGAACGGAAGCTGATGTTGTCACGCGACTTGGTTCAAGCCGTGAACAATGATCGGATTGAAATTTACCTGCAGCCAATTGTCCGGTACGGCAGTGGGCAGATACGAGTCATCGGGTATGAATCGCTTGCCCGCTGGCAGCGTGGTTCAGGAGAATGGGTTTCGCCCATGGAGTTTGTGCCGTTGCTTGAGGAAACCGGGCTGATCATTGAAGCCGGCGAAAATATATTGAAGCGAGCGTGTGAGTTCATTGCCAGTCGCCCGTCGGACGATGTCTACGTGTCGGTCAATGTCTCAGGGCAACAAATTGTCGAAGATGGGTTCCTCGATATGGTTGACCGTGCCGTTCAATCCAGCGGGGTTCCCTACCAGCGTCTAGCGCTCGAGATCACCGAGACGCTGGCGATGAATGATCATTCAGCCTGTTTGCAGTTGCTCAACGAATTGATTGAGCGCGGGGTGCGGTTGATGATCGATGATTTTGGCACGGGCTACTCAAATCTTGCGAGACTTCGTGAGTTGCCGTTCAGTACTTTGAAGATTGATCGCAGCCTGATTCGTGACTTGCCTGGCAAGCGTTCCGACTCTGCGATTCTACGAACTGTGATCAGTATGGCCAGAGAGTTGGAGTTGGGCTTGGTGGTTGAAGGAATTGAAGAGCCTGCCCAGCGAGACTATCTGGTCGATCTTGGGGTGAACACGTTTCAAGGATACCTATTCGGCAAACCCAAGCAGATGCCCACTGGATTGAGATGATTGCTCTACAAGCTGGTGGTTCAGGGCACGCACTATGCCCAAGTACGCAGTTCCGTGATAGGTACCTAAAATCGCACCGTAGGCTGACCGTTAGGATTCGCCGCGCTTCGAATCTGAGGCTGCGCCGGCACATTTGGTGTTGAAGGACCGGAGTTGTTGAGTGGATTCCTCGTTGCCGAACCCGCTTGCGGGTTGCCCGTTGCTTGAGTGTTTCCGCTCAGTCCACTCAGGAAACTGAGAGGGTTGCTCTTTGCCAGCCGTCCAAGGCTTTTTTCTTTGAACTCTTGTTGTTTGCCGCGAGCCCATTCGGTCGTGCGATCGATCATCTCTTTGGACTTGGCGTTAAACTGATTTAGCAGGTTGGGTGGCTGAAATGACGGCAATTGCGGTGTTGGGATTAGCTTAGAAAGGTTGCTCAAACCGCCCTGCCCTGCCGTGTTGCCTTGGGCTCCTTGTTGACCGAGTAGTGATGAGATGCCGGGCACCTGAAATTTTTGCTGCCCAAGTAGTTTGCTCGCCTGTTCTAGAGTTGATGCGTCAACGCCCAGCGGCGTGTGTTGGCTTGAGTTGCCGCCTCCAAACAAGTTTTTCAACAGCTGGCCGTGAGCGCAGTCGCTGATCACTAAGGCAGTAACGAATGCAAGGCAAAGGGTTGTGAGCTTCATAATTCAGGTCCAGATTTTGGGAAGTCGTCGGCTGATTTACTCGTTCGCTCGGAAATCGAGGCGGCGGAGTGTTCCAAAATCATGCCGTGGCGTCCATAGCGATTGCTTGGCAATTCAATTTGCGGCATACTCGAAGGAGAACTGGATTTCGGGTGCTAGTATCACTGCTGGCAGTTGCAGATTTCATCCTCTGCGGCCAACACAGCGCAATGCAAAGTTAAATTCCGGTGAAGTTCTGTTTTACTAACGTGCTCCTTTAGCCCCTTTTGAAACATTGAAAACGATTGGATTTATCGGCGCCGGAAAAATGGCGCAGGCATTGGCGGGAGGAATCCAGAAAGACTTTCCTAATCTGGCATTTGCGGTTTCGGACCCTTCGGGCGAGGCATTGACGGCATTCGAGCAGGCGGTGTCCGGACGGTCGTGCACCCGATGCTCAAACGAGGAGATTTTTGAGCAGTCGGATTTCGTTGTGTTGGCGGTCAAGCCTCAGCATGCGGCCGTCGCTCTTGAAACCATCGATGGATCCTCGAACGAGCCGTTGGTGATTTCAATCATGGCGGGAGTTACCATTTCTCGAATTCAAGAACTGACCCGGGCGAAACGGGTCGTGCGAGTGATGCCGAACACGCCTTGCCTAGTGGGAGAAGGAGCATCCGGGATTACGGCCGGAGACAACGTTGACGACAAGGACTTGAAACACGTTTCTGAGTTGCTCCAGTCAGTTGGTAAGGTCGTGGAAGTAGCTGAAGAACACATCGATGCAGTCACCGGGGTTTCTGGGTCGGGCCCCGCTTATGTGTTTCGGTTTATCGAGTCGCTGATCGAAGGCGGAGTGGCCGAAGGATTATCAAGTGAAGTTGCTAAGACTCTGGCCGTGCAGACGGTTTTGGGAGCAGCAAAACTGGTCATCGAAACCGGTGAGGATCCAGCGGTTTTGCGAGCTCGAGTCACCAGCCCCGGCGGAACAACACTGGCCGCATTAAACTCACTGGAAGCCGACGGGTTTGATCGAGCGATTGTTTCAGCGGTTTCCGCTGCGGTGGTTCGGTCCAAGGAATTGGCGGCCGAGTGAGGGGAATCATACAGTGGCTTGTTTCTGAAAACTGCCAGTCAACACGACGCAGATCGGTAACGGGTCAATTTTCTTCATATTCAGCGCTTATTTGCTGGCGCTTTGTGCTGATATCTTCAATTGCTGTCTCGTCCCCAGTGTTGCATTGATGGTGGGAGCGATAGACTTAAGGCTGTCGGTTGATCAGACATTCTGTTTTGCAGATGTCTTGTTGTAGCCAAGGTTTCTGTTGAGTGACGGAGTTCGATGATGTCCTTGTTTGAAGATGATGCCTATCTCTATCGTGACACATTTTTCGTGTATTTTAAGGATGAAAATCGTCCCACGACCCAAGCCGTTGCTGAGTGTTTTGAAAAATTGGGTGCGAAGTACGACGTGGGCGAGATTCGAGAGATTGACGGGCGGTTTGGTTCCGTAACGGTGAAGTCACCTCAAGACTATTCAGCGATGGACATCGCGTTTGTCACTGGCGACGAAGTCACTGAGCAAATCCAAAACTTGATACTCGAATTTCGCACGATGACTCTGACTGGAGACGATCGTGAAAAACTGGAAAGTTTTCAGCAGTGTACCGCCCGTTTTGACGTGTTCCATTTTGAAGAGCAATCGAACGAAAGCGGGAACTCACCGGTCGAAATGATTGACCCCGGCGGTTTGTTGTTGGTGATCGAAAAGCTTGCCGCGTTGACGGGCGGAGTCGCCTTGGATCCGCAATCGCAGACCCTGTTGTAGTCACAACCTGAGGCTGCAGGCCAACACAGTATCCATAGTTCCAAGACCCGCGGCCAGCTTTTGTGGGCACGGTCAGTGAGATCGTCACTGGCGATGACGAACTTCTGTTGAGATGCCGGATGGCTTCTTTGTTTTCTTTTGCCACTTGCACGTTTTGCTGGGGAGTGGTGCGTCCATTTTTGCCGTTTCTTTCACAGCTGCAACGCGTTTTGACTTGAGCCAACTTGGGCTGTGAGTGCAGAACCTTAAATCGGGTTGTATTCCGGAGATTCCAAATAACCGGAACTGTGAGGCTGAAGCGGAACAAGCGTTACAGGACGCAGACTTTCGGTAAAGAGTTTCTATGAAGAATGGCTTTTTCACTGCTTGCTCGTTACGGGGAGGCATGTTTACTGGACGGACCGCCGTACGCGGTGCGTTTGGTTTGACGTTTGGCACTTGGCTATTTTCGGCCCCACGCCTGATTCAGATCACTTTTGTTCGTTCTGTCTTAGTCCGATCGGAAGACAGATCGTAAGACAATCGTTGTGTTTCGATATAAGGAAACAA
>CAZLYM010000168.1:0-8867 GCA_964563475.1 uncultured Pirellulaceae bacterium
TGACGATCGAACATCCATGTTTCCCGGCGGCATTGGCTCTTTTGAAATGGTCCTGTTGGGCATCGTGGCGGTGATCCTATTCGGTGGCCGACTGCCAGAAGTCGCTCGTTCACTTGGCCAGACCTACGGACAGTTTCGCAAGGGGCTCGACGATCTCAAGTCGAACTTCGATCAAGAGATGGACGCCAGTGTGAACATCGACCTGCCCGCGATCACCGACGAGCGTGAAGAAGACGGTTTCGGCGACGAGGAAGAGGACGAAGAACCGCTCCCCGATGCGCCTCAGTTTACCCCGCCGACCGATGATTGATCGCCGTTGTTGCGATGAGCCAAAGGCAACGAGACCTACCGAAGGCGGGCCGTTTTCTGGATAGCGATTGTCGTCATGGTCCACATCGTGAACATCAGCGAAAAGCTACATCCAGCCGAAATCAGGAAGCCGATAAAGCCAATCCATTTATCTAGACTTTCTTGATCTTCCTGATTACCGGCCAGCACGAAACGGCATACGCTTAACGCGATCATTGCGACGATCGAAACCACGAACACAAAGATCCATGTCGTTTTGACGGTCGCCGCCGCGTCCACGAGCTCTCTTGATTTGATGTTTCGTCCGATCTTGTTGAAATATGTGATGAAAAAAAATGTGCTCGAAAGCGCGGATGCAAAAGCACCCAGCATGCAGCCAAGAATGATCACTACGGCAAACAACTTTATCCCGTCGCTACCGTCTTCGCATAGATAAATTGTGAGAGAAGCAAGCAGCGGCAGCACGATCGCCGCAATTTGCGTCCCAACGGTTAGTCCAGCGAAAAACTTTTCGTCGTCTTTTGGAGAGAACAAACAAAAGACCTGAGCAACCACGGCCATGAGGAGAGAAATGGCAAACGAAGCAAACAGCACCACGATGGCGATTCCAAGGTAGTACGCAACGGACTCATCCAACGATGCTCTCCAGTCCGGAGCAACGCTTTCGATGATCGCCAGCACTGTTATCAGCCCCAACACAGCCATTCCCAGCATCAAGCAAAAGGAAAAAATTCGAAACCCGGTTCGAGGAAGAAGGTACTCGTTGCTCGACGAGGATCGGCTATTGTTTCTTTTTTTGATTGCCTTGGCGTCCGATCGAGAAAGAGCCGGATTGGCCAAGACGGCGGCAAGCCCGTCATCGGCTGAAGCCGCGTGCGGGTTGTCCGCCCCCGTCGATTTCGACGATTTGGACTTGGGCGATTTAGTTTCCGCAAACGCAGGATCTTCCGCCGCATAGTTGCCAAGACGTGGAACCGCGCGAGGATCAACGGTCGCTCCCTCAAAGACATCGGCTTGCCGTTTGGCGATGGGTCCGCCGATTCCAAACTCGGCCAATTCCTCCCGAGTCGGCTGATTTTTTTTACGTGAACGCCCTGCCGAGGCAGCCGGCTTCGTTCCTTTGGACGGCGAAGCGGTAGGTTTCCCGGGAGCTTTTGTTCGAAACGTGACGCCACACGACTTGCATTTGACCGCTTTACCTAAAGCATTTTCAGGCAACTGGTATCGCTGCTGACACTTCGGACAGGAAATTTTAACAGACATTGGCCACCATCAGCATGCAAACCACAGAACAACCGCTACACATCGTTGCGTAAATCAGCTGCTCCAGTATAGCCCGAGTTTTACGTTCTCCGGCCAAATTTACCTGTTCTTCATCCGACACAAAGCATCAACGGTCCGCCACGAAAACGGCCAACGCTTTGTAAGGCACGGCATGAGTGCAACTGCTGCACAACAGTGGGCCCTCGTCCAGCCGTGGGAAGATATCGTTGGGTGCCGGCATCGAGGTATCGGCGAACAACCGCCACTCACGCGTCTTCGCAATCGTCGGCAGCATGAACTTACTGCCCGAACCCCCGGCGTTGATCATCATCAAAATATCGCGACCTGCTCCCGCAGGGTCTTCGCTCGCGTCAGGAGCCGACAGCAGACACATGATCGCCTGTTCGTCCTTGTGCCAGTCGATGGCCGTGCCGCAAGGGCTGTACCAACTGACGTCGGACCAACCGTCATTCTGATTAGGAACTCCCGACAGAAACTGTTGACGCCGAACGGCCGGTTGATGGCGACGGAATTCGATCAGGCAGCGACAGAACCGGATCAATTCCTTGTTCTCGGAAACGAGATTCCAGTCCAGCCATGATATCTCGTTGTCTTGGCAGTAGGCGTTGTTGTTGCCTCCCTGCGTCCGCCGGAATTCGTCTCCAGCGACGATCATCGGAACTCCCTGGCTCAACAGCAGCGTGGCCAGCATGTTCTTGATCTGCCGAAGCCGCAATTGCTCGATCACCGGATTGGTGGTCGGTCCCTCAATCCCAAGGTTGTCACTGATGTTGTGGTTGTCCCCGTCTCGATTGTCTTCACCATTAGCTAGGTTGTGCTTCTCTCGATAGCTGACCAAATCGTTCAGAGGAAACCCATCATGCGATGTGATGAAGTTGATACTTGCCCACGGTGGTCGCCCGCCCGGCTGGTAAAGATCCGCCGAACCCGACAAACGGGTTGCCATCGCGCCTCGCATTCCGCCGTCGCCACGCCAGTACTTTCGCACGTCATCGCGATAGCGACCGTTCCACTCGGCCCATCGATCGTCACCAAATGACCCAACCTGATAGGCACCAGCGGCATCCCAAGCCTCGGCAATAATCTTCGTGTCAGCCAACAACGGGTCTTCACCAATGGCCTCGACCAACGGAGGATTCGGTACCAAATGCCCGTTTCGATCACGGCTAAGAATCGAAGCCAGATCAAATCGAAAACCGTCGACGTGGTAGTTGTGTACCCAGTGTCGCAGGCAATGGAAAATCATCTCACGGACGATGGGGTGATTTCCATTGACTGTGTTGCCGCACCCTGAATAATTTTTGTAGTAGCGAGGGTCTTGTTCCAACATGTAGTAAACCGGATTCTCAAGCCCTTTGAAGCTGAGCGTCGGCCCGTGTTCGTTACCTTCGCTGGTGTGGTTGAACACAACGTCCAGAATCACTTCAATTCCAGCCTCGTGCAGCGCCTTCACCATTTGCTTGAACTCATTCACTTGAGCTCCAGGCTTTTTGCTGGCCGAATAGCCTCGGTGTGGTGCAAAAAACGCGATCGGATCATACCCCCAGTAGTTGGGTCGCTCGAGCACTTTGCCGCTGACGTCACGAATCGGAAACTCGTGGACCGGCATCAGCTCGACCGCTGTCACGCCCAACGATTGCAGGTAGGGAATCTTCTCGATCACGCCAAGGTAAGACCCCGGATGCTCGACACCACTGCTTTCATGACGCGTGAAACCTTTGACATGCATCTCATAGATGATGGTTTCCGACAGGTCACGGTTCAGATGTCGATCACCAGCCCAGTCAAAGTAATCGTCGACCACCACGCACTTGGGAGGACGAACGATTCCATCCGACGCATCCTGAAATTCGCCCGCAAGTGCTTTCGCATAGGGATCGATTAACCGGGCGTTGGAGTCAAATCGCAGGCCTCGGTTGGGGTCATTCGGCCCGGACGCCTGAAAATGGTACAGCTGCCCCGCGTCCACCGAAGGCACGAAGATGCTCCAGATGTCGCCCCAGCGATGTTTTTTCGGGTCGAAGTTGAGTACCTCGACCGGGTCCATGTCCGCCACTTCGTTGTACAGCAGCAGGCGCATCTCGGTGGCGCTGCGGCTGAAGATCACAAACTGGACTCCACCATCACGAATCACGGCCCCGTAGGGCAGACTGTGAGTAAATTGCAGGTCAAGCTGTGAGTGAGGCATGGACTTTAACATGTTGAAATTCTCGACACCGACGATTTATTTGGGGCAGGATTCAGCGCCAACTGAGATATAAAACATAGCTGGCAGAACAATGTTCATCCGTTGTTTTAACGCCAAGTCTTTACAAAAATATAGATGACTCAAGTAGTGGTTTACGTGAGCAAACCCCTTTTGCTCGATTTAAACCGGGAAGCCAGTTTTATCGACGCATAGCGAAACCGTAAGCCGTCGCCTGAGGCAAACTGGTTTACGCTAACGATTTAACCCGTAAAGACGAAAAAATCGCCGTTTTCATGCTGGCAACGCCCTTTTGACATCTTTCGCGGGGGTGACGATCCCCCCCTTCACTGATGCCCGAAACCACAGCTGAGCACGGCGGACCCTGATGCTCCGTACATTCAGTATTCGCGCCAACCGGGCAAATCCGGTGGGTGTTCGTGTCCGCTTGCCCAATATGGTTGATTGGATGAAACTGGTGCCCATCCATGGCATCGGCCAGAATTTTCGAACACCCCAATCGCGGTATCAAAACCAAATGGCAGGCGTTTCCTATAAAGATTCGGGCGTTGATCTAGACGTCTACAACGAGGCCATGAAGCGACTGCCTCGTCTGATGCACCGCACGTTCTCGCCGCGAGTGCAGCAGTTAGATGGGGGATTCGCCGGCCTCTTTCAGTTGGACTTTGGCAACCAGTTATTTCGCCGGAACTACGAAAACCCGACGATGGTCGCCTGCACAGACGGAGTCGGTACGAAACTGAAACTGGCTCAGATGATCGATCGTCACGACACCGTCGGAATCGACTTGGTTGCGATGTGCGTCAACGATGCGATCTGTTGTGGAGCCGAACCGCTTTTCTTTCTGGATTATATCGCCATGTCGCACGACGATCCGTTGCGACTGGAGCAAATCGTGCAGGGCATCAGTGACGGTTGCCTGCAAGCGGACTGCGCGTTGCTGGGAGGAGAAACGGCAATCATGCCCGACCTGTACTCGCGCGGCGACTATGACTTGGCCGGGTTCCATGTGGGCGTGGTTGAAAAGAAACAGCTGATCGACGGCAAGCAGATTGCGGCGGGCGACGTTGTGCTGGGAATCGATTCTTCCGGCATTCACTCCAACGGCTTCAGCCTAGTTCGCAAGATCGTGTTTGACGTTGCTGGCAAGAATGCCGACGACATCGTTGGCGAGACTGAACAAACCGTGGGCGAGACATTGATCACGCCGACACTAATTTACACGCGAGCCCTTCGAAAAGTCCTCTCGCACTACAAGATCAAGAACGTCGTTCATGGAATCGCTCACATCACTGGCGGTGGTTTGGCGGAGAACATCGAACGCATCACGCCCGATGGTCTGCAAATCGACGTCGACGCGAATACCTGGCAACGTCCGGCCGTCTTTGACTGGATGCAAGGCTTAGGGAAAGTTGAAACGGATGAAATGTACCGCGTCTTCAACATGGGCATCGGCATCGCGATGATCGTCAGCCCGTACTACGCGGACAAGATCTGCCGGATGCTCAACCAAGAAGGCCATCCTTGCCGAGCGATTGGGGAAGTGAAAGCGGCCGCAGACGCTACGACGAAATCGGTAACGGTTCACAACCGCTAGTCACCAGCGCTGCGTCTAGAAACGCCAGATTTGAACGATTCTGTTGTTCACATCCAGTAAAACTGCGTACAATCAAGCTTGATATGAAAGTTTGAAATCAACACAGTCTGCCCAGAGAACTTGGGCTGATTGACCTGATTCGCCTAAAGATGGCCAACGCAGTCAAAAAACGGACTAAAATGATTGTTTCCGAATCAATGCCGTGCTGGATAATTTCATGAAGCGCTCCAACGTTAAGCCCTCTGAAGCAGATCTGAGCGTAACTTCCACGGACCTACTTCGGCAGGCAAAAGCCAATAGCCAAACGGCGTGGCAGCAACTGGTAACACGTTACAGCCGACGAATCTATCGTTGGTGTCGCCGCTCCGGATTGCAGCCAACCGACGCGGCGGATGTGACCCAAGAAGTGCTTCATGCGGTCGCTCGGAAGTTAGGGGATTTCCACCGAGATCGCCCAGGGGATACCTTCCGTGGTTGGTTGCGAAGAATCACAAACAACAAGGTTAACGATCACTATCGAAAACAAAACAAAACGGCAGACAAAGCGTCCGGTGGTGTTAATCAAGTTGAGTTTCTGGCTACTCCTCAAGAGCAGCTAGGAACTTGGAACACTTCTCTGGTTGCGTCAGACGTTTCAATCGTTTCATCATTTAAAAATCAGCGTATTCAAACAGTTATCAAAAGGGTCCGATCCAATATTAGCGAACGTGACTGGAAGTTGTTTTGGCGAATCGCCGTCGACGGACAGCCAGCTGCCGATGCAGCAAAAGAGCTAGGCATCACAGCCAATGCAGCTCGATTGGTAAAAATGCGTGTTCTAAAACGTTTAAAAAACGGACTCGCCGACCAGCCGGACTCATAGATAGAAATTTTGTGTGGGATGAAAACAGATCAACCAAATTCGAGTGTTTTTTTCTCAGGTTGCCCATCTCACGATGAAATCCAAGGCTGGTTGACTGGAAAATTCGACGAACCGATGGTCAGCCAGTTGCAGCAGCATTTCGAGAGCTGTGCCCACTGCGAACAAACCCTATCAGCGTTTGATATGCCCAGTGACGAAGTGATTCAACAGCTCGTTGAGCTTCCGTCGCTTGCGGAAGACGAAGCTGAATATCAACGATTGCGGCAACAGCTATTGGCCGCGCCCGTTTCGTTTCCAGACGACGGGTTGGCACTCACCTTTCTTGAACAAGCTCAGCGATTAGCCGACCCACAGCTAGGAGCGCTGCCCTTCCAGTTAGGCAACTACGAATTGATTGAGTGTATTGGCCGAGGTGCCTCAGGAGCCGTTTATCGGGCTCAACATTTGAATCTTGACAGAACCGTTGCGGTCAAGGTACTGGGTTCATCGGTAAAAAATGGCGCGCAGGCAATCGATGAATTCATCGCCGAAATGAAAGTGATCGGATCGCTGGTTCATCCTCACATCGTACGAGCGACCGACGCCGGTGAAGTTGATGGGATCCATTTTTTAGTGATGGACTACGTTGAAGGAATCGACGCTGCTCAACTGCTGTTCCGACAAGGGAAGTTAAGCGTCCCTGTTAGCTGCGAAATCGTCCGGCAAGCAGCACTCGGTTTGCATTTTGCTCACTCAAAATCGTTAATCCATCGAGACATCAAGCCTTCAAATTTGCTGGTCGCCGCATCAGGGCAAGTGAAGCTGTTGGATCTTGGCGTTGCGACTCGCGTCGAGGAATCGCCGTCTGAGCAAATAGCGGGCAAGACGATCGCTGGAACGCTCAGTTACATGGCCCCCGAACAACGATCTGGTCGACTGAATCTTGATGCACGCGCCGACATATACGGGTTAGGGAAGACCTTGATCAAGTTATTGGCGGGTAGAAACCATTCCTCAAATGATCTGGGAATCGACGAACTACGAAATGACCTTCCTGCCGACGTTCATTCACTGCTCAGGAGAATGGTGGCAAACAATCCGGATGACCGCCCCGCTACCGCAGGCGAGGTCGCCGAGGCCTTATCGCCTTACGCCGGTCAACAGGACTTGATCGATCTGGCTATCAAATTGTTCCCCAATCATGCCGGTTCGATCGTCCCATCCCATGAGTTCCCAACACCCACAGACTCCTCGGTGGTTGTCAATCGTTCGCGGCGACGATGGATCGGTGCGGCAGCTGGGATATCGATCGCAGCGGCAGCGGCGACGTTTTGGCTTCCAAAGACAGGCATCAAAAAGGCACGCTGGCGCACTCTGAAAGCTGCGGATGCGAAGTTGCTATTTCCAGCAGACAATCGCGAAGCAACTTTTGAATTGCGCAAAGACCAACGGATTGAGATTCGATCGAACGACATTTCGTTGCTTCGCTTAGGCCAACCTCTACTGGGCACGTTTTCACTCAACGTCATACTCCATCCACGCGAATGCAAAAGTTGCGGCGTGTTCTTCGGTAGTCAGCGTGCTGGGCAGCAACTGACCTTTCAAACGCTGGAGTTTGATCACTACACGAGTTCGCAAACTCCCCCAGCACAAATGGTCTGGAGTCGCTGGACGGCCAACCTAAGCGATCAGAGTGAACAGTCGCATACAAAACGAGAAGTTTTGGCAACCGTGGCCATTGAATCAACAACCGATGGGTTGCGTGAACAATTGCAAATCACTTGTGGTCGGCGAAGCATACCTGAAGTCCGTATCAATGGCGATCCACTGCCATCGGCAAGTTGGAAGCTATCAGCAGCCGGTGAGCAGTTTCAAGCGATGCCTGTTGCTCAACTGCCAGCTGCGTTTTTGGGTGATCTTGGCTTAGTAAACAATGGTGGGCATTGTGTGTTCGAATATCCGCGTCTGGCTTATCGGTAGGTCTCAATGTAAAACAAACAAACAAATTGCAAACGTGTCAGACGCTCGGCAACGCATGCCGGGCTGACTCTGATTGAATTGTTGGTCGTCATTGCGATTATCGGCATTCTGGTTGCGATGCTATTGCCCGCGGTGCAGCAGATCCGCGAATCGGCCAGACGCGTTCAATGCCAAAACAATCTGCGTCAGTTGGCATTGGGGACGCTGAATTATAATGGTGCTCACGATGAACAATTGCCTCCACTTTGGAAAACCGCCAACATAAATCCATGGGAAAACTTCTCTTGGCGGGTCGATGTCCTTCCTTTCATCGAGGCCGAAAACTTGCTTCAAACGTTGGTGCTGGAACAACTACCGCTCTCATCAGCTAATCGCGTTGCGGTGGAAAGCCAACTCCCTATTTTCCAATGTCCATCAACGCCTCAATCACCTCGAGTTATTACTGAAATCGGGAATGCCATCAATCTGAGACTTGCCGCTTGTGACTACTCAGCGATTTTCATGACGACGACCGATGCGGGAGCCCAATCCGAAGGTGCGTGGTCTCCCTCCAGTTCCAACGAAACCTCGGCAGCAGTTCTCAGATCGCAGCCAGCAAAATTAGCGTCTATTGGGGATGGACTTAGCGCGACAATTCTATTGTTCGAACA
>CAZLYM010000169.1:0-4444 GCA_964563475.1 uncultured Pirellulaceae bacterium
TCCGACTTCACTCGCCCACCGCCGCGACCATGGTCTTGGAAAACGCAACCACATCGGCAATCGCATCGCCAGCACTCGTGCCCTCACTCGCTGCTGCAACCCGTCGGACGATCGCGGAACCCACAATCATCCCGTCGCAATACGGTTTCAAAGCCGCGACCTGATCCGGACCACTGATTCCAAAACCAACACAAATTGGCAGATCCGTCTGCTCACGCAGCCACTGCAAATTCTGCGTCAGCTCGGCAGGCAACTCCGTCCGCTCGCCCGTGATTCCGGTAATGGAAACGTAGTAGATAAAACCTGTCGTCGTTTTCGCGATCTCAATCGCACGCTCACGAGGCGTTGTCGGGGTGATCAACTGAATCAAACTAACATTCTTCGCCGCACACTGCGCTGCTAACTCCGCCGACTCATCGACCGGCATGTCGGGAACGATCAAACCAGAAACCCCGGCCGCAACCGCTCGTTCCAGATACGCTTCAACTCCCAGTCGAAAGACGATCGCATAGCTAACCATCGTCACGATCGGCATCTTCAAGTCGCCCGAGACACCCGACACGGTTTCAAAAATCGCGTCCAATTTCGTTCCCGCATTCAACGCCCGAGTGTAAGACGCTTGGATCGTCGGGCCATCGGCAATCGGATCGCTGTAAGGAATTCCAAGCTCCACCAAATGGCACCCGGCGGCATCCAATTGCTTGAGCACTTCCGCAGTGAAGCCCAGATCCGGATCGCCCGCCGTGACAAATGGCATGAAGGCACGTTTGTTCTCGCTGCGAAGTTTTTGAAACAGTTCGTCGATTGCCGACATGAAAATTAAGCTCTCAGATATCAGGTAATTGGATTGTTAGATTAGACGAGTAGACAAATAGGCGATTGGCGGCCTACTCGCGTTCTGCCTTGAGTCGCTGGATCTCTGCCGAGTCCTTATCGCCACGACCCGAGAGGCAAATCACGACGATTTCGTCCTTCCCGCGTTCAGCGGCCACTTTCATACCCGTCGCGATCGCATGAGAAGACTCGAGCGCCGGCAGAATACCTTCCGTCCGAGCCATCGTGTCGAACGCCGCGAGTGCTTCATCGTCCCGACAACTTTGGTACTCAACGCGCCCCGTTTTCTTCCAGTGGCTGTGCTCAGGGCCCACGCCCGGATAGTCCAAACCCGCCGATGCCGAGTGAACGTCGGCCGTTTGTCCGTCGCCATCCTGCAACACGTAGCTAAAACTACCGTGCAACACTCCCGGTTTTCCGAACGTCAAACTAGACGCGTGTCGTCCCGCCGTGTCGTCAATCCCACCAGCTTCGACGCCAATACAAGGCACATCTGTTTCCGCCACAAACGGGTAAAACATTCCAGCTGCGTTACTTCCGCCGCCCACACACGCCACCACCGCATCGGGCAATCGCCCAAAACGCTCTTGCGACTGTTGAATCGTCTCGCGTCCGATCACGGATTGGTAATCGCGAACGATCATTGGAAACGGATGAGGCCCAACCACCGACCCGAGGATGTAGTGCGTGTCTTTGACAGAGCTCATCCAATCGCGCATCGCTTCATTAACCGCATCACGCAAAGTACGCGACCCCGTCGTCACCGGGCGAATTTCAGCACCCATCATTTTCATGCTTTGCACGTTGGGTGACTGCCGGCGGACATCTTCTTCGCCCATGTAAACGATGCAGGGCAGGCCAAAATGAGCACACGCGGTCGCCGTCGCCACGCCATGCTGACCGGCCCCAGTTTCTGCGATCACGCGAGTCTTACCCATCCGCATCGTCAACAATGCTTGCCCCAGCGTGCTGTTGATCTTATGCGCACCCGTGTGATTCAGGTCTTCTCGTTTGAACCAAATCTGTGCTCCACCACACTTCTCCGTCAGGCGCTTGGCAAAGTACAAGGGTGAAGAGCGACCAACAAAATCTTTCAGCAACAAATCTAGCTGCTGTTGAAATTCCGGATCTGCTTTCGCTTTGTTGTACTCGTCTTCCAACTGATCGAGCGCAGCGACCAGAGTTTCGGGAACAAAACGACCACCAAAATCGCCATAGCGCCCGTTTTTATCGGGCAGGTCAGCGTCTGGGCTTGGAGAAGAAAGAAACGATGTGGCCATTGGATAGAGGTCGTCCGCAATAAGTGCCGCTAAATTGAATCTTCGATTGTCGAAGCACAGTCAATAACCGTCAAGCCTTGGAAACGTAACCGAATCGAGCCAATTGGACTCACCCGTGGTTTCGCCTACCTGAACGGGCTACTAAACAGGAACTATCGAATGCGGCAAAATGGCCGGACGATCTCAGCCCGTTTAGAATACTTCAACCATCGCCCGAATCCGCTCCCTGAAATCTCCTTCATGCCTGAACTTCCCGAAGTCGAAACCATGCGTCGCGGCGTGCTCGGAATCACCGGAGCCACGATTAAGTCGGCCGCGCGGACTCCATGCCCCAAACGTCCCATCGAAATCCGCCCCACCATCGGACGCCTGAACAAACGAGTCGCCGGGCGCAAGATCGCTTCGGTCGACCGGCTTGGCAAACGAGTCGTCATTCGGCTCGACTCCGACGACCGATTGATCTTCGAGCCACGCATGACCGGCCTAGTCTTGATTGCCGATCCACCGACCACCATACATCTTCGATTCGCGTTGGAACTTTCCGGCGTCCCGGTCAAGGAACTGTTGTTCTGGGACCGACGCGGTCTAGGAAAAGTCACCTTGCTCTCAGATCGGCAGTATCAACAAAAACTGACCGATGGATCACTCGGGCCGGATGCGTTATCGATCGATGCCGAACAACTTCGTGAACGCCTCCGGCACAGTCGTCGCGAGATCAAAGTCGCGCTGTTGGACCAATCGGCAGTGGCGGGAGTCGGCAACCTTTACGCGTCTGAAATTTTGCACCTAGCCGGAGTCCATCCGCAAACTCGCTGCGACAAGCTGACACAAAAACGCTGGAGCCTGATTCACCAGTGCATGATTGATATCTTGGAAACGGCAATTAAGTACGAAGGCTCAACACTCTCCGACGGCACCTACCGCAACGCACTGAACAAGTCGGGCGGGTATCAGAACGAGCACCGCGTGTACGACTGCGCTGGAAAAACATGCCCTACCTGCCACCGGCAATCGATCGAGCGAATTGTGCAGGCCCAGCGTTCGACCTTCTTTTGCAAGAAATGCCAGACGCGGCGGTAGGAAACAAGACGTTGAAGAACCGACGATCAGGTTCAAACCGAGATCACTCGGTCGGTACGTTCACCGATGCCGCCTGAGCCGAAGCGCTGGCAAGATTCGGAGGAGCAACGGGAGCCGAACGAAGAGCCGGGAACCGCAGCGTGAAGCAGGTGCCTTTGCCCAAGCTACTCTCGACGCGAATCTTACCGCCGTGAGATTCGATGATCTTCTTGCAGGTTGCCAACCCAAGGCCGGTGCCGCCTTTGCCTGACTCATCGGGGCCAGACTTGGTCGAGTAATACGGTTGAAAGATCTGGTGCAATGTCTCTTCCGCCATGCCCGTTCCATAATCGCGAACGCTCAGATCGACAAACTCGCCCGCGTCGCTCGACTTCAAACGAATCACCAGACGGCCGCCATCGGGCATCGCCTGCCGCGCGTTAATCAACAGGTTCAGAATCACTTGCTGAATCTGATTCCCCATCGCGCTGACTTCGGGAACTTCGTCAAACTCCATTTCGACGCCGATGCGATACTTCTGCATCTCACGCTCAAGCAACACCATGCTCCCTTCGATCAGCTTTGCCAGATCGGTTGGTTCAAAGACTTCGCTTCGATTGCGTGCCATGCCCAGAACCGATTTGGTAATCCGAGCCGCTCGTTCGCCCGCTTGATTGATCTTGTTGAACGCTTTGTCCCGCGTCGGCTTGTCGTCGTGCCGCATGCCCATCCGAGCGTAATTGATGATCGTCATCAGCACGTTGTTGAACTCGTGAGTCGTCGTACTCACTAATTCGCCCAAAGCCGCCATCTTCTGGCTTTGTTCCAGCTGCTTTTGAAGCGCCTCATTTTCCTGAGATAATCGATCAATTTTTGCTTGTTGGCAATCGGTCACAATGAGCCTATGGATGAAAAGAATGGTGGTAGGAGTCAGCGAGTGATAGCATCCGAGGCAAAACAACCCGCTCCAATGAGATATCGGCGAAATCGGCCTCGATGGTAAACCCCATAATCTTTATAGTTCGACTCACCAAGGATCATCAAAAACCGCCCGCTTTGCCTGTTTTACGGCCAGCAATTTCGAGTCGGTTTCAGCCGAACGAAACTCACACCGACACCGGTTAATTCACGATCATGAGCCTCATCACACAACTTGAGCAGAGTATCGAATCGGCCCGCCAACAGGGCTACGACATTCGCTTCGACTGGTTTGGCGGAACGGGCGGAGGCATCTGCCAAGTCAACGGAAAGAAGGTCCTGTTCATCGACCT
>CAZLYM010000169.1:4544-7091 GCA_964563475.1 uncultured Pirellulaceae bacterium
GCGGCGATCAAACTAGAGACCTCCGCTTTTCCCTGCCAAGCGATATCTAACGCCGTTCCGTGATCCACGCTGGTCCGAATGATGGGCAACCCCAGTGTCGTGTTGACACCTGTATCAAAATTCAAGGCCTTGAACGGGATCAGACCCTGATCGTGGTACATGCAAATGTAGCCGTCGGTCTGCTGGCGACGCCACTCAATAAAGCCCGTATCGGGGGGAATCGGGCCTTCGATATCGATTCCTTCTTTCACCGCCAATTGCACCGCCGGTTCGATCACCTTTTCTTCCTCGTGATCGCCAAACAAACCGTGCTCGCCCGCGTGAGGATTCAAACCCAACGCAACCAGCTTCGGCGGACGACCGAGGTTTCGCTCTAGCGCCGTGTGAGTCAATCGAATCACTTCCAAAATTCGTTCGGTGGTCAACAACTGCGGCACTTCGGCATAGCCCACATGAGTTGTCACCAAGCTACAACTGAACGCCGGCGCCGTCATCATCATGCAAAACTCATCCGTACCGGCGCGTTCGGCAAACAGTTCCGTGTGACCGGGATACTCAATCCCGGCCGCCTGCCATGCCTCTTTGTTGATCGGAGCCGTCACAACGCCCGCCACGTGCTGGGCCAACGCGGCTTCGATTGATCGATTCACATATTCGAACGACTGAGCCCCCGTCGTGGCACTAATACAACCCGGCTGCATCAAATCCGCATCATCCGAAGTGCAATCAAACACGGCTGGCTGGGTGAGCTTGCTGACTGCGTCAAAACTATCCGACCCATCGGCCAAACGAATCACCGTTTCCGGCATCGGCAACTGACAATGATCAGCAACCCGCGCCAGTAGAGCCGCGTTACCAAACACAATCGGCGTGCAGATTTTTGCCGTCGCAGGGTCAGCTAGGATTCGCAGGCACAGCTCGGGACCAATCCCGGCAGGATCACCCATCGAGACCGCAAGTCTTGGAAGTGAATTCATGAAAGTGCTTCGTGATCAGGCGCGAGCCCCACACGTCGGAACGTGTATCAATAATTTTCTAGCTTGGTCAGTTGCCGCTGAGCCTCTTCGGCCAAGTCGCTGTCGCTGTAGTTTTCCAGCAATCGTTTGTACTGCGAGATCGCTTCGGCGATTCGTTGACGCAGCACCGGCCCCACGGCGTTGCGACACAACGATTGATTCAATCGAGCCGCCTCATACAACGCGTACGCCTGCCATGGCCGAAATTCTTCTTCGGCATCCACTCCGCCGAAACCGAAATAAACCAGCTTAAACTGGTTCAATGCGTCTTGAATCTGCCCCTGACCAGCCAGCGATTCACCCAGCAAGCTGCGAGCTCTCGCGCCCGTCACCGACATACTGGCAACCGCTTTCTGCCACGACTCAATGGCCATCGCCCGATTGTTCTGACCCGCCTGAGCGATTCCGATCTCCAACCACGCATCGGCATGATAGGCTTCCGGAATATTGTCCGCCCCTGTTACCGGCTTCGCGAATCGAATCGCTTCTTCGAACGCCTGAGACTCATTCGCACTCTGAGCCCCATGCAGGGCGGTCAGCACTTGCATCTTCAGATCAATGTTTCCGTCCGCGTCCACGGCCGGCTTGGCCACACGCCAAGCTGCCAACGCGTCGGCATGTTTATCCTGTTGAAACTGAGATTCAGCGAACATCACTTTCGCGTCTGTCGCCATCAGTCCGTCGGGAAACGCTTCCAGTTGTTGCTGAAATTGTTCAGCCGCATTCGCATAATTCTTCAGACGATACTCCGACCAGCCCAATTGGTAACCAGCTCGTTCAAGCACTTTGGCAGGCAAATCAGAATTCATCACGGTCGCGAAATGCCGAGAAGCAGATTCATACTGGCCCGAATCGTAGTCCGCCGATCCAAGATGAAAATGAGCCTCCGCGGCGAACGAACTGTTTGGTGTCGTTTCAACGATTGCCGCAAACTGATTCAACGAGGCATTCGTTTGCGCAGGAGTCACCGACTTGAGCGACCAAGCAAGCTCATAACGGTAGCGATCCATCGCTGGCGAATTCGGATAGTCTCTGATCAGTTGCTCGAACACCTCGATGGCGCCATCCCATTGAGCCTGTTCCACTCTCGCCAGCCCCAGTTTCAAAAGATCGGCCTCGATGGTGTCGGCAGATGCAACTGCATCGGTGGACTCGTTCTCGCGTTCGCTTGCAAGCTCTGCAGGTTGTTCCGCGTCGCCCGATTCAACATCTGGACCAACAATGGTTTCCGAAGACGACTCTTCCGGCCCAGCGACAAGCAAATCAACCAGATGCCGAGCCGAACCGCGCCCGGCCATGGCCTCTGGAATCAGTTCGTGTTCCGGCCAGCCTTCGATCAGACGCGTGAACCATTTGTCGGCTTCGCGAGCTCCGGTTACCTGATTCTGTCCAACAGCCGCATTCAATTGACTCCACGCCGCGCCATACATTGCCAGCGGCACAAGTTGGCTGTTCTTCGTCCGGTCGGGTTTTTGGTCAACCACCGCTGAATAAAGCTCAAATGCCAACGCATAATCGTCCGCCGCTGATT
>CAZLYM010000169.1:7191-8841 GCA_964563475.1 uncultured Pirellulaceae bacterium
AGTAACTCGAACGCTTTTCCCTGAAAGAACGCCGCCTGATCGGTGCCCGCAAAACTAGGGAACCGGCGTTGCAAGCGACCGAGCGTCTGCGAGCTGGTGGTCAACAGCTCCATCGCGTATTGATTCTTTTGAGTGGATTCTTCCTCCGTCTGCGAATCCATCATGCTGCTCGCTTGGAGCATGCGTCCGAATTCCAGCTGACTGTATCCCAGATAGAACAACGCCTGAGGAATCTCGGCCGCCGCTTCGGGAGTTGCGACCTCGAGCCCTTTCTTAAAATGAAAAATCGAATGTTCGAAATCTCGCAACTCCGAGTAACAAAGCCCCGCGCTGAAATGAGCCCGGCACTTGGCGATTGCCGCCACGTCTTCATCAAGCAACTGAGTCCACAGATCGGCCGCTCGTTTAAGTTCGCCAGCCGACTGAGCCTGACTTGCTTGGTTGATCAAAGACTGCCATCGAGCTTCTGCTTCGGAAGCCGTTGCCGACGGCTTGGTTGCGGGTGACGATTTCGATGAAACGGGCACGTCACCGCTCAATTCTTTGGCTTGAGCAGTCAGATCAATCTGAGCCCAACTAACTCCACAGCTCAGTGGCATCAAAGCGATCGCCACGCCAAAAGAGAACAGCCGGCAACCGGCAGTAAGTTTGCATTTTGATTGTTTCATGACGTGACCCCAATGGTGGCCGATACTCAAACCTCGGGCGCAAATCCAGCGGCGCATGCCGACCGGCTTCGCGATACGAGTGCATTTTCAAAACGTGTTGATAGGATTGGCTTCAACAAACTAGCTGTTGAAAAAAGTCTCAAGGCTTAACGATGAACCCACGAGAAGTACCCAGTGTAAGCGCCCGAGAATTTTGCGGGAAGCAATTCCTTGGTCTGCGGCCGGTCCGACCATTTCCAGCCGTAAAATTGGGCAATTCGTAACGCTGGTACGAGTCATACGGGCCACAGCGGCCGTTCTGGTACGCGAACGACGACCGTCGGTTCGACGGCAGGCCGGTAATGTCCATTCGAGGCGACGTCGGAGCCTAGGGGAATTTGGCCATTTTCGCGAACATTATGGACGTTTTTCCTCGAAAATCTACCTCCTGTCCGCCCTCCGGGGAAACGATCCGGTAGAATGAAGTAAGCGAATCCCTGCGGGTTTGCTGTAGAACAATCGAGTGTAGAACCATCGTCCCGATTGTTACTTATCAAAACAGCTGGCCATGCCAGCTAAACAATTGTTGTTGATTTATCTGACTCTACAAACTCGTGTCGTTTCCGACCTCCCGGATGGGCATAATGGAAACGATTCTTTGCTCCTCGTCACCTTTTAACTTCCACGTCCTTCGAACCACTGTCCGATAACTATTCACCAGTCTGATTCGCTTGACCGGAGTACCTACGCACATGATTCCAAATCACAATTCAAATCCATCACGCTCGATTGACCAGCCCGTTCGCGCTGGTTTGTCCTTGGTCGAGATTATGATCGCATTGACGATGACGCTGATCGTCCTTGTCTCGATGATGTCAGCGTTTCAGTACGCCAGTGCGGAGATGCAGAACGGCCGAGCCACGTTGGAAATGGCCAATCGTGTCCGCGTGGCCGAAAACCTGTTACGTCGTGACCTTGCGAACCTGACCGTCGAGCCACGTCC
>CAZLYM010000170.1:0-2187 GCA_964563475.1 uncultured Pirellulaceae bacterium
CTCATCACGCGGAGCGTGATGGCCACACAGACGTAGCAATCACACTCCGTGTGATTTACCGCCACCCGTTCATCGCATGGAGCGTGATGGCTACACCTCACCTTCGTTGCCAGAACGCGATCGTGTCGGCAACTTGGTCGTGCTCCAGTGTTTCAAATGCCAACAAGTCGTCGGCGATCGCGCTAACAGCCGCCCATTGATGACGGTCCTCAAACAGCTCAAAAATAGCACTAACGGTCTGCCGCAGAAGCTTGTCTGCGGACGCGGCGTCGCGACTCATGGCGGCCGCACTAAGCTTGGCTCGCTGCCAATCGGCCAACCATTCGGGCTCCGATGCGATCGCGACCCGGTCACCCGTGTAGATCATCTCCACCACCGGGCCGGCCAGACTGACATAAATCTCAGCCAACGCCAGCTCTTTCGCATCAAGCCCCGTCCAACGAGTTACCGTGTCACCATATCGAGCCGGTCCATCGTCGAACGGCGGCTCCAAGGTGACTCGTTCTAGACGACCACCTTGCAGGATTGCCATCATGGCATGACCGGCTTCGTGCCACGCCGTAATTTCACTATCTTCCGGCATCGTGAATCCACACACAATGGAAGGTTTTTGTTGCAAATCTAGAATTGAACTGAATTGCGTTTGCCGCTGGCGACGAGCCTTTAGTATCATCGTACACTTGATTGTACATACTTATTGGGCGTTCGAGTTTCGGGCGTGCCGCTGTCACAGCCTCAGTCTTTCCGAGGCGCTAAACCCAACCCATTTCAACTCAAATGTCTTCTGCCGCAACCGCCGCTGAAACTCAACAGGTCCACTTCCGTTGCTTTAATGGATGCGAGGGCGAGTACTCGATCTACGATGTGATGTACCGCTGCCCGAAATGCGATGGGCTGTTGGAAGTTTATCACCCTCGACAACCGCTCGGAGAGCGAAATGCTTATCAGTGGAAGCAGCTGTTCGACAGCCGAGCCAGCACCACCGCTTGGCCTTACGGAAGTGGCGTCTGGTCGATGAAAGAGTGGGTCGTTCCCAGCCTGCGAAACGAAAACGTCGTCAGCATGTGTGAGGGCAACACCAATCTATTTTGGGCCGATCGGCTGGGCAAGCAACTGGGCGTGCCGGACCTGTGGATCAAACTTTGCGGCAACAGCCACACCGGCAGCTTTAAAGACTTGGGCATGACCGTATTGGTCAGCGTCGTCAAGCAGATGATGGCCGACGGCAGTCCCGTCAAAGCCGTTGCGTGCGCCAGCACTGGAGACACCAGCGCTGCGTTGGCAGCCTACGCCGCCTACGCAGGAATCCCGGCGGTGATCTTCCTACCTGCGGGCAAGGTCAGTACGGCTCAGTTGATTCAACCGGTCGCCAATGGAGCCCATGTGTTGGCGCTGGACACAGACTTCGACGGCTGCATGAAGATTGTCCAAGAGGTCACTTCGGATCAGTCCATCTACTTGGCCAACAGCATGAACAGCCTTCGCATCGAGGGACAGAAAACCGTCGGCATGGAAATTTGCCGCCAGTTCGATTGGGAAGTCCCGGATTGGATCATTATTCCCGTTGGTAACCTTGGCAACATCAGTGCGCTGCACAAAGGGTTTCAACTGATGATGGATCTGGGAGTGGTCAACAAAATGCCGCGCCTTGTGGCGGCGCAAGCTGAAACGGCCAACCCGTTTTACAAATCGTTTCAAGATCAGTTCAAAGAGAAGGTCTCCGTCAAAGCTCAAGACACCTTGGCCAACGCGATTCGCATCGGCGATCCGGTCAGCTATGCCAAAGCAGTGGCAGCCGTCAAGGAATCGGGTGGAATGGTCGAGCAGGCAAGCGAGCAGGAGTTAGCCGAAGCAGCGGCTCAAGCCGATTTGACTGGTATGTTCACATGTCCTCATACGGCAGTCGCGTTGGCGGTTCTCAAAAAGCTGGTCGCTCAAGGGCAAGTCAAGAAGGAAGATCGCACGGTCGTGGTCAGCACGGCTCATGGCCTGAAGTTTACTGACTTCAAGGTCGGATACCACGAGTCAAATCTTCCGGGCATCACCAGCGAGATGGCGAACCCTGCGACTCATATTCCGGCGACGGTGGAAGCCGTCAAGGAAGAGATCAAGAAACGCTTTGGCGGTTAGACAAGCAGAAAGCCTTTCTTAATCGAAGCCCTTCTCAACCTAAAGCCCTTCTCAACC
>CAZLYM010000170.1:2287-8823 GCA_964563475.1 uncultured Pirellulaceae bacterium
AAGCCCTTCTCAACCTAAAGCCCTTCTCAACCGAGGTTACGGAATTGAAACAAATTCCGCGACTTTGCTGGCTGCGTCCCTCCATGATCGAGTATTTTGCCGATTCGTCGATTTTTTCTGTCGATCCTTGGCTCGACTTCGCGTGACTATTTGCAGGCTTAAACTCAAGGTCGCGACGCTCACCAAGACACAGTATGAAATTCAAAATTCTCGCGGCAGTAGCAACTGTCACCTTCGGCACGTCCTTCTTGTTCGGCACTCCTCCAGCGAAGCCTCAAAAAAACGAGAATGGAACACCGAAGCGAATCGCATGGTACGCGACGCTCAAGAGCGGGCTGGCCGAAGCAAAACGCAGCAACCGCCCGATCCTGTTCACCTCCGCTGCGCCGCAGTGCTTAGGCGTGCCAGGGATCTGGTGACCGGGCAAGCAAGGAACCGACAGGAGTTTCCTGTTCGACGCTGATGTCGTGGATGCCTCACGACAGTTTGTCTGCATTCGATTGGCAACCTACGAAAGCCAAACCGAAGCCAACTTCATGAAGAAAATCTACAGTGGGCGGTCTGGTGATTTAAAAAACACCACGTTCGCGATTCTGGCCCCCAACGGAAGACGAAAATTGACTCGGACCGGGCGTGCACCGTTCCACGAGTACCGTGACGCGGCCCGCATGGCGGCTGGCATGAACGAGATCGCAAAACGCTTCGAACAACCGTCCGGCGTAAAACTGAAAGACGCTCCAATCCCGTTTACGGACTCGCTGGACATCGGCCTGAATATTTCTGCCGCTGATGAACTCCCGATGATCGTCATCGTGGCGAACCAAACATCGGAACTGGACGTAATGTCAGACCGTGTTCGCACGCTGACATGGAGCGACGACTTGATTGGGCAGTTCACCTACGCCCGTGTCACCGACCCGAATCAGCTGAAACCTCTAACCGGCATCGAAGGTTCGCTTGACGATTTGAACGCGGTTCTTGTTGTTCAGCCGGGCCAATTTGGTTTGAGCGGCAAGGTTTTGCTGCAGTTTGATCCGACCACCAACGACCAAGAATGGAAGCGTGACTTGTTGCAAATTGCTCGGGATTTCGAACGAGCCGAAAAGGACCACCGTAACCATGTTCAGCTTGGCATCAAAATGGGGATTGATTGGGAGTCGGCAATCCCGGAAACGGACCAAGAATCGATCGCTGCCCGAAGACGGGCTCGCGGTGAGTAACCCAAAGATGTTTTAAATGACAAAACCTAGGCGACTGCGGTATCGCAATCGCTCGGCTGGCAAAACACCACGCCATCACAACTCCAACTCAAATTCTCTCTACAAAATCTCACGCAGGAAAATTGTTATGAAAACCAGCAACTTTATGGCAGCGTTAATCGCTACCGCCACGATCGCCACCATCGCTTCTGCTCAACCGCCGCGCGGGCAAGGCCGAGGGCACGATGGTCCTCCACCATCACATCCCATCGTCGACGCCATCGACCAGAATCAAGACCACGAGATCTCCGCGGAGGAAATCGCGAACGCATCCAAAAACCTGCTCAGTTTGGACAAGAACAACGACGGAATCCTCAATGCGGATGATCTTGGGCACATGGGACCGCCTCACTCCGGCCGCCAAGAAGGACAACGAGGCCAACGTCGCTCGGGTGGAGAAGGTGGCTCTAATAGCTTTGCCACGCGACTGTTGGCGTTCGACGAAAACGGGAACGGTAAGCTTGAGAAAGACGAATTGCCCGAGCGAATGCAGGGAATGATCGATCGCATCGATACCAACGGCGATGGAGTGATTGATCAAGACGAACTGCAAGCAATGGGGGGTGGCGGTGCTGGTGCCGGTCAACAGCGAGGGAGAAGAGGCGGTAACGGCGGACAAGGTGGCGGCAATCGACAACGTGGCAGAGGCGAGGGCGGCGGTGGAGGTGGCTCACGAGCTGACTTCTTCATCGAACGTGCCATGTCATTTGACGCCAACGAGGATGGCCTGCTCAGCGAAGACGAACTACGAGAGATGATGGAGAACATGCCTCAACGAGGCGGACGTGGCGGCGGCCAAGGTGGCGCCGGTGGCGGACGCGGTCGATCCGGTGGCGGTGGTGGTGGACGACCACGTGCCGGCAGCCGACCTGAATAACCGAATTCCTAACCGGGTTCTCAAGCAGGTGAAGCCGGCACTTGGACAATTCTATTGTCCGGGCGCCGGCTTCCTGTCTGTTCCCGCTGCTTTGCCCGGGACTCGGGCATCGTGAGCCCCAATGAAACGGCCGGTTTCACGATCAAATGTAATCATCTGACACACGCCCACTTCGCCCGAGTCGGCCACAAAAATCTCATGCCCAAGTTCGTGCAGGCGGTTTCGCGTTTCCATTGGCAGTGTCGCTTCGACTCGAAGGTAGTCGGGCGACCATTGGTGATGAATTCTCGGCTGAGCCATGATCTGGCCCGGACTCATGCCGAAATCGATCGTGTTGATCAACGCCCACAAGACTTGAGTGATAATCTTCGGTCCCCCCGCCGCTCCGACGGTCAACACGGGCTGACCATCCTTGAGAACAATCGTTGGGCTCATGCTTGACAACGGCCGCTTTCCCGCCTGAACGCTGTTATTTTCATTCCCAATTAGACCAAAATGATTCGGGACCCCTGCCGCGATGGAGAAATCGTCCATCTCGTTGTTCAAAATTACTCCGGTGCCAGGCACGATCACTTTGGAACCAAAACTAGTGTTGATGGTCGACGTAATCGCAACCCAGTTACCCTCCGCATCGGCGGTCGAAATATGAGTCGTATGCCGATCGACAAATACATCTTCCGGGTTCGGTGGCTGGCCGTGCGAAGCCACTTTAGAACTTCGACAGAGATCAATCTTTGCGACTTGATCTTGAGCGTACTCACGAGAGATCAAACTTCGTGGCACACCAACAAACGCTGGATCGCCGGGCCAGTACGCTCGATCGGCGAACGCCAACTTCATCGCTTCGGCAACGATGTGAGTCGCTTGGACCGGATTGGACCTGTGAATTTCCTCCAGCGGGAACGATTCCAGCATGTTTAGGATCTGAGCCACGTGTAGGCCGCCCGAACTGGGCAACGGAAACCCGACCACTTCGTAGCCTCGATAGGTGCTACGCAGCGGCTTTCGAGTCACCGTTTGATAGGCGGCAAAGTCGGATTCCGTCAGCTCGCCCTCATTTTCCCGCATCCAACTGGAAACAGACTTTGCAAACGGACCGTGGTAAAACCAATCGGTTCCGTGTTGAGAAATGTTCCGATACGTTTCAGCCAGATCCGGCTGACGCAACACGTATCCAGGCGGCAACGGTTGACCGTCGGCGGTCAACAGAACTCGTGCCGTTTCGGGGAACTTGCGAATCTCTTCCAACACTTTCAGCTCGCGACGATAGTAGACGTCGCTGACCGCAAACCCTTCTTCCGCAATCTTCGCCGCCGGAAGCAGCAATTCCGACAGACTGCGCCTACCGAAACGATCGACGGCTTCTTCAAACGCTTTCAATGCACCTGGAACCGCAACGGCTTTCGGGCCAAGCCGTGATTCCTCAGAATTCACTTCAGCGGTTTGCTTGTCACGATAGAAATCTTGGTGAGCCGCAGCAGGAGCCGTTTCTCGCCCGTCGATCGCATGCAACTGGCCGTCGGCGGTGCGGATCAGGATGAAACATCCGCCACCGATGCCACTGTTGTATCCGTCCACGACTCCAAGCGTCAAACATGCTGCGATCGCAGCATCGATCGCATTGCCTCCATTGCGAAGTGCGTCGAGCCCAGCGTCGGTGGCCTGCGGATCGACCGTCGCCACCATGTTCTGCGAATGAACACCAACGTTCGGATAGAAGTCTGTTTGGCTAGGAAGCCGCTTGATAGAATCCGGCGTGGCGGGAGCAACATCGATCCCGGAGGATGCCGATCGCAAAGTTGCCTTGACCGGAACAATCGGAGTCTTCGTTTTGCGAATCCGAACGCCCGACCGCGGCGCGAAAATTTGAGCGACAGCGGGCCGTCCGGTAAATGGAACGACGATCAGCAGAGCGAACAGCAGCAAAACATGAAGCTTGAACGAAGTTGAAGTCACAGATCTTCCTTGATCAGATGAAGCAATCAGCAAAAGGTGCTTAGGCAAGAGGCGCGATGAAACCTATCTGTTGATCGTTCGAAAACACCGCACGTTCTGCGTGCTGCCAAGCATGGTTCATTTCGCCTCACGCCTAGACAGTCAATCGGCATGAAAAACCGAGCCTTTGAGCAAAACGGGTGCAGCGATCACCATCAAGACAACACGCACAAGCGTTTCAGTTTAACGCTCGGGGCGGTGTGTTTTTTAACGTTCAGAAACGACTAAGGCCGCTACGGCGAACTGTGGTTACTCGATCAGGCGTTAGCCCATTGCTTGACCAATTCGACTCCGACCTCGCAGGCCGCAACCATCTCGTCCAAGCAAGCCCACTCAAGGGGCGAGTGAATATTGTGCTGCCCCGATGAGAGATTGGGCGTTGGCAAGCCTTTTTCAGTCAACTGCGAACCGTCCGTGCCGCCGCGGATGATCGTCAGTTCTGGCTTGCGCCCAAGTGCCTCATGAGCCGCAACGGCCAATGCAACCGCGCGGGGTTCGGAATCAAGTCCCTCGGCCATGTTGCGATACTGTTTGACGATTTGAACATCGATGTTTGAGCCAGCATGTTTGGCGGAGACTTCGTCAGCCAATCGTTTCAGCGAATCAGCGTAAGCCACAAGCTTGTCTGTTTCGAAATCTCGCAGCAAAACCTTGATCGTTGACTCAGCGACTCCACCTTCCAAAACGTAAGGATGCATAAACCCATCGCGGCCGTCGGTACACTCGGGCGAAACGTCTGCCGGCATCGAATGGATGAAATCACTGGCGACTCGAATCGCGTTCACCATCCGGCCCTTACCAATCGAAGGATGAATGTTCACACCCGTGACCGTTACCAAAGCCATGTCGGCCGAAAATGTTTCCTGATCGACCATGTCTTGGCCGCCGCCGTCGAAGGTGTAGCAAGCCGTTGCGTTGACGCTTTGAATGTCAACATGATCGACACCGTGACCGATCTCTTCGTCGCAGGTGAAAAGCAGCCGAACGGGCCCACGAGGAATATCGGGGTTCTCAATCAAGTGACTGGCCAACTCCATCATGATCGCAACGCCCGCCTTATCGTCTCCCCCCAGCAGAGTCGTACCGTCGGTCGTGATAATCGTTTTGCCTTTCGCATTGGGAAGCTCGGAACAAGTGGCGGCCGTGATGACCTTCGTCGGATCTCCGGCCAGCTTGATATCGTTTCCATCAAAATCTCGGATCACGTTAGGCTTGACGTTTGCACCTGAAGTCTCGGGCGAGGTATCCAGATGAGCGTTGAACGCCACAACGGGAGCACCCTCCACGTTTCCCGGCACGGTCGCCATGACGATCCCGTGCTCATTCACCTGCACGTCGGCGGCTCCAATCTCACTTAGTTGCTGCACCAACAATTTCCCCAGCTCGAACTGACCGTCACTGCTGGGGTAGCGACCGGATTCTTCCACCGCTGTCGTGTCAATCTTGACATACTGTAAAAAACGTTCGAGCAATCGTTCTGCGTTCATGTTCTATTTCCGTTTGCTTTCCTTCGCGTTGCCAATGCGATAAAGTGGTTGCTAGTTCGGTTGTGTGGCGATTAAAAATTTTACAGGTCAACATTTTATGGGAAACCCCGCCGTCAGCTATCTGGTCTTCGATGTTGAGAGTGTGGCCGATGGAGACTTGATTTCGAAAGTTCGCTATCCTTCGGAATCTTACGATGCCGCCAAAGCAATCGAAGTTTACGCCGCCGAGCGATTGGAACAAACTGGGTCGGAGTTTATTCCGTACACCTACCACGTTCCAATCTCGATTGCGATTATCAAACTTACGGTTGATTTTCGCATCGTTGATATTGTGACGCTGGATTCGCCCGAGTACCGACCGCACATTATTACCAAACATTTTTGGGACGGCTGGAAGGGCTACAAGATGCCAACGCTGGTCAGCTTCAATGGTCGCACGTTTGATATCCCACTGCTGGAACTAGCAGCATATCGATTTGGCATTAGCATCCCCGACTGGTTCAATTTGAACGCTCGAACGTACGATCAAAAACGCAATCGCTACAACCAAGATTCGCATCTGGATTTGCAAGAAGTCATGACCAACTTCAGCGCCAGTCGGTTTAATGGTGGCTTGAATTTGGCAGCCAACCTAGTCGGCAAACCTGGCAAGATGGGAATCGCCGGGCACATGGTTCAGGATTTGTACAACGAAGGCCAGTTGCGACGCATCAACGATTACTGTCGATGCGATGTGTTGGATACATATTTTGTTCTACTACGAACCAAAATCCTGACGGGCGAGATTACTTTGGAACGTGAAGCCGAATTGATTGCCGAAACAACCGCTTGGCTGGAGGAACGCGCCGAAGAGTTCCCCGTTTACCGCGAGTATCTAGAACAGTGCTCACCCTGGGAGAACCCTTGGGTGGAGCAGAA
>CAZLYM010000171.1:0-8773 GCA_964563475.1 uncultured Pirellulaceae bacterium
TGGCTACCCAAGTCTACCGTGCCTTGGCTCACGTGCGTTTCATCGCTGCAATCGGATCCATTTTCGCGGCACGTCGGGCGGGCAGGGCACTGGCTAGGATGCACATGACTGCGGCGACCATGAAGACGATGACCCCGTCAATAGGATGAAAGCGAAACACGGGTTGCGTGAAACTACCTCTCAATCGGTCTTCGATCCAAGCTCTGGCAATTTCGCTGATCAACTCGGCGACCCCCAACGACACCGCGACGGCAATCGTCGCGCCGATAACTCCAGTGATCAGGCCTTCCAGCAAGACAAGGTTCAACACATGACGATCCTCGGCTCCCACTGACTTCATGATGCCAAACTCTGGGGTTCTTTCCAGCACGGCGACGATCATGGTATTGCAAATGCCAATCGCCGAAACGATCAGGATCACCAGTGCCAACGCTCCTGCCGCCATACGAATTTTTTCAACCTCTTCCTCCACTTTTTCCACGATCCCCAACGCTGATCGCGTGCGAAGCCCAAGGACCTCGATCTGTTCAATCGTTTCCTTCAAGTCCGCAACGTCGGACACGCTTCCCGCAACACTCCAGTAGCCTTTGAATCCATCTCGACGCGAGTAGATTTCTTCGGTGACATGATGGTGAACATACAGATTGGCTCGACGCTGCAACCCCGTAAATTGAAGAAAGCCGAACAGGTCATCGTCGTCTGGTTGTTTCAAGATCCCGCGCACGATTCCCTTTCGAACGAGAATGCGATTTCCCTTCGAGTCCATTTGCACATCATCTGAAATTGTTTTTGTCTCAGATGATGCCACCGCTTCGGGATTCTTAATAGAATCGTTGGGCGGCTTGTCAATTGGCAGTCGTTTCATCGCGTCACGAATGGCTGCTTTCTCACTGTCACTCAGGTCGGTCCGGTCAAGTTGCTCAGTGACTCGACGCAGTGACTGGATTGTTTCCGGGGCGAGTAGATTTTCAATTCCGGCCAGAAAACCTGCCGCTGGATTGGGCGCGGTTTTTCCTAGGGCGCAGCGGACTTCGATCTCCAAACCAATCAATCGATCTAGGTCTTCATCCGTTTTAAAACCAAGGTTGTAGGCGGTTACCTCATCGACCATGACTCCTTGCTTGTCGCTTGGAGACACCATTTCTCCCATGATCAACCGATTGGAAGCCCTAGTGTCGAGTGGATCGATGCCAATCAATGAACCGGAAGTTGGTTTTTGCTTTTTGGCGCCACTTGCTTCACCCTTGGGGGCATCATTCAACCAAGTAAATGTACATCGAACCGGATTTTGCCAAACGATCGACTGCACTTGTTCGATCGAGCGCAGTTGTTTCATGAGATCATGATCCAGACGAATTCGCTTTGCATTCTTGTCCCGCCAATGTTTCTCAAGTTGGTCTAACAGGCGATCATGACGATCTTTTGAAACACCTGCCGGTAAAACGAGTGCTTCGTCAGGAACCTTGGCGCTTCGATCATACGATTCAATAATCATGAATCGTTTTGTCTGCTCCGAAGCATTCATGATGTCCAATATGCCGTCACGAGCACCACGCGTTCCGGCCAAGGTCAAGAAAAGCAGTACGCAACTGACCACCACTCCCGACAAATTCAACAGCGTCCTGCCTTTACGGGACCACAGATTGTGGACCGACATCCAGATTGTGTCACGGATGTTCATACAGAACCATGGTTGGACGAATTTTGTGGTTCGAGTAATCGCCCATCGAGCAGTTCCACGATCCGATCACAACAGGTCTCAGCCAGTCGGCGGTCATGAGTAATCAAAATCAGCGTTGATTCGTTCTCGTTGACAACGTCCAGCATCAACTGAGTAACCGATTCTGCGGTCTGTGAATCGAGATTTCCAGTTGGCTCATCCGCCAGCAGCACGCTCGGCTTGGTAACCATCGCCCGGGCGACGGCGACTCGTTGTTGCTCGCCTCCGGAAAGTTGAGACGGTTTGTGACGGCGGCGCAGTGTCAGCCCGACTCGATCAATCGCTTCGGCAACACGCTTCTTTCGCTCGGCTCGCTCCATACCCGCAAGGATCAGCGGAAGTTCAACATTCTGAAACGCGGAGCGATTGGGAATCAACTGAAAGGACTGAAAAACAACCCCGACCGTCTCGCGACGATACTGAGCCAGTTCGATGGCAGGCAGTTTATCAAGATTTTTATCCGCCACAGAAAGTGAACCGGCGGTAGGCCGATCTAGCCCGGCCAGCAAGTTCAAAAGCGTCGTCTTGCCGGATCCGCTACGTCCCAGAATCCCCACACGAGCACCGGATTCAATCTCGAGATCGATTCCATCGAGTGCCGTGACTCGATTCGATGACTCCCCGTAGTGCCGGGACAACTGTCGTGCGTGAATCATGAAGGGTGGCTATTAGCAGGACTGACACAGACCGTTTGGAACGAACTGGCTGGAGTAAACTCACCCATCATAATCGGTTCTGGCACAATCGCGATGTGAGAGTGCTGTTTTTTAACAGACAGTTTGATGCGTTTCCAGCAGACGGTGCTAGGCCGCTTGGAGGGAACGAGTATGCCCGGCCCAATCGATCCAGTCGGTCACTTCAGCCAAATCAGGCTTTTTGCCCGATCGAATGATCTTCAGCCCTTCCTTGGTGTCTGAGAACGGCCCGATCACGCTGAATAGGGCTTTGGGATCCATGCCTTCAAGATCGTCCGGTTCGATGACATCGCACGCAACCAAAAGTTGAGCGTCATGGCCTCGCAGGTTTGGAATTCGGCAGACCATTCGTGCCTGATGCTGCCACGTTCGCAGTACCTCCGCAGAAAGTCGTTTGTAGTCTAGACGCTCAGCCATGGACTCGGCGGTCTGTCTGAGAAAATCAGCAACCGTGATCACACCAATTCTTTCGAATCTTTCCGCAGTCTTGGCTCCGATCGAAGGAGCGGCTTCCAAATCGTCGTTCAGGTTCAAGTAGAATTTCAGTGGTTTGCCGTTACGGGACCGAGCGCCTTGACTGGAGGTGCTACTGGAAGTATCGCGAGGCTTTGAACTTGATCTTTCGACAGGAGCCGGAACGGGCCGCAACGCTGCTGGTTGATGCGGAGCTGCTGGTTGATGCAGAGTTGCTGGTTGATGCGAGGTATCCCTTCGTCCAAAATTGCCGTGGTCCATACGTTGACGCGGAGGCCGTGGAGCACGCTCGGATTGCTGGGTATAGTTTGACACCCGATAGGTTTCCGCCACGTGACCATTCGTTCGCGCTGCTCTGGAACGGTTACTGTTCAGGCGATCGCGAGAATTACTGGTCACCCGATCGCGAGATCGTGAGTTGTTGCTGTGTCGGGGACGTCGGCTCCAGCGTGAACGATTGCTTGCCAGCGACCGATGCCATTCTGACGTTCGGTCGCGACCGAGTGCAAACGTGCGACCGCCGTTTGAATTCGATGTGGAACGTTGGAACCGCTGCCCCTCGGCGGAACCGAGGAACTGATTGATACGAGCCACCAACCGGTCGGCGTCGAAGTTAGCCAGAGTCTCTGGATCGGTGATTCCTATCGCGACGATCAACTTCGCTTCCTCCGGTGACAAGCCCGGTACTGACCAGTAGATCAGGACTTCGGCCACCGCATTTTCAAGCTGGTGGCGATTCATCGTGCCGCCAGCCAACGCTCGTTCGAGTTGTTCTGAGTCAAGCTCCAACAACTGGTTTACCGTCGTAATCCCCGCATCGTGGAAGTCTCCCAAAACAGGCAGAGCGAATAAGCCGGTTGATGAAAGCGACATGGAATCGAGTGTGACCGGCGTTGCATGATTTTGGAATGACAC
Source organism: uncultured Pirellulaceae bacterium (assembly GCA_964563475.1). Classification (GTDB taxonomy): domain Bacteria; phylum Planctomycetota; class Planctomycetia; order Pirellulales; family Pirellulaceae; genus Mariniblastus. The sequence goes on from CAZLYM010000171.1 coordinate 3,805, forward strand.
GAACGTCTCGGGCGATGTTGGTCTCACGCTGGCCCGAGATTCAACGCTCTGAATGTCTCGATTCAGCGGCGACCAAGGCAGGCGGAAATCGGTATCTAAATCATGCGGTTGGGCAATTGCGGCGGGATTGGCCGAGTACTTGGACAAGGGATACGGTCGGTTGAGGTTGGTGATCAAATTTTGATTCTGCGTATCACGATTCGAAGGCACCTGAATTTTGGGCGAACGGTTGACAGCTTGCGGTCGGTCTTCGACAACGCGAATCGGCGGTGACTTCCGAAGCGGCGTTTCATATGGGCCTCTCGCGGGAACCGTCTGCGGAGGAAGCTCGAATCGCGGCATCGTTGGTAAACGATCGGCCAAGTAATAATGCTGGCTGAGCAAGATAATCTGCTGATCGTTTTGCCGGCAGAATTGATCAAGCGTATTCAAGGTCGCCGTGACATGATCAGGACCAATGTGCACAAACGAATCGTCAATAACCATTGCCAATTCAGTGCCAGTGCTTCGTTGGTTGGAAACCATCGCCATGGCTAGACTCAGATACACATGGTTCTTGCCGGCGTTGTCGAGCCCAGTGAAATTGTGGACGCGTCCCATGCCATCTCGAATTTGCAAGTCGAACTGCGTCAGCGGACTGTTATCGTGGCCGCTATGATGTGAAAGAAAAACTTGTGTCAGATTGCCTTGCGTCATTTGATTCAACAATTGACCGGCCTGAACTAGGATCGGGCTTGGTTTTGTGACGGGAAGGCTAGTCAGTTCATCCAGTTGACTTCGCACTGAACGCTCTTTCGCATCCAATGTTCGGAGATCATCTTCCACTTGCCGAAGTTGTGATTCAAGCAACCCAACATCGCTCGCTGGCAACGAATCCCGTTGCATGATCAGGCTGGAAATCTGCCGCTCCAGTTCCGCACCGTCGATATCGATACGATTCAAGCTGGCGATGATTTCATTTCGTTCGATACTCAGTTGAGAAAGTCGAGACCGTTCGGCAGAAAGATTAGGTTGAACCGTTGTGACGACAGGAGCAGGCGACTGCACGTCACCAATAAAGCGTCGCCGCGCAGCAAGGTAACCTTCGTGTGCGGCACATTGGCAGAACGCTTGCTCAGATCGCAGGATCGCATCCGCGCCGGCGGGATCAACGCTACGGATTTCATCGATCACTTGTTGGCGGCGTTGGACCAACCGACCCGTGTTTTCGCCCATTTCGTGGTAGCAACGACGCAGTTGCTTCAGCTCAACCGCTGCGGCGCGCTGCCGGATGTGTTTATATTGACCGGATAGTTCCGCACACAGCGAGTACAAATCTTCTCGCATCTGACGACAGATGTCTTCCACGGCAGATGCCATTTGCGTAACGTCGATCTGGGATGCGGTTGCTCCTGACCAGCGAGCGGCCGTTTGCTCGGCTTGGTCAACGCGCGACTCCAACCCGATCAGAATTTCGCGAGCGTTATGATACGGATGCTCGTCCGATTCAAGCGTCATCTCGTTCCAAACGATCATCTCGTCCTTCAACCGCACCCGTTGGTTCTGTATGTCAGACTGTACGTGTCGCCAGCGTTTGATCTGTTGGTCTACTTCATCTAAACGATGATACAAATGCTTGAAACCGTCGTTAGCAGGTTGCTGAGGCACATGCGCGACAGGGGTTGCCGCAGCGCGGTCGATGGATAGTTGCAGTGTTTGAATTTCCGCGTCAATCGCCACTAGTTCTGATTGAAGGCGTGTACGATTCAATCGATTCAATTGAGCGGTCAGCTGATCGATCTGCTGATTCAATTCGAACAGCCGATTCTGGTCGGTTTGCTTGAGTGAAATTTCTCCTGCCAGTCGGGCACGCGTTTGGCTGAGTGTTTCGATAGATGCGAGCAATTGAGTCAGCTCGTTTTGCAGTTGCCGAATCTGCGGCTGGTAGTCGACACTCGTGTTCCCATCCGCAGCTTCTGGCCCGATCGCGACGGCGAAGTTTTCGTGAAGGAGCCTAGCAATATCGTGCCGTTGCCGCGTCGATTCTCGCAGGCTAAAGTTGAACAGTGTGTCGTATACCAGCGGCGTGATTGAGCCGGTCATTTGAGCCAGCGAACCAATGGGAGCATGCCCGATTTGCTGCGATTCGATTTGAATGGGCTGCGAAACGTTGGCCGTTTGCCGAAGCACACATGAGCCCAGCTTACTTGTGCAGGTCGCGTGCCCGGTCGACGCAAAGTTTTGCTTGGCTCCCGGCAGCAGCATACCGCGCAGGAAGGCGCTCAAAGCCGTCTTGCCGGATCCATTTTCTCCGTAAACAAAGTTCAGTCCACGATCAAATGGACCCAACTGGACTCGTCCCGAAAACGTGCTGCCCTCAATGGCAATTTCTGTCAGCTTCATTGCTAAACTCCAAGTTTTTCTAATCCGCCGCTTTGGAAAAGCGAGCATGATGAGAAAAAAATTTAATCCAACCGATTTGATCTACCTAGGTCAGTTTGTCTGGCTAAAAATGCTAGCATGTTGCCGTCGTCGGCTGCGGTGCAGGGCAGGGGACTAGCGGATCGGTTTTTCATTTAGCAATGGTTTAATTTTGTGGCTATCTACTACGCTCGTTTGTTGATGTTGATTGCGGTTGTGGTTGGGATTATCGCCGTGATTGGATCCTTGCTGCCGCGATCTTATGACTTTTCGACTACCACGGTGATCAATGCGCCTCCAGAGATCGTGTTTGAAAACGTGAACACAATTAAAACCTGGCAGGACTGGAGCCAATGGAGTCCTCAGCAGGTGGCCGATTTGGAAGTCGAGTATTCAGGCACCGAGTCCGGAGTGGGAGCGGCTCAGGCATGGACCGATCCTCGTGGCGACGGAAAGCTGTGGATTGTGGAAAGCGTCCCCGGCCAGAAGGTCGCCTACAAGTTAGAGTTCGCCGGCTTCCCCGAGATGGCCAGTTCAATCGATCTCTCGGTCGTCGAGGAGCCAGCAGACGTGAAAGGTCAAACACGAGTCGTCTGGTCGAGTCGCGGGACGTTGCCGGGTGGACCGTTCTACGGATTCTTCAGCCCATTCTTCGCGACCGGCATGCAACATCAATACGATGCCAGCCTGCTACGACTGAAAGCGCTGGTTGAAAGTCAATCAACTGACGAACGTGGCGCGACTGCCAGTGACAGCCCTGTGAACGCAGACCCGGCTCAGCCGTGAACGTCTGAACGCTCGGCTCCAAAATTCACATTACTCGATCCCAAAAAACGATTTGGTCGTCTTTAAGACTTCGGCAGCCAGCTCCTCAACCGGCTCGCCACGGCACTCAGCGACCGTCTTCAAAATATGCGGCAAGTATTTGGGCTCGTTTCGATTAATGCGAGGCCGATAGTCGCGCGGTGCAAGGTAGGGGCAATCGGTTTCAAGCATCAAACGATTCACAGGAATTTCTTTTACTACGTCGCGAAGGTGCTTCCCTCGTCGCTCGTCGCAGATCCAACCTGTGATGCCCAGATGCAAGTCGAGATCCAGATACGCTTTGGCGTTTGATAAAGAACCGGTGAAGCAATGAACAACTCCTCGGCTGATTCGGCCTCGGGCTTCTTTCATCATTGAGTAAAACGTGTCGAATGCGTCTCGTTCATGAAGAAACAGCGGCAATTGGTTCTTTGACGCGAGATCGAGATGGGCGGCAAAGCAATCACGTTGTTTGTCCCGTGGCGAAAAGTCTCGATTAAAGTCCAGCCCGCATTCCCCCACCGCCACAACGTGATCAAGCTCATACAACTCTTCAAGCGTCTTGGCCGTCCGCACCGGATCATATTCACTTGCATCGTGAGGGTGGATCCCGGCAGTCGAATATAGAAATCCCGGGTGCCGCTGGCAGATCTTGGATGACTCGACGCTGTTCCTCTCCGACGATCCCGTCAACACGATATGGCTCAGACCGGCCGACGCCGATTCGGTTAGTACATTTTCCAGATCGTTCTTGAACTTTTTGCTGGTCAGGTTTGCACCAATATCGATGCACTCAAATTGTGTTGTGACTTCAGGCTTCGCTACGATTTTGTTATTCATTCTTTCCACTTCAATAAAATTCTTAACTCGAACAGTGCGTGCGGCGGGACTCGAACCCGCAACTCAAGGCTTTAGAAGCCTCTGCTCTACCAATTGAGCTACACACGCATTTGTTCGCAGCCAAGAACGGGCTGTAATCTAACAGGTCAATTCTCAACCGCGAACATGGTTAGCCGTTACTCGGTAGCCTCCTTAGATTCAAAGTGATCATGAACCTGTTCATACAGCCCTTTGATTGCCGCGATTTGTTCATCGGAAAACGTACCGACGGCTTCCACCTGCGGCATTCGTGCTTCGTGATAAAGTCGTACCACGTCGTGATCAACGACTGTCTTGGGATACCGTTTGAATCCCGTTTCGCCGTTCCGCGTGACTCGTTTTGCCCATGGACGATTTTCAACAAAGAACGTACAGAATTTCGGTTCGTTCCCTATTCGATTTTCAGGCTGCTTCCGGTTCCAACGATGCCAAGTGTGAAACTGCCGAAGCGTATCCCAATATCGGCGATGCAGATATTTAAGCTGGCGATAAACTTCGAAGGTGCATGGATGAAAACCATAACGGCTACGGTGCGTGTTACTTACTGATGACATATTTCTTCCTCGTTTGTTTTTGTTTGTTAAAGCGGACTCTCCCCAACATCGATAGCGCTGCATAGCTTTGCGCCTTTGCATTGACAGAGGTTCAGTAGCCAACGATGTAAGCTGGCCACCAAGATCGGGTTCATAGAATGGCTGGTACTGAATTCCCAACGCCTCAAGGCGCGCAGCAGCATGCTGAAGTTGAAACTCAGAGCCAATACCCAGAACGACCAAGTGCGGATGCGCAATGTCGGGGGAAAGAAGACGTGCGATTTCAATGCACGCATGGCAAGCCTGAACGACTTGCTGAGGCAGAGTTAAATCCTGCCGAACAAAACAATAAA
>CAZLYM010000172.1:0-8745 GCA_964563475.1 uncultured Pirellulaceae bacterium
TTCATGTTCAGCAGGTTGCCCAAACGACTAGGCATCGCCTTGAAAAACCAAATGTGAACCACTGGAGCAGCCAGCTCGATGTGGCCCATTCGCTTACGACGCACGCGACTGTGAGTGACCTTCACGCCACAGCGATCGCAGATCATTCCCTTGTATTTCATCCCGCGGTACTTGCCGCAGGCGCATTCCCAGTCCTTTTCAGGACCAAAAATCCGCTCGCAGAACAAACCATCTTTCTCGGGACGATACGTACGGTAATTGATGGTCTCGGGCTTCTTTACCTCGCCCATGGACCAGCTGCGGATATCGTGAGGTCGCGCCAAAGAAATTTTGACGGACGCGTAGTCGTTGATGCGATCGTAGGTGCTGTCGGCAGTTGCCATAAATTCACCTGCTCCTGAAGTTGATTAATCGTTTAGGATTTTGTTCGAGCGAAAGTCGCTTCGCCAATTCTGCTTGCCGCTTCGAGCCATTCTCGAAGCAGGTTCGAATCAGCCGCGACGTTTTTCAAGTTGCATGTTCAAAGCCAGACCTCGGATCTCGTTGGTCAGCACGTCAAAGCTGGCAGGCGTGCCGGCCTCAAGCGTGTTCTCGCCCTTGACCATCGATTCGTAAATCTTGGTGCGACCTTCCACGTCGTCCGACTTAACTGTCAACAGTTCCTGCAAGATGTAAGCGGCACCGTAAGCCTCGAGTGCCCATACTTCCATCTCACCGAATCGCTGACCGCCAAACCGAGCTTTTCCACCCAGTGGCTGCTGAGTGATCAATGAGTAAGGTCCGGTGCTGCGTGCGTGAACCTTGTCGTCGACCAAGTGGTGCAGCTTCAACATGTAGATGTAGCCAACGGTGGTCTCTTGCGTGCACTTCTCACCAGTCCGGCCATCGTACAGGTAGTGCTTTCCGTGCGCCGGCAGACCGGCTTCTGCCAAACACTTGTTGATGTCTGCCTCACTGGCACCATCGAACACCGGAGTGATCGCTTGGAAGCCAAGTTTGGAACCGGCCCAGCCAAGGTGAGTCTCCAGAATCTGGCCCACGTTCATCCGCGAGGGAACACCCAGCGGGTTGAGCATGATCTGAATCGGCGTGCCATCCTCAAGGTACGGCATATCCTCGATCGGAAGGATCTTGGAAATCACACCCTTGTTACCGTGACGACCGGCCATTTTATCGCCGACCGAAATGGTTCGCTTGGTCGCAATGTAAACCTTGACCATCTGCAGGACGCCGCTGCGAAGCTCATCGCCCCGCTTCATACTGTTGACCGTACGATCGCGAGCATCGATCGACTTCTCGACCGCTTCCCACATGTCGGCGTAAACCTGACTGACTTGTTTGATCTTGGCATCACTTCGCATCGATCCCGTCACCGAAGTCAAACGGAACATCGCAGCTTTTTCAGCGATGAAACGAGGATCCTGATCACGGACAAGTGGCACTTCGTCCTCGTCCGTCAACGTCTTGCCAACAATCGCTTCCATCGCCGAGATCATCTCGCCGAACACGGTGGCAATCTTTTCGTTACCGTCTGCTTCGGCAGCCTTCAGATCCTTCTCGAAAACCTTCCGCTCTTCTTCGGAAAGACTCATTCGACGGCTGAAACGCTGAGCGTCAATCACGATGCCTTCGATTCCGGAAGAAACCTCCAACGAGTCATTCTTCACGTCCTCACCAGCACGACCAAAGATCGCGTGCAGAAGCTTTTCTTCAGGTGTAAGCTCGGTCTTTGATTTCGGAGAAACCTTACCGACCAGAATGTCACCCGGCTTCACGTAAGTACCAACTTGGATGATTCCATTTTCGTCAAGGTTGCGAAGTGCTTTCTCGCTGACGTTAGGAATATCACGAGTGAATTCCTCGCGGCCAAGCTTGGTCTCGCGAACCTCGACGTCGAACTCCTCGATGTGAATCGACGTGTACGTGTCGTTCTGAACCAATTCTTGGCTGATAATGATCGCATCTTCGTAGTTGCAACCGTCGAACGACATGAAACCAACCAGCACGTTGCGCCCCAGAGCCAATTCGCCCTTGTGGGTTGCCGCGCCATCGGCGATCACTTCATTCTTTTCAACCTTCTGACCAGGCTTGACCAGCGGCTTTTGATTTTGACATGTTCGTTCGTTCAGGCCGACATACTTTTTCAGGTTGTAAACGTCGTTCCCGATCTCAATCCGAGTCGAATCCACGAACGTTACCTTGCCCGCTCGGCGAGCCTTAACCAACATCGCGCTGTTAACGGCAACCTCTCGCTCCATGCCCGTACCTACGATCGGAGGCTCAGCCACCAACAAAGGCACCGCTTGACGCTGCATGTTCGAACCCATCAACGCACGGTTAGCATCGTCGTGCTCAAGGAATGGAATCAAGCCAGCTGACACGCCCACCATCTGCGATGGAGCAATGTCCATGTAAGTCACATCGTTCGGATCACAAAGCTCAAAGTCAGCACGGAAACGAGCAATAATGTTTCCGCCCAACTGCTTCTGCGGAACAATGACACCATCTTTAACATCCGTATCAGCCGGTGCAACAAACGCTTCGGTCTCCTCATCGGCTCGCAACCACGCAACTTCGTCACGCACCTTGCCATCCTTGACCACCGCGTACGGCGTCACAAGGAAACCGTAATCATCCACACCCGCATAAATCGCGAGGCTGGAGATCAATCCAATGTTTGTACCTTCCGGCGTCTCAATCGGACAAATTCGACCGTAGTGAGAAATATGAACGTCACGAACCTCGAAGCCCGCACGCTTTCGGTTCAAACCACCCGGGCCCAACGCCGACAGACGTCGTTCATGCGTCAACTGAGACAATGGGTTGGTCTGGTCGACAACCTGAGACAATTCGCCTCGACCGAAGAAGTACTCGATCGCCGCCGAAATGCTCTTCGGGTTAACGAGGCTTCGCGGAGTCATGTCCTCCTGATCTTTGAGGCTCATTCGCTCCTGAACGGTCCGCCGAAGTTTCAGGAAACCCTTCCGCAACTCGTCGCAAGCCAATTCGTCGATCGTGCGAAGACGCCGGTTACCAAGGTGATCGATATCGTCAACAAACGCGTCGCCGCCGGGCGATGAAAGCTCAAGGATGTATCGAATTGACGCCAAAATGTCGTCGGGGCGAAGCGTCATCTCTTTCTCCGACACGCCCAAGTCAAGTTTCCGGTTAATCCGGAAGCGACCCACGCGACCCAAACGATAACGATTGGAATCGAAGAATTTTTCACGGAACAGTGTCCGCGCTTTTTCGACAGCAGGCGGGTTACCCGGACGAAGCCGCTGGTAAATTCGCAGCAAAGCCTCTTCGTGACTGGAGGTCGTATCCTCAAGCAACGAGTTGAAAATCAGAGGCGTCTTCGGAGCAGGCATGATCTCAACAATTTTGACACCGGCAGTGCAAATCGTTTCGGATGCGTCCTTCGAAATCTTTTCGCCGGCTTCGACGATAATTTCTCCCGCACGATCGCTGGCAGCAGGATACATGATGTCATCGACCGCAATCTTGCCTTCCAGCTTGGCAGCACTACGACGATCAACAACTTTCACTTTTGCTGTGTCATAAAAAGCCCGGATCAGATCAGAGTCTTCGCCGTACTTCGGGTCCATCGCACGCAACAGCGTCAACGCAGAAAACTTACCGCTCTGGTCAATCCGAACCGTCAACGCATCCTTCTTGGTCGCGTTGATCTCGATCCAACTTCCACGCTCAGGAATCACGCGGCAACTGGCAAGTTTACGCTCCGAAGTCGTGTCCGAGTCCATCACGAAGTCGATTCCAGGACTTCGATGCAACTGACTAACGACCACACGCTCAGCACCATTGATGATGAACTCGCCGCCGCCCATCATGATCGGAATGTCCCCTAAGAACACTTCTTCTTCGATCGGCTGTTCTTTCTCCAACCGCAGCCAAACGCGGAACGGGCGCCCGTACGTCAAACGCAACTGACGACACTCTTCCGGGGTGTAGCGAGGCTTACCAAGTTCGTAACGGACATAACTGAGCTTCAACTGCTTGTCATAGCTCTCGATCGGAAAGATCTCCTGCAAGACACTTTCGATACCGTGCAGCTTACGCTTGTCCGACGGCAGATCCTCTTGAAGGAAAGCCGCGTAGCTTTTGGTTTGGATCTCCGTCAGATCTGGCGGGACCTGATAATCACGACCACTACCAAATCGTCGAACAGTTTCAGGGGTCAGGCGTCGCTCAATTGGGGTTGCCATAAGCGAGGAATCTCCAGTATCAGATCAAGCGGGAAAGATGGGCGTTGCCAACGAACACAGCGAAGGCCAACAATGCAATCAGCAAACAGACGGTCGAGCGAAAAAGCGAAGGCGATGACTCACAGCTTTCGATGCCTTCCCACGCTCCCGACTGGCAAACTTTCGTCTGACAATCACGCGAAGCAATTGGACTAAACATCGAAACCAAAAACAGACGATCAGTGTCAAAACTAGACAACGATCCACCACAACTCTCATTGAGGCTAAACGCCCCCAGAGCAAGGTGATTCCAAGCCATCGCCACCTCCCGACTGCTTATTTTTGTCACAAACAGTTACGCTCACGACCATGGCTCACAAACCACGGCCGATAAACCATGCTAAGCGAATTCCGAATTCGGCCTGAGACAACGTCGCGCGTCCGTTGACGCTTGCCACTATCTCGTCCGAATTCCATCCGCAAATCACCGAAACGCCACGAGCAAAAACATGCCCGCAGCGTCAGCATCAGCTCTGATCCGGTGACGGTTTTCGTCACCAGAGCTCAGAAAAATCGAATCGACTACTTCAGCTCAATGCTACCACCGGCAGCTTCGACATCTTCCTTGATCTTAGCAGCCTCTTCCTTGGAGGCAGCTTCCTTAAGTGTCGCAGGAGCACTCTCGACCATCTTCTTGGCTTCCATCAGTGAAGCACCTGTGATGGTCTTAACGACCTTCACAACGTCCAACTTTTTGTCGCCAAATCCGGTCAAAACGATATCGAATTCAGTCTTGGCTTCGGCAGCATCTTCGCCACCACCGCCACCGCCTGGGGCCATGACAACGCCACCGCCAGCAGCGGCTTTGATGCCATGCTCATTCTCAAGATAATCGCTTAGCTCTTTCGCTTCCTTCAAAGTCAAACCGACGATCTTGTCACCGATTGTTTTGGTCGCGTCCGAGTACTCTAGTGTTGCTGTGTCTTCTGACATTGTCACCCTTTCATCATCATGCTCGCCTCGGCTGCGGTACCGAACGGCGAACTCTAAAATCATTGCTAATACGGTTCGAAGCCGAAGCTTCGTATGTTTCGATTGGCCCAATCCGCGGCTTGGTCATCGATTATTAAAAACGACTGACGTCGCGGAACCTCTACTCTTCGCCCACCTGCCCGATCTGGCTGGCCAACTGGCCTCCCGGACCGATCAATTGTGCGGCCAACGTGGCACCTGGACCCAAAATCTGTCCGACCAACATCGACAACTGTTCTTCACGGCTTGGCCACTTGCTGATCTCTTTCACCTTGTCGGTGTCAAGCGCCTCGCCGTCCATCACACCACCACGGGCGGTGAATTTTTCGAACTCTTCTTCATCCTTGTCGAGTGAAACAACCTCCTTGACCAGCGAAACAAAGTCGTCGGCGCCCCACAGCATTGCTGCAGTGCCCTCCAAACCCTCAAACGCTGGAGCCAGAGACGTACCTTCGGTAGCGCGTCTGGCAACACTGTTCTTGACGACCATCAGACGGATACCCTTTTCACGCAACCGCTTTCGCAAGTTCGTTGTCGCGTTTGCATCCATCCCAATCACGTTGGCCAATACGCAATTTTCGACACCGTCCACGCGGCTCGACAAATCTTTGGTCAACAGGTCTTTTACGTATTTACTCATAACTGTTTCTTTACTCTGAACTCGTTTGAGCCGTCCCTTTTAAATCCACTCTGCCCAAAATCAAATATCACACTCGATCAGGCAGCCACAAACACACCCGGACTCATCGTCGCCGCCAACGAGACATTCTTTATGTATGCCCCTTTGATCGATGACGGTTCCAGCGAACGAATGTGAGCCATAAAGGACTCAATGTTTTCCTGAATCTGAGCAGCAGAAAAATTCAAGCGGCCAACGACCGCGTGCACATTGCCACCGTTGTCGTTTCGAAATTCGACCTTACCGGCCTTGTACTCACTGACCGCGGTGCCCACATCGGGAGTCACTGTGCCGGCTCGCGGCGAAGGCATCAGGCCTCGCGGGCCAAGTGCACGACCCAATGGACCAACAACACCCATCATGTCCGGCGACGCGATGCACACATCGAAGTCCAACCAACCGTCGGAGATCTTCTTGGCCAAATCGGCTTCACCGACCTCGTCGGCCCCCGCTTCTTTGGCCGCCTCGGCAGCAGCACCCTTGGCAAACACAACGACTCGCTGAGTCTTACCAATTCCGTGCGGCAGAACGATCGAACCGCGAACAAGCTGATCTGCCTGCTTCGGATCGATTCCCAACCTCATGTGAATCTCAATTGTTTGATCAAACTTCGTGCCATCAAAACCTTTGAGAACCTCAACCGCTTTATCAAGCGAAACTGGACCCTCAGGAACCTTGGCAAGTAGTTCGTTATATCTTCTTGAACGTTTCATTTTTCTTCTATTCGCTACTGTTGTCTCGTGTTCCGGCGACACTAAGCCGCCGATCAGCCAATTCAAATCAGGCTTCGACGTTAATTCCCATACTGCGTGCCGTGCCTTCAATCATTCGGCAAGCGTGCTCCATATCCCGAGCATTCAAGTCGGCCATCTTCTTGGTACAAATGTCTTCGATCTGAGCCCGATTGACGGTGGCAACCTTGGTCTTATTCGGCACCCCAGAACCCTTTGCAATGCCAGCAGCCAACTTAAGCAACGCAGCCGCGGGAGGACTCTTGGTCTCGAACTCAAACGAGCGATCGTTGTACACCGTAACAACCACTGGAATAGGAGTCCCATTGAACTCCTTCGTGCGATCGTTGAACTGCTGAACAAACTGCCCGAGATTGATACCGAACTTACCCAACGAAGTACCCACAGGAGGAGCCGGAGTCGCTTGACCACCGGGAACCTGAAACTTCGCCTGACCTGTAACTTGCTTTGCCATAATGACCGCTAATACTTTTCTACGCGACGCGTCGGTCGCAACTAACTGTTAATCTGTTTCCGAAAGAAACACCCGCAAACCGGACTAAGCCACACTCTCGACGTGCCAATGATCCAACTCAACAGGATTGGGTCGACCAAAAATATCGATCATGACCGTAATTCGACCGTTTCGTTCGTCAACCGCTGAAACATCACCTTCGTAGTTTTGGAAGTATCCTTCCTTCACTCTCACGCGATCGCCTTCCTTGAATGGAATCGCAGTCTTGATTTTTTCTTCGTTCTCTTCGTCCTCGACAGGTCGAGACGTCGAAATGATTCGCTCTATCTCTTCTGCACTGAGCGGAGCAGGTTTGCCTCCCGACCCAGTAAAATCCCCGATTCCGGACGTTTCACGCACCAGAAACCAAGAATCATCATTAATTGCCATCCGAACCACGATGTAGCCCGGATACAACTTTCGCTTAACAACCCGCTGCTTCCCAGCCTTCGTAAATTCACGCACATCCTCGGTCGGAACCAAGATGTCCTGAAAATAACCTTCCATTCCAGCACGCTTGACGCCTCGACGCAGATTTTCGCAAATCGACTTCTCCCGGTTCACCTGAACCTTCAGGATGTACCAGTCCATCTCGCTTTCATCCACGACGCCGTGAACCGTTTCTTCCACCAACTCTTCGATGGGCGAAGCCTCGGCAACCGAACCGTCCTCTTCTTCAACGAGATCGTCGTCAGTCACCATTTCGGCAGCTGAAAAACCAAACTCGTTCAACTCTTCCTCGACCGCGTCCTCCACAGGAGAACCGGCATCTACTTGGTCGCCAGCGTCTAACGAACCCTCAACAGGCGCGACATCACCCGAACCAGCCTCCAACGAATCGGAGACCTCTGGCTGATCTTCTGAACTGACGTTTTCCGTCGACATCAATTAACCACCAGAGTATCGAATACCAATAATCTCAAAAACTCTTGTCCAGATCACATCGAACAAGAACAACGCAGCCGCCATTGCGAAGATCACAAACATGACCACCACACTGGCATTCCACAACTGCTGACGACCCGGCCAAGAAACCTTGTTCATCTCAGCTTCTACCGCAATCAAAAAATCAGCAAAGGTCGAGTAATTTACCAACCGGTAAGCAACCCACGATCCGATCCCGGCAACAAGAAACGCAATCACAAGCCCACTGGCCCCCAACCGCGAACCCCAACCGGAACGAAACACTTCAACACCGGCCAAACACGCAATCAATGCGACAGCCAGAAAGGTTACCTGACGAACCACCCGGCCCTGATTCGGTTTGTAGAGACCAAACCGAAACAACTCCGAGAGAAAACCGCCACCGGCATCCCCATCTTTTCCTTTTGCGACCGAACTCATCAAACCACCTCGCACAAACGCCGCGAACTTTCGCCGCTCGATATTGAAAACTTCCTGAATTCATCCCCAGCCGTTAAAACGACCAGACATCAAACAACGACCAGACAACAAACGAGCAACCGCTTCTAGGAACACCCGAACAACGAACACTCAACTGAAAGCCGCAACACAAAAAACACAAAATGGCAGGGGCGGAGGGACTTGAACCCGCAACCGCTGGTTTTGGAAACCAGTGCTCTG
>CAZLYM010000173.1:0-2977 GCA_964563475.1 uncultured Pirellulaceae bacterium
AATGTGCTTTTGACTTTCGCGCGTAATTCGTTGGTGCGCGATATGTCATTCCGAATGAACTTTATCCTGCAATGCCTGTCGTCGGTTTCGTGGGCGGTGATGAATTTCGGGCTGTTCAAAATTGTCTATCAACATACAAGCTCGATCGGGCGCGGAACGGGATGGGAGGAAAATGAATTTTTCATTTTTCTGGGCACCGTGTGGGTGGTGAATAGCTTGGTGCAAACATTCTTCATGGCCAACGCAGAAGAATTCAGCGAGTTGATTCGGACCGGGAATCTAGACTTCGCTCTGCTCAAACCAATTGATACTCAGTTTCTGATTTCGTTTCCTCGGATCAATTGGGCTCAGCTACCCAACGGGATTCTTGGCGTCGGGTTAATTGTGTACTCGTTGATTCAATTGGCGAATGATCCCGACAAGAATTTGCAACTGTCTTTCGTCTACTTGCCGGTGTTTATGTTTTTTGTGCTCTGTGGAGTGACGATCATGTACAGTGTGATGATCGCACTTTCCTCAACGAGCATTTGGCTGGGAAGGAATCAAAACCTGTACACGTTCTGGTTTTACATTACTAATTTCTATCGCTACCCGATGGAAATCTACCAACGCACGGGGATCGGGATGGCGTTGTGGGGCACGTTCACGTTCGTCATTCCTGTGCTGGTCGTTTCCAATATTCCTGCGCGAGTTTTGGCTCAGCCGTTGGGGACTCCATGGAAGACGTGGGAACTTCTGCTTGCCGCTTACACCGCTTTGGTCGCGGTGATAAGCCTGTTGGCCAGCCGCTGGGTGTTCAAGCGGGCGTTGCTCAGCTACCGAAGTGCCAGCAGTTGAGCCAGCAGATTCGCATGGCCGCTGTTAAAAGATTCGCATTATTCGGATTATTCGGATGTCCTGTGGTAGCCTGTCAGTGGAAGGGCTCAAACGCCTATGAAATAAGGGGTTAAACGCCGAACGTAATGATTAAGTGAACTTGTGGCTTGATTCGAGACCGTTGCCTTTTAAACTTGGTTGAGACGTTTGGCAGGCCGGGAGCGTGTAGCGGAATTTCACGCTTTTTCTCGACTGAGCCGTTAGCGGTCGCCGAGGCTTGGTAGAGGCAAGCTATAATTGGTTGCCCGAGCGGTCCAATCGTCCTGAATTGGCTTGTCGCTTGGAGTGCCTGGCTAGGTCAACTTTGACAGAACAATCAACTTCTGTCGCACCTCAACAACTTGATTTTCAATCATCCTGACCCGGATGACGGAGCGAAATTTACGATGTCAAAACTTATCCCAATGAACGAAGCTGCCGGTATTCTTGGGATGACCGAGGACCAGGTCGCGGAACTTCGATCAAACAACGAAATTTTCGGTTACCGTGACGGCGCAACTTGGAAATTCAAAATGTCGGAACTCGAACGGGTTGCCGACGAACTTGGGATCACTTTGAGCGCTGGCGGATCGGCCATCGACTCGGTCAAAGGCAAGATCGACGAAGCGGTCAGTGAGCTGGGCCTGTCGTTCGAGGAATCGGATGATGACTTGATACTCGACGAACCGGACTCAGTCGAGCTACTTGAGGATTCTTCGATCGAGTTGTTTTCTGGTTCGGGGGGCGCTGCTGACGATTCGATGTCTATCTCGGCAAGTTCGTTGAAGCTGGACGATTTGAAGTTGCTCGACGAAGATGACGATGATTCGCTCAAGTTGGAATCAAGCAGCGCGATTCTGAAAAGCGATTCTGAGAAGCCAGGCGTAGCGGCGGGAATCGCAAAGGCGGACGACAGTATCAATCTGTCCAGTTCCAGTATTTTCGACAGTGAAGACTCGCTCACGTTTGGCAGCAGTTTGAAAGTGGCAGACGACGGCGGCGAAGGTAGCGATGTCAGTGACTTGGTGCTGGCGGATGAACCGGCCAGTGATGCCAGTGGATCGGGAACCGGAAAAGACCTTGGAGTCGCCGGAGGTGACGATCTGCTGCTAGTGGATGATGATGACGAACTTTCGCTTGAGGACAGCGCTTCGTTCGAGGACAGCGCTGACTTGGGCATTCAGCTTGGTGCCAGTGATGAATTGTCGCTTGATGATAGTGATTCGAGCATCGACTTGAAGCTTGATACTGACGACAGCGGGATTAACTTGGCCATCAGTGAGAGTGGGATTTCACTTTCTTCTGATGAACCACTGGAGCTTGGCGGTTCGGAAGTTGACGCGTTGCAGTTGGACGATGATGACGATGACGTGATCATGGTCGAGGAAGCAGCCGATCAGGACGACCCGACGTTGCTGCAGGAAGATGACTTCAACCTGACGCCGTTAGAAGAGTCTGCTCCCGTAGCCGACAGTACATCTCAGGTCATTGCGATGGAGGACTCCGGTATCTTTGCCGACGAGTCAGCTGCCACGGTGCTGGGAGGGGATGATTTCGATGCGGAAGTCGTCGATGATGCTGGCTTCGGAGACGGATTCAGCGATGGTGGCTTCGGCGACGATGGCCTGTACGAGGACGCGGCTTTGGCCGGCGCTGGAGTTGCTGCTGCAGCGGTACCTGAAATTTCATATTCCAAATGGCAACTGGCGAGTCTTAGCCTTGTGGCAACGCTCCTGTTAGCGGGCTCTCTGGTGGCGTACGATTTAGCTCGGAATCTTTGGATACCAGAAAATCAGACCGTTGGGCGTGGCGTTCTGAAGTTTTTCCTAGGCTTGGTCAACATGGATTGATCGCCCGGTCACATTTTTTGCCAATTTCTGACGCATTGTTGAAACGCAATTTCCAGCTTGGCTCAATCTTTACCGCATCCATTGGATGCGGTTTTTTCATGCGCACAGTCTCGCGTCACTGCAGTCTGATGCATTCGAATGGGGATGCGACAATTTGGCTGTCACTGATTCAGGTTCTTCCGCGCCGTTGTAAGACGTCGGGTGAGATTTATACTGGAACGATTGCCGATGGACGCGTTTTCGACTTCAACGATCGAAAGTTGGATGTTCAG
>CAZLYM010000173.1:3077-8735 GCA_964563475.1 uncultured Pirellulaceae bacterium
TCGCGTGGTCATGCCGTTTTCACGTCTCAAGATTTCAGGGAAAGTTCAGTTGAATCCGCTGGTTCCAATACGCACTCGGTCGCTCTGTATCGGCATCCTGTTGTCATGCTTCGGCATGATGGGATGCCTGCAAGAAGAGGAGATCGTCCGGTATGAGATCCCAAAAGACCGCAGTGATTTGGAGCACTTGCGAGAATCCGCCGGGTTCAATGAGCAACCGCCCGCGGAGCAGTCCGCCGTCTCAAAGGAAAAGGATCGGATGATTGTGGCATTGGCGTTGCGAGACGATGCCTCATGGTTTTTCAAACTCAACGGCCCGGTCAGTCGAATCGATGAAACAGAAGATCAGTGGCGTCCTTTCCTAGAGAAGATTTCATTCGACGAATCCGGCAAGCCGAAATGGGACTTGCCTGAAGGTTGGACGACTGCCGGTCCAAAGCCGATGCGATTTGCGACGCTGGTGGTCGAATCGGAAAATCCGACTGTTGAAATTGCCGTTTCCAGCTTGAGTGCGGGGCAGGACTTGCTGTTGAACGTGAATCGTTGGCGAGGTCAATTGGGGCTCGATCCAACGACCGAAGCTGGGCTGAAGGATTCGCTGACAACGATCCAAGCGGGTGATCAGGAGCTTAAACTGTTCGACGCAACGGGAAAGATGTCGGGCGGGATGATGCCTCCGTTTGCGAAAAAACGTCCGTTTGCCAAACCTAGCGGCAACCCAAATTCGCTCAAGCTAAAATCGGCCAGCAATCAGATTAAATTTACAGCCCCCGAAGGCTGGCAGGCGGGACAACCGTCGCCATTCTTGAAAGCTCGATTCAGTCGAACCGACGCAGACCAAACGGTTCAGATTTCTGTTTCTTCGCTACCTGCGGCCGCCAACAAATGGATCCCCAATGCAAAGCGATGGGCAGGGCAGGTTGGTATGGATTCATTAGATGACACGAAACTGACTGAGTTGACCGAAGCCGTCTCAGTGGATGGCGTGGATGGAAAGTTGATCCGCTTGATTCCTGAAGCGGACGAAGGCGACAAAGCGACGATTGCGACGATGGTCGTAAAAGGTTCCAACGCTTGGTTTTTTAAACTGACCGGTGATCGTGACCTTGTCACTCAAAGTGATCAAGTGCTTGTTGAGTTTATGAAAACGGTCAAGCTTCCTTAAAATTTCAGTCGGGCTCTTTTTGAACTCAAACGCAGAAACCTCCGTTTAGTTTTTAGGCTTGATCACATCAAGCTGAAGCTGAGAAAATTATGGCATCTGAATCATTCCCGGCTCCAAGCCAATCCACAGCAGCGGCGGCCCGATCTGGTGCCGGCAGTTCTTACAGTTTGAAAGACATTGCCGTTGCGATTCTGACCCCGCTTTCGTCATTGAAGTTGACTGTGTTCTTACTGATTGCCGCGGTTGTGGTGACGTGGATCGCGACACTCGATCAGACTCGCTTAGATATCTGGCAGGTCAAGAGCAAGCACTTTCAGAACGTACTGGTTGACTTCCCTGAGAACGTGCTGGTCGAGGTCCCATTCCAGACGTTTTTTGTTCCGGGCTGGTTTCCAGAGTTACAGAACGTCAAAGGGAGTTTCTACATACCCAGTGGCGTAACGATCCTTGTGGCGATGTTGATCAATCTGGCGGCGTCTCATCTGCTGCGATTCAGGTTGCAAGCCAAGGGGATGAAGCTGCTGGTGGGAATCCTTGCTGCGATCGGGGCAGGATTCATTACGTGGGCCGTTATTTTCAACGGTCAGAATCCTGACGGTTTCCAGGCCGAGCCACCGATTTCGTGGAAATTGATGTGGAGTTTGCTGCAGGTTGGCGTGTTGGGAATCGGGATCGGGGCAGCTTACGGTGCGGCCACTATGGACAAAGAACGACACACCGAGCGAATCATTTTGGCAATTGTGTCGTCGATGGTTTTGTTGGCGTTGGCTGGTTCGTTTTTGCTGACGGCTGATTCGTTCATTGGCGATTCGGCAATGCGTATTCTCTGGCAGTTGCTTCAGGCTTCAGTGGCAGGAACAGCGGCACTGGCCGCCTGCATGTTGCTGTTTAAGCGCAAGGCTGGAATTGTCGTCGTCCATCTGGGTTTGGCCGGACTGATGTTGAATGAGCTCTATGTCACGGCGACCAACGAAGAACAGCGAATGATCATCAGCGAAGGCCAGACGGTCAGTACTGCCATTGACGTTCGCGAAATCGAGTTCGTAGCAATCAATCAAGAAGATCCGGAGAACGATGAAATTATCGTGGTGCCAGGAGGAAGGTTGCGATCGGGCGAATGGATTAGTCATCCGGATCTACCGTTCCAATTGAGGTGTGAATCGTATCTGCGGAATGCTCGTTTGATTCGCGATAATGGTTTAATGAAAAACGAAGCGACAACCGGCTTGGGGAATGCTTGGGTCGCGGCGCCAGTTGATGCGGGGATTGGTACGGATGTCCAACAGGTCGCCGACAGTGCAGCGGCTTACGTGGCACTCAAGCGAGATGACGGTGACGATTTGGGCACCTTCATGGTGGCTCAGCTTGCTTTCGATAGCGGTTTGGTCGATACGGTTCAGATTGACGACAAGCAATGGCAGATTGGCTTGCGTTTCAAAACCGCCTACAAACCGTACTCTATGACGCTCAATGATGTGCAGGCCGAGTACTATCTGTCGACTGAAACCCCGCGTTGGTTTGCGTCAGAAGTTACGCTGAGTGATTCTCGGACGGTTACCGAATCGGAGCAGCGAATCTGGATGAATAACCCGCTTCGCTATGCGGACGAAACATTTTACCAGTCCAATTACCAACGTGATCCTTCGGGTAAAGAAACCACAGTGTTGCAGGTGGTTCGCAATAAAGGCTGGATGATTCCTTACGTGTGTTGCATGTTCACTGTGATTGGACTGGTTGCTCAGTTCGGCAGTTCGTTGTTGGCTCATCTGGAGAAACAGCGAAAGAAGGCCGTAGTAAGTCAGAAAAAGATGGTGGATCTCCTGGCAAAATCGAAAACCCGGCGCTCATGGCGTTCTGCGTGGCTGGCAATTGGGTTAACGATGTTTTTTGGTTTGTACGTGGTCGGCCAGTTTTCCAAAGCGGCTCGTGGGAAGGCGGATGAGAATGGGTTCCGGCTTGATCGCTTCGGACAGATTCCGGTTTCGTTCAATGGTCGCGTGCAACCGTTGGATTCAATTGCTCGCAATACAGCGCGGCAGTTGGGTAATCGGGAGACCGTCGTTGATAAAAACGGGGAGAAGCAACCAGCGATTGCGTGGCTGGCTGATACGGTGTTTCAGAAGCCTGGATTCGATCGCTACCGAGTTTTGCGGATTGAAGACCCGACGGTCCGATCAGCGCTCGGTTTGAAGGAGGATCACGATCGGTTTTTGTACTCGCTGGACGATCTGAAAGATGCCCAACAAAAGATTAGGGACTTGGTCAAGGATTCTCTTGAGCGGTGGCCTGACCTCAACGAGGACATGGACAAGTGGCCGATGTTCCACCAACGCCTGTGGCGGGTCGGCGGTAGCTTGAACAAGATCGTTGGCATCCGCTCAGCGTTTGGCGATCCTGCACAAGTTGTGGGTGACGGAGTCCTAGATCGATTGAGTTTTGGCAATCGAATTATCGAAGCGAAAGGGTTGGCGCTGGCCGTTCCTACAAACGAAGAGGGGCGCGAATGGATCTCGTTCGCCGAGTCGCTTAATCGGCAGTGGGTTCGGGGGGTCGCGCGTAAGCACGGCGTGGATTCCGTTGAAGACCTAGCAACTGAAATGGCTCAGGCCGACGTGATCGAACCCATGCGAGAAGCCATGATTCGCCAGCAGATGGTGCAGCGGATGATCTCGGATCCCGATGTGCTGGCCCTGCTGCAGAAGTCGACTGGCGTGGAGAATGCGAATGAGTTGGCCGACTTGCTGATGAAAAACTGGGACGCGTTTCCTGAAGAAACCTATGCCTCGATGAAAAAGAGCATCGCGCCGCTGGTGGATTCGATGCTCGCATCACGAGCTCAGCAAATGGCCACCAATGTGCGGACTCAATTGGAAAAGATTGCCGGTCCGGATGGGCTGAAGGAGAATGCGTCCGCCTACCCACCGCTCGCCGCAACGTTGGGGAGCAGTTACTTGAACGGAAAGCCCGAACAATTCAATAAGGCTTTGGATGACTATCTGACAGCGGTGTCGGCAACGGCACCGACTGGCATGAGGCCGACGGGGATTCGTTGGGAGTTTGCCTACAATGTCATTTCGCCGTTCTACCTAGCGATGGTGATTTACCTAGCCGCGTTTGTGATTGCGGCATTGGGTTGGCTGGGGCCGATGAAGTCATTCCAGCAAGCTGCAACGTGGCTGTTGTTACTTGGGCTGGGATTGCATGTAATGGGGTTGGTCATGCGAGTGGTTATCTCTGGGCGACCGCCGGTGACGAATTTGTATTCTTCGGCTTTGTTTGTCTCGTCTGCGTACGTCCTGTTGATGCTGATCGTCGAACGGGTGACAAAAATCGGAATCGGAAACTCGCTGGCTGGGCTGGGCGGCTGCGTCGCGTTGCTATGGGCTTGGTCGATGTCGATTGTGGATGGTGATACCTTTGCGGTGCTGCTCGCGGTGTTAGATACTCAGTTCTGGTTGTCGACTCACGTCATTATTATTTCGCTGGGATACTCAGCGACGTTGGCCGCCGGTTTTCTGGGATTGGCGTATGTTGTCGCGGCGCTGCTGGTGCCTGCTTTCAATGCTGATCATCGCAAGACGGTTGGCAACCTGATCTACGGCATCGTTTGCTTCGGTCTGCTTGCCAGTTTCTTCGGTACTGTGCTGGGCGGCCTGTGGGGAGACGATTCGTGGGGCCGGTTCTGGGGTTGGGATCCGAAAGAGAACGGAGCCCTGATGATCGTGCTCTGGAACGCGGTGCTGCTTCACGCTCGCTGGGGTGGCATGATCAAGACGCGCGGCCTCGCTGCACTGGCGATTATCGGGAACGTCGTGACGCTATGGTCGTGGAAAGGGGTAAACGCGATGGGTGTCGGGCTCCATGCTTACGCGGCGACGGAGGACACGACGATGAAGTACATCCTGATCGCGGTCGCCATTCACTTGGGGGTCCTGCTGCTGGCGATGATTCCGACTCGTTTCTGGCTCGGCTATTCTGATGGGAAGGCCTGATACAATCCGCGTTTCGCTCGCGGGATAAGTGACTCGGCGTCGGATAGTGTTTCCGGTCGCCTGCCGATACTTTTGCAGTGCGGCATTGCGGATGTCTAGGCCGATGTCAAAGGTCTCGCTGACCTCCAAGGTCTTTTCGATTCGAACCGGAGGCGTTCCGGATCCGGGGGTTGTCAAAAACGCGACGTGCTGTACGTCGTCTCCGGAAAATTGAAATCGGTTCAGTTCAATCGTGCCCCAGCGAGCCAAATCGTTTGCGGCCAGCATGTTGTCGGTGACTAGTTGCAAATCAACTTGAGAGAACTGGCCTGCTGCTTGGCCTTGTAGATCGGGGGCATTGGTGTCGACTTCGACGCCCCCCGAGAAAGTAACTTCGGTCCCAAGGTTTTGGACGATCTCGGGTAGCCACTCGCTGACCAACCAGCAGGGTAGGGCGTCAGTGCCAGTGTTGAGTGTCACCCACTGTGGTGCAGAACCTGCGACAGTTCCGGGAACCGCTGG
>CAZLYM010000174.1:0-3560 GCA_964563475.1 uncultured Pirellulaceae bacterium
ATTCCAAACTCCCCTCACTCCAACCAGCGCGATCCAGCTGGAGCGATCGCTTGGCCGCCGGGGCGGAACAAACGTGGCTTGGGAAGGAACCTTGGCTCGAAGCCAAACCGGAAGCCGACGTTGTCTCGACTCACGTCGTAGTTCACTCCGAACTGCATCAAGAACGATTCACCAATGTAGACAACCGATGCGGACTGACCGATCGACCCGGCTTCGCCAAAGTCATACTGTCCGCCAAGTTTCGTACCCCACTTTTCGCTCATCCGGTACGTCAGCGCGGTGGTGATCGTGTTGCTGCTAATGGGTCCTTCGATCGACCGCAAACCAACATACAAATCCCCGCTGCCGGGGCGACTCAAATTGGCACCGACACTGACGGTGCGCAAACCCTGACTGAAGAAATCAGCGTACCCGTCTGACACAATCGAAAATCGATCACCCAAATGCCAACGGAAGTCATAATCAAACAAACCGAAATCAGAACCAAAATTGTCTCGATTCGCATCGGGAAACAAAATCGTCTGAACGTCAAACGTGATCCAGTCAATAATTCGCTCGCGCCCCGGCAGTCCACGTTTTGTCTGCCATCGTTGTCGCACGCCGAATTTTATTAATGCCAAATCATCCGCGATCTCGGCTGAGGGAGAGGTCACATTGCCCTGAAGGTTCGAACGCAACGCAAAAAAGCGCTCGTCATACTGCAACGGCACGTCGCCACCAGGCAAAATCCCAAACGTGTTGAAAGCAAAACGTCTCCGAAAATGCTCTTGAGCATCATCATCCAGCGGATCAAACAGCGGCAACTCGGAAAGATCCTGAGACGCGTCCGAGTAAGAAATATCCAGATCGAAGTTAACCTTATGAGCCAATCCGTTGACGTTCCACAACGTGCTCTGGATCGCAGGATCGACTCGCCACATCGGCAAACTGGCTCGCACCCCCACTTGCCCGTAGGCTCGGGTCAGATCGTTACCGGACAAATCTTCCTGCCAATAAGTAACGTCACCCAATGCGTAGGGCACGATCTTCGACGGCCCGAACTGAATCGGGAAATCGATCTCGTGCCGAGTCCCGGCTCGAACCCCATCGACGTTTGCTTCCCACGCCAACGGATCAAACGTTGCCAAGTCCGTCGGATCGGTTGGAGCATCGGCCGCTCGTAGCCTTGCGTAACCAACGTGCGAGTGATTGTGCCAAACGGCCCGATCATTGAACAACGACTGCCCGATTCGAAAACGATCAAAACGAGGCAACCAACTGGTCTGAGCAACAAAGTCGTTCACTTGGATGTCGGCAATCAAATGATCGCTAACCGTCCCCAGATTTCGCTCCAGCCACAAACCCGTCCTCGCATCTTTCTCGTTATCCCACTCGCGTTCGTAGAATTGCTCAAGAAAATTTCGGTCTGTGATGTAGCCGATTTCCGCTCGCAAACGAAAACCGGGAGCAAAGTCATGACGATGATTCAGCTTAATGCGGCCGCGAAAATCTTCCTCCGGGACCAGGTCGAAGCGATCCTGCCCCAACCGATCAAGCCCCGAATCGTTAATGAACCAGCTTTCGTATTTACCTCGCACCCGACCGGGAATGCCAAACAACTCGTCACGCTGGTAATCAAACTCACTGCCAAAACCGAGTCCTCGATCGCTCAAGTAGTCCAAGTTGCCAATCCATTCGGTCCCCTGCGGTTTCTGCAGGCCCAGCAGCTGATACAAATCCCAGCCCGTAGTGATTTGGGTTCCAAAAATACTGTCGTTGTTGATACCGAATCGTTTTAGATAGATCGACGGATCGTCAAGCGTCGTTTGAAATCGTGGCCACGCGAAAACAGGAACACCCCCCACGTAAACTCGATTCGTCCGGCTGTCGACCGAGTATTGATCTTCGCGGATCGGCTGCCCCGTCTGAGTATCAAAGAGCGGTTGCCCCGTCACACCGTCGGTTGCTTGCACCTGCGTTCGATTGATTCCAAGCGCCCCCGACTGCAACCAGTATCGAGGCACTCCAAGGCGACTGGACGTGAATGCCGAACCGTAAGCTTGCAGATTATTGGCGTCGACTTGCTGAACGACTCCTGCCTTCAATCGAACCAACCCGCGATAGTCTGCGACCGGAGTCAGAATCTCGGCGTTTAAGATCGTACCCTGCTGCAGTTCGACATCGTAATACATGCGATCTGCGTTAATGACTCGTTCACCTTTGGCGAACACGACATCCCCTTCAATGTAGAACTGACGCCGCTGAGTACCGTTGGGCTGCGTCGTCTGCCACTGAACAAGGTTATCCGCCAGGATCACCAACTGCTGGCTCTGATCGCCCGCAAAAACTTCAGCTCCCGCCAACTGTGGATCATTGATCACGACCCGCACTCCGCCTGTCCCAAGCGATACCCGCTCGTTCGGGTTGTTGGGATTGTTGAACGACTTGAAGTTCAAAGAAACCTGTGAATCTCTAGCCGAAATGTCGACGCCAAAAGGAGACGCAACAGTAGGGGCATTGGATGAAAACGGTTGAGCCTGTGCCGCAGCCTGCGGACTGAGAAACAAATCAGAGCCGGGAGGCGAAGCGTCCTGCAAAGGCGTCAAACCCGATCGCCCCGCCCCAAATGGCTCTTGAAATAACAATTGATTAGAGGGAACCGTTTGACTCTGAATGACCGCGCCTGTCTGCGGCGAAACCAACAACGGTGCGGCTTGCGGCTGAGGGCCAATATTCGACTGAAATTGAACGGCCTGAATCGATCCATTGGCTCCGTCTTCTAGTGCTCGCGTGGCTCGTTCAAAAATGGCGGGAACCGGCAGCTCACCAAGCAGCTCAAGGCTCGGTTCAAGATCCACCGTTGCCGAAGTAAACAAACGACCCAACCATTGCGAGTCCACCAGACGATCTCGGGCCACTTCCGGATCGCGCAGATCACTCTGACCATCACGCGCGATCTCGATCACGACCTGTCCTTCTAGGTACACGATCACTTTGTAGGCGTCTGGTTCCTGAGTCGTTCCGTCGCCGGGTTTCTGCACCCACAGAATGGCTTCGTTGGCCGACGCCGTCATCGATCGCTGCTCAATCTCAACCGGCCCCGCAAGATGAAGCACTTCGTACTGCCCCTGCTGCCAACCCGTTGCTCCGTCCGCTGCGACACTGATCGGCACCGTTTTCAAAGGTCGGCCGAAGGTAACTTCTTGAGCTGGCGCGGCATCGCAAAAACCAAACAGAGCAACCCACCAAGCAGCCGCCAGCAGCGCACATATCAAACGCAACATTCGCGGGCATTTCCGCAAACTTGCTTTGCTGGCAGTTTCGAATTCCTGAAAAATTGGGCTCAAACCAAACCGGTACGTTTGTCGATCCAAATGACACACATCGCTCCGTCCATACCTTCGCGGCGCGTCGTCATTGTTAGTGGGCGGCGGAGTATAGGAGCCGCGCTAAGGGGCAACAAGGGAAATCGTCAGCGTTTTTCCGCGTTTTTGCGTTCGCCCGGCCAGCCTCCCAACCCTCCGCCAGACTGATAGCAGCGCGGTCGAATCCGCCCATTCGAACCGCCATCGAACCCGCCA
>CAZLYM010000174.1:3660-8706 GCA_964563475.1 uncultured Pirellulaceae bacterium
CCGCCATCGAACCCGCCAAAACGAACGCCAACCTGAGCCAATCATCCGGCGATTTCCAGCGCTTTGTCGATCCGTTAGGCAAGTGGCAGGATAAAACCCACCAGCAGATCGAGGAAATCCGTCGAGGTTTCAATATCCTCAGCGGTAGGCTTAAACTTGCCTTCTGCCTTAGAATGTGGCCGGTCTAATCGATGACCACGACCCTCTGTTTCTGCCGATCTACAAGGAGCCTTACCTTGCCCAGTTTCCCATTCCTCTCAGATGCTGCCAAGGAACTCGTTAGCGAAGAAGCTTTTCGAGACTATGGCGAAACCGGTGGTGTTGCGAACCAGAGCAGCTTCGGAAAACTGAGCGAACTGGGTTCTGCTGACCTGTTTGATGCCAGCATCAACGATGCCAGCATGGCCGAATGCTGTCTGTCGGGACTTTGGCTGTTACATAATTTCCTCGATCGTTCGCACACGATCAGCCAAGACATTGCTTCGCCCGAGGGCAGTTACTGGCACGGAATCATGCACCGCATGGAGGGCGATTTTGGCAACAGTAAGTACTGGGGCCGCCAAGTTGGGCCTCATCCGGTTTTCGAAGTACTCGATCAGCAAGCACCCGACGGATGGAGCTACGACGATTTTGTCGATGCGTGTCAGGATGCCGCGTCTTTGGCAACGCCCGACCCTACCGTCCACGATATGGCCGTTGCCGAATGGGTTGCTCTATTCGCACACTGTGGAACGCGTGCGGTGTCATGAATCCTGAACCTGCCGAACCGATCGTCGTCGTCACCACCAGCGACCGTCTGGAATCGATCGAGCAAATCGCTCGGGATTCGGTTTCACAGAAGCTGGCCGCTTGTTGTCAGATCGTCGGTCCGATCACCAGCCACTATGTCTGGGAAGGGAAACTGGAAACGTCATCCGAGTGGCAATGTCAGATCAAGACCACGATGGATGCCTACGAAAAGCTGGAAGCCTTAATCAACGATCTTCATCACTACGACGAACCTGAAATCATCTACGTTCGCATCGACGGCGGCAGCGAAAGCTATTTGAATTGGATCGCGGACTCGGTAAACCCATCGCGATAGAAAAGCTACAAGCTCACTACGGCAGCATCACCCCGTTCATCACTTTCAACGCTGCCACGGTGTTCTTAACTTCGTGAACACGGATCACGTGGACTCCGTGCTGAGCCAACACCAGCGTGATTGCCAACGTGCCTGAATCACGGTCGGCTTCTTTATCGCCCAACAGTTCACCAATGAATCCCTTTCGTGAATGCCCAACTAGAATCGGACAACCAAGATCGAAAAACCGAGACACGTTCTGGAGCAGCGTGATGTTGTGCTGGTGCGTTTTTCCAAAACCGATGCCTGGATCCAAGCAGATCCTTGATGGAGCAACTCCCGCATCCACCAATGACTGTTGACGATCAGCTAGGTAACGATAGATATCGTCGACCACATTTTCATAAACGGGATTGTCTTGCATGCCCTGCGGCGTACCCTGCATGTGCATGGCGCAGACACCTACTTTTGATGCTGCGGCGACTTGCATCATTTCCGGGTCGCCCTCAAGCCCTGTCACATCGTTGATGATTTCGGCTCCCGCTTCGATCGCGGCCGCCGCCACCGCCGCCTTCGAGGTATCGATTGAGATCGGAACGGCGGGCACCGCCCCGTCCTTCATACGCTCGACCAGCCCTTGGACCACCGGCACAACCCGATCCAGTTCCTCGCTTTCGCCAACCGGCGTGCTGTAGGGACGAGTACTCTCGCCACCAATGTCGACGATACCGGCTCCGGCTTCGATCAACTGTATCGCGTGGTCGATCGCGGCTTCGGTCGAGTCAAATTTTCCGCCATCGGAAAAACTATCCGGCGTCGCGTTCACGATCCCCATGATGGTGGGGCCGTTCTCGAACGACAGCGTCTGAGTTTTTAACAACCAGTTTACGGCAGGGCAGGGGAAGCGACTTGGCGATTTTGAATTCATCACCCCATCATACTCTTGTCTTTCCCGCTCGGCACTTGGCACGACGCATCGGCAAGTCAGCAGTCAGCCAGAAGACAACCCAAAACGAGATTTCCAGCACCCAATTTTGACATTTTTGGCAGGCCAATTTGGCCTAATTTCTGGCCGGGTTCAGCCGTCCCTCAGCCGCGTTCGACTCGTTGTGATCGAGCCCAAAATTTGGTAGAATTTGGGATTGGTTTGAAAGCCAGAAAAATCCTGTTTTTACCCGCATTTTTACGGGCAAAACACACTTCAAATCATTTGATTTACCAAGCGATTTTCGCCCGCTCGAAAGGCACCTAAATTGTCTGCTGATCTCCCCGAAGACGACAACGAACGAGACGAAACCAACCCGGCCGATGGCGGGGGTGACGACGGAGGCTTCGACGCCGGAAATGTCGAAATTCTACCGATCGAAGAAGAGCTCAAGGCCAGTTATCTGACGTACGCCATGAGCGTCATCGTCTCGCGTGCGCTGCCCGATGTTCGCGATGGCCTGAAGCCGTCGCAACGTCGAATTCTGGTTGCCATGAACGACTTGAACCTTTCTCCAGGTGCGTCTCGAGTCAAATGCGCGAAAATTTCGGGTGACACCAGCGGTAACTATCACCCGCACGGTGAAAGTATCGTCTACCCGACCTTGGTCCGGTTGGCTCAAGAATGGAACATGCGCCACATCCTGGTCGACAAGCAAGGCAATTTCGGCTCGATCGCCGGATTGCCTCCCGCTGCGATGCGATACACAGAAGCTCGCATGTCGGCCGTTGCATCCTTGATGCTGGAAGATTTGAAGCTGGACACGGTCGATTTCACTCCGACCTACGACGATCGACGGCTCGAACCGACCGTCCTTCCCAGCAAGTTCCCCAACCTACTGGTCAACGGATCAAGTGGTATCGCCGTCAGTATGGCGACCTCGATTCCCCCGCATAACTTGGGCGAAGTCTGTGACGCCTTGGACCTAGTTGTCCAGAACCCCGATTGCAGCATCCGCGAGATCATGGAAGTCCTGCCCGGCCCCGACTTTCCCACCGGAGGAATCATCTGCGGTCGCGCCGGAATCATTCAAGCGTACACGCGTGGACGCAGCACCATTCCGGTACGCGCCAAATGCGAAATTGTCGAAGGAAAACGCGGCAAATCCGAGATTATTGTCACCGAACTGCCGTTCCAGCAGACCACCGATCCCGTTGTTGAAAAAATCGCGGCGTTGGTCAAAGGCGATAAAGTCAAAGGCATCACCGGTATCAAGGACCTGAGCGACTTGAAAGAGCCGGTCAAGCTGGTGATCGATGTGAAAGCCGACGCGGACCCCGAAGTCGTGCTAAATCAGTTGTATCAATTCTCGCCGCTGCAAACGTCGTTCAGTATGAACTTCATGGCGTTGGTCGACGGCAAACCAAGAGAACTTTCGATTAAAGACTTCCTGACCGAGTTCCTTCGCCATCGCGTGTCGGTCATCCGTCGCCGCACCCAGTTTTTGCTCGCTCGTGCCCGCAAGCAAAAACACACCATCGAAGGTTTGCTGCTGGCTCTGGCCGACATCGATGAGATTATTCGCATCATCCGCAGCAGTAAGACTCAGGCCGAAGCGAAAGTCGGCTTGATGGGCATCGAATGCCCCGCGTCGATGATGGAACGTGCCTTGGGCGAGAAAGGCTTCAAAGTCTTTCAGGACGAACGAGGCGAAGCCGCCAACTATAACCTGACCAGTGTTCAGGCCGACGCCATTCTGAAGATGACGCTGGGCCAATTGGTCAACCTAGAACAGGAACGACTGGGCAAACAGCACGCCGCGTTGCTGGAAGAAATTCTGGAATACCAGCGAATCCTGTCAGACGACGACAACATCCGAGCCATTATTCGGGACGATCTGGCCGAGATCAAGAAAAAGCTGGCCGATCCTCGCCGCACCGAAATCTCGGGCGAAGAGATTCGCAACATCGATCTGGAAGACTTGATCGAAGAAGAAGACATGGTCGTTTCGATCAGCCACAAAGGCTATATCAAACGAACCCCCGTCAGCACCTATCGGGCTCAACGTCGTGGCGGCAAAGGGATCAAGGGAGCCAAAATCGAGGACGAGGATCCGATCGAACACGTATTCGCGGCCAGCACGCACGACTACCTGCTGTTCTTTACGACCTTCGGCACCGTCCATTGGCGCAAAGTCCACGAACTTCCGGCGCTTAGTCGAGAAAGTCGTGGCCGAGCGATCATTAACCTGATTCCGTTGGCAGACGGCGAGTCCGTGGCGGCATGTCGAGCGATCCGCGACTTCAGTGCGCCTAACCATTATCTGATGATGGCCACCGAAAAAGGATTGGTCAAGAAAACCCCTCTGTCCGATTATGGAAGGCCTCGCCGCAACGGCATTATTGCGATCAAGCTTCGCGAGGACGACAGTCTGATCAAAGTGGTCGTCTGCCAAGAAGGCGAAGAGATCGTACTGTCCACCGCTGCCGGAATGGCGATTCGATTCGCCGAGTCAGACGCTCGCCCGATGGGCCGCAACACCAGCGGCGTCAAAGGGATCTCGCTGGTTGGTGAAGACAAGGTCGTCGGCATGGTCGTGGCCGATCCTGAAGCGACTCTGTTAACCGCGTGTGAAAAAGGGTACGGCAAACGCACACTGTTCGGGCCAAACAAAGTGGACGACAATGATGACGAAGAATCCACCAGCAGCAGCAACCGCTATCGGGCTCAGAAACGTGGCGGGAAAGGTGTCCGTGACATCAAGACGACCGATCGCAACGGACCGGTTATTGGAATCCTACCCGTATCTGAAGAAGACGAAGTGCTGCTGATGACATCCAAGGGCAAGATCCAGCGGATCCGCTGTGCGGACATCAACACGATCGGCCGTAACACTCAGGGCGTCCGGATCATGGGACTGGACGACGAAGACACACTGGCCGTACTGGCGAAAGTCCCGCCGAACGATGACGAAGAAGGCGACGGCGAAGGTGGACCATCGCCAGCCGACGGCCCCGCAGCCAGCGACGCAAAGCCGGCCGAAACTGCTGCAACTGAA
>CAZLYM010000175.1:0-2409 GCA_964563475.1 uncultured Pirellulaceae bacterium
GGTTTGCTGGGCCGTGTAAGAGCGGCTAACGCAGCCGCACTGGCTGAACAGGATGCCCAGTATGCTGCGGCAGGTGGCTGCGGATGTGGCCTAGCTGGGTGCGGTGGAGGAGCCGGTTGTCTGAGTGGACATGGCCTTGGCGGAGGACATGGTTGCGGGGGGAGAGGATGCGACGTTGCAGGATGTAAGGATTGCGTTCGAGGCGTATTGCAACACTCGTTGGGTCAGCCTTACGGCGGTGCCGTTCCGCACACGACACAACCTCAAGGGCCTCCACCTGCCGGAGCCGCTCCGACCTACGCGTATCCTTACTACACGACTCGCGGTCCACGAGATTTTCTGGCACGCGAGCCGGCGTCGATTGGATATTAATCGAACGAAGGGCCTGATTTCCGTAGTTTGAAATCCAGCCATTAGAAAAATGAGGCAGTTCATTCGTTCGGAGCCACGGGCCGAGCCAATGGGCGAAAAGAAAACCGTTGCCATCATGTATGGCAACGGTTTTTTTGATTCAGTCTCAGGCTTTGTGGATCAACAGGTCGTCGAATGAACAGTTGGTTGATCTGTTGCTGGTTGAGCCATCTCAGGCGTTGCTTCCCTCAAGGGTTTCGTTGGGATCGGTCGATTTACGTTTTTCCAGCACCAGCCGAATGGGCACTTCGCCAAAATCCAACGAATCGGACAACACACTTAGCAAGTAGCGGCGATACGTTTTCGAAAACGCATCCGGATTGTTGCACTTGAGCACGATGGTAGGAGGTTGAACGCCAATCTGGGCCGCATAGAAAATTCTGGGGCGACGTTTGTTGGACGCCATTGGCGGCGGGTGTCGGATGATCGCTTCTTTGAGGATTCGGTTGAGTTTGGGAGTCGAAATTCGCGACAGCGATTGCTTGAACAGCATTTGGGCATGATTAAGCATTCGTTTGGTGTTCTGGCCCGATTGCGCGGTGATGAACGCGATCGGAGCGGTCCAGCTGGATGGAAACTGCTCACGCAAGTATTCGGCCCAACGTTCGGTCGGCATGTGCTCTGCCATCAAGTCCCATTTGTTCACGACGAACATACAGGGTTTGTAGTGGGACTCGATGTAGGTCACCAATTGTTTGTCGACCTTGCTGATTCGGCTGCTGGCATCAAAGAGCATCAGCACCACGTCGGCGTGCCGGATCGAGCGATGGGCTCGGTGGCTTCCGTAAAAATCGATGTCTGTGCGAACACTTTTTCCGCGTCTTAAACCGGGTGTATCAATCGCCACCATGGCAATATCGTCCAATTCAAACCGGACGTCGACACTGTCGCGCGTCGTGCCGGCCACTTCGCTAACGATCATTCGGTCCGTTTTAACCAACGCGTTGATTAAAGTGCTTTTGCCAACGTTGCGTCGTCCGACCAGCACGAACTTCATCTCCGGGCTAGCGACCTCGCGTGACTCGATTTCCGTTTCGCTAGGCAGGCGTTCCATGATCGCCTGAATCAGTTCTGACTTGCGGCGATTGTTCTTTGCACTACACAGAACGGGCTCCCCAAAACCCAGCGAGTAAAAATCGCTTGAGTCCAGTTCCCAGTTTTCGCCGTCACATTTGTTGGACACCAGTAGTACCGGTTTGTCGATCGCGCGCAGACGTTCAGCCACGTGTTGATCCAGCACCGTTTTTCCATCGCGAGCATCGACCACGAACATCAGCAGATCCGCTCCGCTGATCCCAAGTTGGATCTGTCGCTCGATTTCCTCGTCCAAGTCATCAACATCGTTGATGCCGATCCCACCGGTGTCAATAATTTCCAAATACCGATCTTCCTCCTGTAATAGGTAGGTCATGCGATCGCGAGTGACGCCTGCCATGTTGTCAACAATGGCAAGGCGCCGGCCGGCCAACCAGTTGAAAATACTGGATTTCCCGACGTTCGGGCGGCCTACGATAGAAACTTTAGGAAGCGACATGAGTCTGCGTTTGAAGTAAAAAAGGGAATGGGCCTCAACGAGCCGACTTGTTAATGGAACAAGTGACGGGCCAGACGAAGCGAAATGGGTGGACGTTTTTTTCGAAACCACGTCGCTCGTCGCTCGGGCGCTTGCTTAACAGCGATACGAAAGAGCGTTATCATCGCGGATGAGGGTTCACGAGGATCCCAGCGGTGAAACGCTCATCTACTACAAAATAACAGGTTTTCCGGTGGCGGAAACAGGCAAAGTCGGACAAACGTCAGTGAATGTCGAATCATTGAATCTGAAGCGGCTGTTGTTGCAACAATTACGATCCTATCAGGCAAGCGGATTAAGCACTCTGCCCATAGGTTCGGGTGATCTGCGATTTGACTTGGGCGAGCCCACCTCGGGCGGAGAGACTGATTCTGTGATCGCACCCACCCGGCCAGACTTGCCTTCGGTTGCTCAGACGCCCCAAG
>CAZLYM010000175.1:2509-8664 GCA_964563475.1 uncultured Pirellulaceae bacterium
TGACGTCCGTCCCGACGCGAAAGTGCCGGGTAGCGAACTCGCGTTGCCGTACCCTCAGTCTCTGCCGCTGGCACAGCGCCAGCAACAGTTAAATGTTTTGCAGAACATGGTCGCCGAATGTACTCGTTGTGACGAACTAGCCAGTTCACGGTCTCAAACCGTGTTTGGTGTCGGTAATCCGGCAGCGAAACTGGTTTTCGTTGGCGAAGGGCCCGGAGCGGATGAGGATCGTCAGGGCGAGCCATTTGTCGGAGCGGCCGGGCAGTTACTCAACAAAATCCTCGGAGCCTGCCAACTGTCTCGTGAACAGGTATATATTCTGAACGTCGTCAAATGTCGCCCTCCTAGAAACCGAAATCCTTCGGACTCGGAACGCTCGTGCTGCTGGGGATACGCTCGTGAACAGCTGGAAATCCTCCAGCCCGAGTTCATTTGTTGCTTGGGAAGCGTCGCAGCACGCTCGCTTTTGAGCACAAATCAGCCACTTGGACGCTTGCGGCAGCAATTTCACTCGTACCGAGGCAGCCGCGTAATCGTTACATATCACCCCGCCTATCTTTTACGAACACCGAGTGCAAAACGTCATGTCTGGGACGACATGAAACTGCTGATGAAGACGATGGGCGTCGATCTGTAAGCCTTGAGGGAAGGCTGCGCCCGACAGTTTGCCGACAATCATCGCTCCAAAACGGTCTGCTGGCTAACTTTGGGCCGAAAAGCTGGTCTGAGACAGGGAGAAACGCCGTTTTTCCTTGAGCTTTCACTCGTTCGGTCCCAGCTTTTCCGCTTTGCAACAGCCGCATTTCGGTTAAAGTTGATGTGCTTCCATTTTTCGGGCCATTGCGGCGTCGCAACACAAAATCATTTAATCTCGGCATCAGGAAACTGGTTGGAGAACACTATGTTTGTTACTGCATTTAAACGAATCACATTCGCGTTGTTATTGGGTCTGATGACCACAACCGTATGTGTCGCCCAAGAGGTCGACGATATGGATATCGAGGCTGGACTCGAAAACACGGGCGGTGTGGAAGTCGACGCTTTGGGGGTACTGACGAATCTGAAGATTCCTGCCAACGCCCATGAGTTGGATCAAAAGCGACTTCAAGCTGCCGCCGCGTCGCTGAACCAAGACATCCAGCAGCCTAGCAACTTTCGTAAAGTCTCACTGACTCGGTTGGAAGCCGAAGTCGCCAAGCTTCGTGCGGTCAACAAGCCGATTCCTGCCGACATGGCATTTCTAGGTGGCCTAACGCAAATCACTCATGTCTTCTTCTATCCCGAAACAAAAGACGTTGTTGTGGCGGGCCCCGCCGAAGGCATTTACATCAACGGTCTCAATCGAGCGGTTGGAATGAAGACGGGTCGCGCGGCAATTCAGTTGCAAGACTTGGTGGTTGCCTTGCGAGCGTTTGCCCCTAATGGCCCTAAGACTCAGATCATTTCATGTTCGTTTGATCCGACGCAGGAAGGTTTGCAGCGAATGCAAAAGGCGATGCAGCATGTTGCCAAGAATTTCCGCCCAGGAGACGAAGAGGCCGTCGTCAATCTGTACAAGGAAGCGACCGGTTATCAAACCATCACGATCAAAGGTGTTTCACCAAAAACGCATTTCGCACACACCATGGCCGAGGCCGATTACGCGATGAAGCTGATTGGACTGGGCTTGCGTGACACACCTGTAAAAATTACTACCTTCGTCGATAAAACAAAACCTCGCTTCGCAAAATCAAATGCGTTGACGCGTTGGTTCTTCCAGCCAGACTATAGTTGTGTCCATATGACGGAAGATAAACGATCCATGCAACTGGTTGGCAACGGTGTCAAACTGGTTGGCGAAGACGAAAGCGTCAGTGCCGCAGGAAATCGTAAAGGTCGCGGAGCGATGAATCCTGCCAGTAAAGCCTTCACCAGTTCGTTCACTAGAATGTACGGTAAACTGGCCGAGCAAGATCCACTGTTTGCTGAGCTTCGCAACTTGATTGATCTTTCGATCGTCGCGGCATTCATTCAGAAAATGGACTTCTACAGCCAAGCCGATTGGGAACTGGCCACTTTTGGTGATGAATCCATTGTTCCGGTTGAAAATCGGTACCCGCTGAAAAAGGTCGCTCCAGTGATCAACGCCTTCTACAAAGGCAGCTCGTTTATGACTCCCATTGCAGGCGGAGTCAGTATCCAGCCTCGGGTTGCGTTGAACTCCGATCGAATCAACCTCGACGAGACCGGTGACATTCAGAAGACGCGTGACTCGGTGGCTGTTGATTTGCTGGAAGACGGCCAATGGTGGTGGGACTGATCGACGGACGGTCGATTTGACAAACCTCACGTGGCGACCATTCGGCCGCCGCGTGGTTCATGGGGTAATTCTGGAGTCAATTGTTTGACGCTGGAAGGAGATTTCCTTCGCTCCCAAACGCTCCCCTAGACGCTCACAAACGCAATTATTCGCGTTTTTCTTAACACTTCTGTTTTCCGGGCTTTGACCTGCACGGAATTAGAGTCTAATGGTCTCATGGTTCCGATATTTGCGGAACCATCACCGCAGGTTCGCTAGATCTTAATGACAGACGCTTTCGTCGTTTGCTGATCCACAGGGCCGGGATTTCGCTTTTCATTTCCGCAGTTTCGGGAAGATGATCAAACTTCGCCAACCAAAAACCAGCGTAACCGAGAACGCGGATCGATTGATGGTCGAAGCGTTTCCGGGCTACGGCAGGAAGCTTCCCTCGGGCGACTGGAGGTTTTCACTTTCCGGAGTGGTCTATCAACCACGTGAAAGCTTCAACATGCGTCAGCGAATGATGATTCGCATGTTGGGCAACGCGATGCAAGCGACGCCCGAGCAGCTACAGTGTGACGTGTTTCAGGAACGCGTAGCTCCTTTTCTTGCCGAAGCGGAACACAAGCGGCGAATCAATGTGACGATTGGTGATCGACTTTTTCCGCTCTCCAAGCGAACGTATCGTAACGGTCATTTTCGCGGTACGGTGATCGTTGGCTCGGATCTTGTGGACAGCTTTCAGCGCTCGGGTGAAGCGAACAGCATGGTTGTGCCGTATCGAGTTGAACTGGCCGACCAGCCCAACGTAGTGGCTCAAGGCAATGTGCGTTTGATTGCCAACGGCGGTGTGAGCGTGATTTCTGATATCGATGACACGATCAAGGTCTCGGGCGTTGGCAACCGGAAAGAGTTGCTGGCCAACACGTTTTTGCGAGAATTCAAAAGCGTTGCCGGGATGGCGGAGCTCTACCAGCAGTGGGCGGCAGCCGGGGTCAGTTTCCACTACGTGTCCTCCAGCCCGTGGCAACTGTATCGAGCCCTCCAGGGGCTGCACACCGATCTCAGGTTTCCGGCGGGGACCATGCATTTGCGAAATTTTCGGATTCGCGATCAGATTTTCAAGAAGTTCCGGGTTCGCCGCCACGGGAAGGTTTCGGCCATCCAATCACTGCTCAAAGGGCTACCCGAGCAGAAATTTGTACTGATTGGCGATTCGGGGGAAAAAGATCCGGAAATTTACCGTCGAATCTGCCGACGTTTCCCCGGTCGAGTCAATGGTTTGTTCATTCGTGATCTGCCTCATCGCAGAATGACGGATGAGCGTCTGGGAAAGCTGCAAAAAACGCTACCCGACGGAATCTGCGACCGGTTTGAGAGTGCCGACGCGCTTCGCCAGACCGTTGGAAAGCTGTTTTCTGACGCGGCGGCCTGATCTCGCGGTCGTTTACCGTGGTCTGGCTGCTAGGCAATAGCGCGTCGATCGCGATCTCCAACCGGGAGCGTGGCTTTGGCTTGACGATTTACCCCTTGCCGCTGAGGTCAAGGTCAGCGATAGTATGCGGTTCAAATTTCGGAGTCTCGCTCGGTTCGTT
This sequence comes from uncultured Pirellulaceae bacterium, assembly GCA_964563475.1. Classification (GTDB taxonomy): domain Bacteria; phylum Planctomycetota; class Planctomycetia; order Pirellulales; family Pirellulaceae; genus Mariniblastus. The sequence goes on from CAZLYM010000175.1 coordinate 6,386, forward strand.
GCCGGGAGTAGACGGCTCCGGCTGTTGTTCGGTCATTGGCACAATTGCCAAAGGTTCGAACTCAGTAAGTTCACCAATTTTTGCTTATGGAGCAAATTGAAGATGGCACGTTATTCAGGTCCCAAGGGACGCATCAACCGACGTTTGCAAGCGTTAATTTACGAAAACAGCGGTGCTGCCAAAGCACTGGAAAAGCGAGGCAATCAGCCTCCCGGGATGCACACCCGTTTCCGCCGCCCGTCCAACTACGGACAGGCGTTGATGGAGAAGCAAAAGATCAAGCACTATTATGGAATTGGCGAGCGCCAGTTGCGACGCTACTTCGATAAAGCTACGGCTCAAAAAGGCAACACGGGTGAAAACCTGTTGTTGATCTGTGAGCAACGTTTGGACAATGTTGTCCGCCGGATTGGCTTGGCCAAGACTCGCCCGCAAGCACGTCAGGGAGTGGCTCATGGTCACTTTCAAGTTAACGGCGTCAAAGTCGACAAGCCTTCATTCCTGTTGCGACCCGGCGACGTGGTCACGCTTCGTCCTCGACCGACGCTACTGCGAATGTATAAAGATATCCGCGAGCAAGGCGTAGAAGGCGAAGGCTGCGAATGGGTATCGCTCGACAGTGAAAAGCTTGTGGCAACCGTCAACGGAACTCCTGGCCAAAGCGACATCAGTTTGCCAGTGGATGCGAACACCGTGGTCGAATTCATGTCGCGTTAATCCTACGATTGGATTGCCAGTCGTCGTTGGCGACATGGAACCTATTACGTTTGATATCAGGCGGCCAGTCACTTGTGGCTGGCCGCCTTTTTAAATTTCAAAATATCATTTTTCAAGTTTGAGACTCATTCATGCAAGCTCAAGTTGTCGTTATCGGTGGCGGACCAGGCGGATACGCCGCGGCCTTTCTAGCAGCCGACGAAGGAATGGACGTCGTCCTAGTTGAAGCCGAAGGTCGACTCGGAGGCACCTGCCTGTTGCGAGGCTGTATTCCCTCCAAGGCATTGCTTCATGTTGCCAAGGTAATCAACGAGGCGGAAGAACTGACGCACGAATGGGGTGTCAGCTTCAGCGATCCGAAAATCGAAATCGACAAGCTTCGGGCTCGTAAGAACAAGGTCATCGACACGCTCTCGGGCGGACTCGGTGGTCTGGCAAAGACACGCAAAGTCAAAGTCATCAAGGCTCATGCGAAATTCGAAAACCCAACGACGCTGACGCTTGAAGGAGATGACGAATCCATCCCTGCTGGCGGCAAGCTGACCTTCGAATACGCGATTGTTGCGACCGGCAGCGTCCCAGCGATGCCAGGAGCATTCAACATTGGATCCGACCGAGTCATGGATTCCACGGGTGCACTGAACTTGACCGACATTCCGGAGACTTTGTTGGTTATCGGTGGCGGCTACATTGGTCTGGAAATGGGGACGGTTTACGCCAATCTTGGCACCAAGGTCAGCGTTGTTGAACTGCAAGACGGCCTGTTGATGGGAGCCGATCGCGATCTGGTTCGTCCGTTGGCCAAGCGACTGAAGAATTTGTTCGAGGATCGGATCTTCTTGAACACCAAAGTCGGAGGCGTGGCGCTTGATGGTGACAAAGTTGCGGTCACGTTCGAGGGTCCGAAGAAGTATGGATCGGAAAAGTACGATCGAGTCCTTGTTTCTGTCGGCCGTCGTCCTGTCACAGAAAATCTGGGGCTGGAAAACACATCGATTCAAACGGATCAGCGTGGTTTCCTAGTCCATGACGCAAACCTTCGCACCGCCGAGCCGAACATATTCGTGATCGGTGACGCTGCCGGCGAGCCCATGTTGGCTCATAAGGCCAACCACGAAGGCCGCCATGCGGTTGAGGTCATCCTTGGCCACGCATCGGCTTACGACAAACGAGCGTGTCCGGCGGTCGTTTTCACCGATCCCGAAATCGCTTGGACCGGCATCACTGCCGAAGAAGCCAAGCGAGATGGCGTCAAGCACGAAGTCGTCGCCTATCCTTGGGCCGCCAGTGGTCGCGCCCAAGCGTTGGGACGCACTGAAGGTTTGACCAAGTGGGTTATTGATCCGGACACTGAGCGAGTGCTCGGTTGCGGGATCGTTGGTCCCGGCGCGGGAGAGATGATTGGGGAAGCGACTTTGGCGATCGAGATGGGCTGTGAGGCTCGGGACATCAGCGAAACGATCCATGCTCACCCGACCCTTGGCGAGACATTGATGAACGCCGCCGAAGTTTTCTACGGCACCGCCACCGAGATCTACAAGCCGAAAAAGAAGAAGGCGTAA
>CAZLYM010000176.1:0-8597 GCA_964563475.1 uncultured Pirellulaceae bacterium
CGATCTCGGAACGCGGTTGAAACAAGCCGCTGGTGTGCGTTCGCAGGGGCTTGTCTTTTTTTCTCCTCGCGGATTTCAGTGGCAAGGCAAGAGAGTACTTGCTTTCAGAGGCCAAGGCTCGTCCACGTCGTCGCTCTCCCACCCAACAAAAGCTGGCGTTTTGATTTTTGAAGTCATTTGCAGTAGACTTGTTCTGTGTGGCCTATCTAACAAAGGAAAAGTCGTAATGAAATCTAGACTCTGTGGATTCGTTGGCATCGTGGGGGTACTGCTGGTGCCAGGATTGGTAGCTGCCCAACTTTCATTCACCGATAGTACGAGCGCCTTGCTTTCGGCGGACAACAACTCGGGCTGTGCGATGGGTGTCACAGACATGAACGGTGACGGAAAGGACGATATCGTTCGCTTCTATAACAGCCACCGAAATATGCGAATCGAATATCAGCAGGCGTCTGGCGCCCCGTTTACTACATTCGACTACGGCAGATTGCCCGGGAACATCAGCACATGGGCGGTAGCGCTCGCTGACTACGATCACAATGGCTATTGCGATATCGTTGTCGGTGGTGCGAGCGGTGGTGTTGCTTTGTTGACTGCTAACAACTCGGGATCCAACTACAGCGATGAAATACTTGACGACCCGTCAATCTTTTTGCAGGGTTGCAACTTTGCTGACATGAACAACGACGGCTGGCTGGATCTCTTTTGCTGTGATGACGTAGACGACAATCACAAATATCGAAACACCGGAAATGGGTCGATGGTTTTGGATAACGGTTTGCTGAATACGTCGATCAACGGTGGCAATGCAGGAAACTATGCCACGGTGTGGTCTGACTTTGACAACGATGGCGATATTGATATGTATTTGTCGAAGTGTCGTCTAGGAAACAACAACCCCAGTAGTCCTCTGCGAATCAATCGTTTGTTCCGCAACGATGGAAATGGCTTCACCGATGTCGCTGGCTCGGCGGGTGTCGCGACGGGTGAACAGTCTTGGGCATCTGATTTTGGTGACATCGATAATGATGGTGACATGGACTTAGTCATTATGAATCATACAGGGATCAGTGCCCTAATGGAAAACGATGGGAATGGCGAGTTCACCGACATAACGGCCAGCGCGGGCTTGGTGAGCGGGTTACAAGGCCTTTATGGACTTCAGGTTGCATTCCGCGATTTCGATAACGATGGATTTCTAGACATCATCGTGGCAAGTACATTCGACACGCCTGAGCGATTTTTCTTAAACGACGGCGATAGCACGTTTACATTGGTAGACAACCTTTTCCACAGCAGCGACGACATGCACTCATTCGCTATCGGTGACTTGAATAGCGATGGATTTCTCGATGTCTACGCAGGCTATGGAAGGGGCTATAACTCTTCAAGTAACATCGACGACAGAGTGTTTATCAACAGTGGCAACAGCAACAGCTACTTTGGCGTACGTTTGGTGGGCTCGAGCAGCAATATCAACGGCGTTGGTGCACGGTTGGAGCTTCACGGTTCTTGGGGCAAGCAGATCCGTGAAGTTCGCGCGGGCGAGAGCTACGGAATCACTTGTAGTCTGAACAAGTATTTCGGACTGGGGGCTGCGGATTCGATTGACAAGCTTGTTGTGAAGTGGCCATCGGGTACCGTTGACGAAGTTCTCAACCCAACGCCCAACACAATGTTTACGTTGACCGAAGGAACCTTTCCATTGGTTTCGGGTGATTTCAACGGCGACGGAGACGTGGACGGAGACGATGTTGACTTTTACATCGGAAATCTCGACCAGCCGGCGATGGGAAGCTTGTCGCAGTTGGATTTGAACGGTGATGGCGACGTAACGATCGCGGATCACGACTTGCACGTGACGACTTTAGTGGTGACGTCCAACGGCGTTACTGGCGGTTTGCTGGGGGATGTCAATCTTGATGGACCGGTCGATGTTTTACTTGACGGGTTTGCCTTGGTGGGAGGTCTCGGCCAAGATGCTACCGGTCGCAGTCAGGGCGACCTGAATGCAGATGGAGTGGTCGACGTCCTTGGCGACGCATTCATTCTGGTCTCTCAATTGGGGCAGTCGAACGAGCCGTAGATATTGGAGCGAAGATGGTTGACCGCGTCCGAGCTCACGTGTTTGCGAGGAAAAGGAAGGCTTGGAACGGCACGGTTTAGTCGGCTCGGTTGGCTCGAGTATTTTCCAGCAAGATTTCCAGTTGCTCGCGGAGGTCGGCGATCTCGGTGGGACGAGTGTTGGTGGTTGAGCTTCGACTGCTACCGATGCTGCGAAAACGATCCGGAGTATAAAACTGCTCGACTTCGTTCTCTAACGCCGCCAGCCATGCAGGCAGATCGACACCGACGCCGGTGGTCGATCGGAGAAACGCCTGTGCTTCCTGAGACAATTTCTCAAAGGCACGTTTGGATGATCGTTGCGTCGGATCAATCATCGCGGGAATGACTTGGGCTCGAAGGCGATCGATTTGAAGTTGGTGCACGAACCGACCTTCAATCCGGCGTCCGACCGAGGCCATTTGCATGGAGTACTGTTTGCGAAGCGTTTTGTAAGACGCTTCAAATTTGTCGGCTTCTTCGCCGACTTTCTCCAGAAGCGATTTTCGCCACATCCGCGCGACGTTGTTCTTTTGCTCGCGAACCAGAATGCGGTGCGCCCAAGCGACGGGCTTCAATTTCCAAGACACTCGATCGTACCGTGATCGCAATCGCAAGAAGTCCAGTAGCATGTAGAGCGACCCGCCATGATCGGACTGGGTTGTGGTCGTGTTGTAGTCGCGGTATTCGTTGTAGTTTTCGATAACCGCTTCCAAAATCAGCGACAGCTGTCGGGTTGCATCTTTCAGTGAGATTCGGGAACCAATGTCCTCGAACAACCGAGTCTGAATTTCTGCGGGCGGGTTAACGCTAACTTCTTTCAGCCAATTCTCAACGCCATGGTGCAAAATGCCTCGGATGTTTCCTGCGTGAAGGAATTGCTGTGTGAACAGGCCGGTGCCATATTCTTGCACGAAACCGACCAGCTTTTCCCAAGGGCCGTTTTCTCTCGAGTCGAAAACTTTTTCCAGCACGCTCAGGCGGAGCGTTTCGCCGTGGCTCAGCCAGTAACCCAGCGTGGACTCGGTTAGCAGTTGAACGCAGTCGAACAATTGTGTTTCGGCTTGGACGAGTGCGTTGTTCAGGTCTTCGGGATCGGCATCCAGCAAGTCATCACGCAGCTGTTCGCTGGAGCGGACCAACGAATGCACCATCGATGTGTATCCGACTTTGAAAAGTTCATCGAACGAGGTGACAGCTCCCTGACCGATTGGGTTGTTGCGTTCCATCGCGAGCGCTGTCCGAAGCAGTTCGCAGGTTTCGGTTAAAAGACCGAGTGCCGGCATTCGTTCCAGCAGGTCTAGCAGGTGCGTTTGAAGCGTGCGAGCACAGACAATGTGTCCCGGATCTCCGTTTCGAGACAGCGGAACATACAGCAACGGGTAGCGGTGAAGGCACTGAAGAAAATCATCGATGTGTTCTTGTACCAGTTTCGGATCTTCCAGCAGGACCGCTGCAAAAACACTAATCAGCTGCGAGTTGTCCGATTCGTATTCTTCATTTTTCTCCGCTGGTAGTGTCCCTTCGGTGGCATCTGTTTGTTCGTTAAGCGGTTGCTGATCCAGCAGGTGGCCGATGGCTCGAATGACCGACCCCAGCAATCGGATCGCATTTTGGGTCTCGATGCTGGCGTGAATGGTTTGTTCGAGCAGTGCTTCCTTGTGAGCCCGATGCAGATCGTATCGCATCATGGCTTCGTGGCTTGCTCCAGTCGTTGGAATCGCGTAGCGATTGATTGATTCGATCAGGTGGGTCAGCTGGTCGCGGTGTTTGACTGCTTGGTCGAGCCATGAAAGTACGATTTCGCGGCGGCTGCGGAGGCTTTTTTCGATGACGGGAGTCAGATCTTCGACACGCGTTACCGGCAGCGGCACTGTCGAGCTGACTCGCCAGAAACTGGCCACCGTTTCTTGGAACTCCAACCAGTCAAGGACTCGTTCGACTTCCGCTTCGAGTGCGGCGTCAGATTCATCATCGTTCTGGCCGAACACGTCTCCATCGAACCCATCGTCGGTCGAATCAGAATAGATCACATCATCGTACGCCGCATCGTAAAGCGATCGGTCGTCGTCTTCGTCGTCTTCGTCGTCTCCTGTATCGTTGGTAAGGTCCAACGCACCGTCATCGACGGGTGGTTGAGGACTACCCTTAGAGCCAGTGGCGGTCAAAAGCTGAAACTCGGGCGCATTCCAGTAGTGGTCCGCGTTGGCTTCGATGTAATCGTAGAATTTGCGGATTCGATTCCAAATCGTCTCAGGAGCCGCGGCGGACTCGGCATCGATGTCGATCGGGCCTTTGTTGGAGGCCGGAAGCTGATCTTTCTGAGGAGCAAAAGCAGAAAGCAGTGATTCCTTCTGCACATTAATCCATTGATCGACCAGTTGGTGGAACGAGCTGTCTCCTAACTGTAAGGGAACTTGCTCCGCCTGGCTGACCCAATGGACCAGTAGCACACTGGTTGTCTGGTAATCGCCGCGTTGCATCAACGCGGACACGACCAGCGAGTATGCCTTGGGTGAATCAAACAATTGAGCGTGCTTAGACCAGAACGAAATGTCGCCGGATTCGGCACCACCCTCGTGCCACAAGTTTAAAGCTTCGGCGACCAGTTGAGCTGCTGCAAAGATCTCTTGTGCGTCGACTGCGTCGACTGAAGAGACCTCGTGGGCTGCGAACTGACGCCACCAATCGACTAGTTGCTGAAAATCCAAGCGAATCGACCGGTAAAGTTGTTCCTCATTCCTCGCAGCAGCTTCGGATAGTAGCTCCGAGCACACGGCAAAGATCCGCTCCATCAAGTCAACCAATTCGAAGACGCGATGGTCTCGAACGGTGTTCTCGAGCGCAGGAAACAGGCTGTAGTTGGCATCGAAGCCAAGGATGTTCCACGGATCGACAATCGCTCCGCAGTGAATGCCTCGCTTGAGCAACGCAATCGCTTCGGGCACTTTTTCAACGGCCGTCTGCAGGTCTCCTTCCCGCAACGAAAGATAAATCGAACCCAGCAAGCAATCGATCTGGCAGACGATTCGCACCGACGCCACCGCAACGTTGTCCAGTTGCTTGGTCGCGGCTTCGGGATAACCCATGCGAGCGTAGATGGACGCCAGCCGACAATTGACCAATTGGTAGGCGCGGCGGTGGGATAGGCACGCGTTCAAATCCTGCCGAGCAGCACCGAAGGGTTGTTGGCGAATTTTCAGTTCCACTTGCAGTCGTTGGCGATGCTGGTCAGGCAACGTCTTCAGCAGGTCCGTGTAAAACTGGTCGCGGTATTTAGCGATCACCGGAAGCAGAGTGGAAAGTGTTGTTTCGGAGTCAAACGCTCCCGGGCCACGTCCTGAAACTCCCGCCGCCATCAGCATGGTTCCCGCCAAGACCGCGCCGGCTTCGGATAGCGCTTCGTCGCGATCGATCGATTGGTCCGCATCGCCCGACGCTCGGTTCACGCGATCCATCAATCCCGCAAGCGTCACGTCATGGATAATAAAGCGATGGAAGTAACCCTCTTTGTCAACCGAATGTTCATCCCATTGACCAAAATGATAATTAGGTCGCTTATTGGCTGGGTGATCGAAATCGAACGATCGCGGATCGATTGCAAGTTCGTCAAGACGCTCCGGATCAAAATGAGCCGCACGCAGAATCGATTCGTCGGTTTGAGAAAGAAACTGAAGTGCTCGTTCAACAATGTCACGGTAGCAACTGGTCGCCAGTCCCGTACCGCGGATGTAAATTGGAATCGGCCGAATCCATTCCTGAGCGTAGGGTTCCACTCGCCGAGTCTCCAACGTCGCGACCGGGCGATGACCAAGGTAGTCGTTAAACTTCTCAAAAGCTGCGTCGGCGATTGTCTGAGTGGTTCGCGTATCAGTATTGCTTACATTGAATTCGCGAAGTACCGTTTCCATCGCCCTTGCGATGAAAAAAGAATTGAATACGAAGTCGGACGAGTTTCCAAATATCAGGTCCGAGTGCTGTTGTTGATATCGAGGCAGTAGGTCTTCGAAGACAATCGAGAGCGTGGTGTCCGCTTGAGTCGAGTCGCGAAAGACATCGCTGGTTGTCCGAAGTTGCTCCAGCCGCTGCCTCAGCAACTGGTGGACTCGAAGGGCAACGAAGGGATGCTCAGTCGAGCCAGCGTCGGCGTTCGATTCTAGGGCTTTGGACGGCAGTTCTTGTTCGGTTGGTTGACCCTCGACATCCGTTGTCGGACACGAGACCGTCGATTCGCATCCGGCGTCCGTCTCTAATTCTGCCGCAAAAAGACCATCCAGTGCCTGGAAGGTCGCGGAGTCATGATTGCCATCGGAAAAATTAATGTAACCGAGGATCTGATCCGCGTAGGCATCCGTCGAAAGTGTATTGGATGGCTGAGCCATGGGTTACGAATTCGCTCGAAACAAGTTGTGAAGCCGAAATTGGCGTGTGCGCTGTGAGGCTTCGGTCAGTCGTTCGCCAAATTGGGAAGCTGGAACGTGCGTACTGACGCCACTATCGTAAAAATCGATTGATTGATGGTCTATAGCTGTTGCTTTGTTACTACCGCACTTTTGATGGTGCAGTCTCGGTCAGGAGTTGGTCGATCTACCATTTTGTTACGATTGGCGGTGATCCGTGAGCATATTCCCAATCCGAGGCGGTTTCGCCCCCAGATCCCGATATTTAGGCGCTTTCAGGGTAAAATGACGGGCGAATCGTCTATATTTAGCAACTGGCGGCGATGGGAGCATGCGATCCAGTGTTAAACTGGAACGTTTTTGCTGCTACTGAGGCCAATTGCGTTGCCGTTGTTTCGTTTTCTACGCCGAACCAATCATAGTAACGCGTCGTTAGAATATATTTCCGAATTACACACCCGCTCGTCCGAAGAGTGACTTATCGATGACATACCAAAGACAACTTTTGTTCAATATTTCACTAACCGTGTGTGTTCTGCTGGTTGCCACAAGGCTCCTTTCTACGGAAGCGAAGGCGCAGGGGGGCAGTGTTCTTGTTTCTGACGCGACCATCCACCGAGCTGGGTTATTGGTCGAATGGTCTTCTCAGGCGCCGGTGGGAGCCAGTAATCAGTTGGTGGATTGGGAGCTATTGATCGATGAGAACCAAGCGACGACAACGGTCGAAGTTAGAGCCGGCAATCGCCGTGAAGTAATTTCTCAGCACGATCGCAATCCGCTTGGTGAACCTCTGGGCGTTGCTGGTGCTCAAAAACTTGGGCAGGCTCGGAAAGAGCACATGTTAGCTGAGTTTGCTGCGCGAGGAAAAAAGGATATTGAGGTAACGGTTGAAACATTTCAGCAACCCAAAGCCACAATGTTCTTAATGTCGGACAGTGGCGACGTGACAGCTTTCGACGCCAACACTGGAAAGACTCATTGGTTGAACCGGGTCGGATCGAGTTCGTCACCGGGGATCGGGTTGGGTGCGAACGCGAAGTACGTCGCGGTTGTGAAAGGATCCGTGTTGTACTGCTTAGAAGCGTCGACCGGGAAAGAACTCTGGTCGAAAAAATGTAAGTACTCGGTAGGTTCATCGCCCGCCGTGACGGACGAGCACATTGCGGTTCCGTTGACCGACGGTCGCCTTGAACTGTTTTCGTTAGAAAATGACGGGCTTGGCTCGCACGCTTTGATCGCGCTGGGAGAAGGGACGGCACAGCCTTTGGTCACCGCGGCCAGCGTTTCGTGGCCGACGACGCGTGGCGAGCTGAATGTGATGATGAGAAACAACAACGGTCGATCGATCAGCTATCGGCTCCGTTCGGACGATGCGATTGTTTCAGAAGCAACCACTGATGGCAAGAATTTGTACGTGGGATCATTGGACGGATTCTTGTACGCGATTAACGAGGTTCGCGGTTCCGTTCGTTGGGAAATTTCTCTAGGAGTCGGTATCTCCCAATCACCTGTTTCGTTGGGCGAGTTTGTATACGCGATTTCGGATGACGACAAACTCTTCAAGGTTGTTGCTGATACAGGCGAACCGGCACCGGGATGGGAAAATCCGATGGAGAAGATTAGTCGATATTTAGGGGCCAGCGAGAAGAATCTCTACCTTTTGGACTCGCGAGGGACGTTGGCTGTGGTCAACCGTGACTCAAAATCGATCGTCAGCAGCACTCCAGTTGGGCAGATTGATCTCGTATTGAACAACTATAAAAGCGATCGGCTATACATTGCCAGCAAGTCGGGGGCCGTTCAATGCCTTCGAGAAGTTACGAGTGAGCGACCGTTTTTCCACGGTGATGAAATCGCCGGCAAGATCATGGAAGGATCTGGTTCGAAGCAAGGATCTGATTCGAAACAGGGTTCAGGATCCGCAAATGACAATCCTTTCGCTGCAGATGCTGGAAGCGACAATCCCTTTGGGGGAGGTGGTGGTGACAATCCGTTTGCCGGCAGCGATACCAAAGACGGCAGCGGCTCCAAAGACGATGGCAGCGGAGCCAAAGATCCGTTTGGTAGTCCCGCGGACGATGGAAGTGGCACCAA
>CAZLYM010000177.1:0-1598 GCA_964563475.1 uncultured Pirellulaceae bacterium
GTCGGCTACACGAACTACCCCGACAACGTCGTGCGAGCGTTTGTCAAAGAGACCGCCGACGCGGGTTTGGATGTGTTTCGCGTGTTCGATGCACTGAACTGGATTCCCAACATGAAAGTCGCGATGGACGCGGTGTTGGAAACCGGAGCCATCTGCGAAGCGTCGATCTGCTACACGGGCGATCTACTGAACCCGAATCGAACGAAGTACGACCTGAAGTACTACGTCGAGCTGGCAAAAGAACTGGAATCGATGGGGGCTCATATTCTGGCGATCAAGGACATGGCCGGGCTGTGCAAACCGGACGCCGCATCGCTGTTGATCAAAACGTTAAATCAAGAAATCGGTATCCCGATTCATTTCCATACGCACGATACCGCCGGCATTCAATCGGCGTCGATTCTCAATGGAGCCAAAGTTGGGCTCGATATTGCCGACATGGCGATGGCTCCAATGTCGGGCAATACTTCTCAGCCGAACCTGAACACGATTCTAGCTTCCCTTGAGCACACCGATCGCAAGACGGAACTCGACCAGCAATCGCTCGACGGGCTGGCCGAGTACTGGCGGTGCACTCGCGAGTTTTACGCACCGTTCGAAACAACCGTTTTGCCATCGACCGCCGATTTATACAACCACGAAATGCCAGGCGGTCAGTACACCAACCTGTTTGCTCAAGCACAAGCGTTGGGGCTGGCCGATCAATGGTCGGCAGTCTGCAAAACGTACGCCGACTGCAACCAGTTGCTGGGCGACATCGTGAAAGTAACGCCGACGTCGAAAGCAGTCGGAGACCTAGCACTGTTCCTAGTCGCCAATAATTTCACCACCGAAACCGTACTGGACGACTCCAAGGAGTTTGCGTTTCCTCAATCGGTCATCGATCTAGTCGGAGGCATGATGGGTCAACCGCCCGGAGGCTTCTCTGAAGAACTGATCAAACGCGTTTTACAAGATCAGAAACCGGTTATCGGTCGCCCCGGCGAAACACTTCCCGCTGCCGATTTCGCCGCCGCTGGCGAAGAAGTTGCCAAGTTCCTCGGACGCGAGCCCACTCGTCGGGAAATCGTCACCTACCTGTTGTACCCGAAAGTCTACAAAGATTTTGTCGAGCACTATCAGAAGTATGGCGATGTCAGCGGCATTCCGACTCCGGTATTCTTTTTCGGACAGTCGGCCAACGAAGAGTTTGCCGTAGACATTGAGGAAGGAAAAACCTTGATCGCCAAATTCTTGACGGTCAGTGGAGGATACGCCGATGGTCGCCGCACCGTCTTCTTCGAACTCAACGGACAGCCTCGCGATGTTTCGGTGACCGATCTATCGCTTGACTCGGACGCCGTAGTTCGAGTCACCGCCGATCCAAACAACGCTAAACACGTTGGTTCGACGATGCCGGGCATGGTGGTCATGGTGGCCGTCGCAGCGGGTGATAAAGTCGCCAAAGGCCAGAAGCTGTTGACGCTGGAGGCCATGAAAATGGAAACGACCATTAACTCCGAACAGGATGGAGTCGTCGGCAAGGTGCACGTGGCCGCTGGTCTTCAAGTGGAAACCGGTGACTTATTGGTCGAACTGGAGTAGCGCCACCGCAGAAC
>CAZLYM010000177.1:1698-8507 GCA_964563475.1 uncultured Pirellulaceae bacterium
CAGTGTAGAACAATCGTCCCGATTGTTTGCGAACATTTGGGACAAATGTTCTACAATACAAATGTTCTACAATCGAGAATCGAATATTGCCGAACCCGCCGCTTACCGAATCCGATTTAAAATCGCTGCTGGAATCGACTTGCTTGCGGGCCGTCCGGCATTTTGAGCAAACCGATTCCACCAATGGGCAAGCGATTAAGCTGCTCGCCTTAGATTCCGATATCGAAACACCTTGCTTGATCTACGCCGAGTCGCAGACGGCCGGGCGAGGACGCGGGGCGAACGCTTGGTGGTCGCAAGCAGGCAGTTTGACGTTTTCGGTGATTGTTGACACTCGAGAATTTGGCCTGACGCCGGAACAACAAATCAAATTGCCTTTGCTGACGGGGTTAGCCGTTTTGCAAACGTGCCGCGAAGTCACCCAAGATTCACCGGTGGACTGCCAGAATGATTTTGCGGTGAAGTGGCCCAACGATGTTTTCCTTGCCGGACGAAAGCTGGCGGGCATCTTGATCGAAGTGCCATCGACAACGGCGGATGAACCAAACAAGACTCCGCCGGTCCACGCCGTCATCGGTGTCGGTTTAAACGTGAATAATTCGTGGAGCGATGCTCCGGATGATCTTCTGACAACCGGCATTTCCCTTTCTGACCACACGGGCTCGTCGTTCAACCGCCTGAAAATCTTGGAAGTGTTTCTCACGCATCTGGAAACAATGATGCGCGACCTGTCAGCAGGGCAGCCGGTTTTGGAGGGTTGGTCGACTCATTGCCTGTTGAGTGGTAAACGAGTCACATTGGCGGTCGGTGAAAAGGAAGTTTGCGGCGAGTGCTTAGGGTTGGCTCCGAGTGGTGCCTTGCTATTGAAAACCAATCAAGGAATCCAGGAATTCATCGGCGGGATCGTTAAGTCGTGGGGAAGCTAAGCCAACGGCCCTGCGAAACTCTTACCGGCTTTGATCAAGCACAATGATTCGGTCGGCGACCACGTGATCAAGCTTCAACGCGTGGTTGTAGCCTCGTTGGCCAATGATGCCGACCTTCGATTTCAGATACCGACGCAGGTTGAGCCCCGGCGATGCGGTCACGTGGTGAGTGATTTTCCCGTCACCATTCTGCAAAACGTATTCTGATTCCAGCTGCCCCTGTTTTCGCACCAGTTCGTTCAACCAACCGAACGCATCGTAGGTTGTGCCAAAGCTGACGTCCTGATCATTGGCTTGCAAGCCGCTCCCAATCACGTTTGAATTCGCAGGAGACTTTCGTCCCGATCCAGCTGCCGGTTGATCATGTGCGAAACCCGCTTGAACTTGCAGGCAATTCCGGCACTTGTCGACTAGCCTTGTCGCTTGCAATTGTTCGTTCGCCGAAGCTGCCGAGTCACGAACTCGCATGGCTGAGTCCAGTATCGAATCAATCTGCCAACGAGTCGGATCTTTGACCATTTCGTTGGTCAAACGTAACTCTAGGTTCTGGACAGAGTCCGTCGACGGTGCCACACCATTGAACCGATTCGACGAAGCCGAACCAGCAAGCGATGCATAACGATCAGCCGGCGGCCGACTATTAATTAGTGTCCTCGTCAATTCAGGCCGCGTGGGAACTGGATTGTCTCCCGTCGCCGGCAAGCGACTAGCAACTCGGTCAGGTTGAGACGCCACAGGTGCTTGAGCCCCAACAACGGGAAGTCGATCAAAACCTGTTTCAGTGTTAGGAATAGGCCGAGTCGACTGCCGCCAACCAAGGTTCATGTTGTTCGGTTGCGCTGCCGACACCAGTTGAATTTTCGAAGGCTCCTGCGGCTGACCCAATTGAGTCCCCGTCTGAGCGACATTCGCCTGAGCGACACTGATCCCCGGCACGGCCAACGCCGCTGCGATTGGCTGAGTCTGCTGAACAGGACCGCTCGACGGTTGAGGAACATCAACCAACGAACGAACATTCGAACGGCTGGCAATTGTATTTTTGTCTTGGCTTTTATCATTAGCGCGAACAGTTGTACCCTCGGCCGATGGAGGCAACTGCAAATCCGAAATCCGCATCCAACGAAACTCGCCAGCCGGTGGAGCGATCTGGTACCAGATGGTCGAGTGGCCTTCGGGATGAGGCCAGCTGACTTCACCCAGAATCTCAACATGCTCGCCTTCGCGCAGCTTGACCTGCCACAATGGTTTCTCGACGGCTCCTAGTCGCGTTCCGACCCAAGCTTGGGTACCTGCTTCGATGACTTCGCCAACCTGATCATCGATCACATTGATGGTTGCCGAAGGAACAAGGCTAAAGCTTCCTTTGACCGGACGCACCGCACACCATCCACCCGGATCGTGTCGATGGACCTCAACGGTCGCTCCCTGATCCAGTTTATCAGTGGCGTAATGAACCGAACCGGGGCCACTGTGAACGGACGCGGAATCCTTCAGCACAATAGCTTGATACGGAAACGAGACATCCAAATCATCACCGTTGGCGTACGACACGAACGTCAACGCGACCAACATTCCGGCGACAATTCGCGCCGATCGACCCGTTCCGGTTTTCCATTTGAGGGGCATTCGAATCGTCCTTGATTCTGAAGCAATTGATAATAACCGTTGATTTTTAATGGAATTTCGAAATCACAACAATACGAACCCGCCATCCCGCGCGAGTAAGGAAAGCCGTCGAACGCCGGTATGCGGTCTCGAACGATGGCACTGCTAGCGTCAATCACCGAACGGATCGACGGGAGCTCGTACGATTTCAGTCTTTGGGAAGCTCCGTTTGTGCAACCGAAACCCGGCCAACCTGAGCGCCGCAAGGGTCGCCGCAAGCATTCCGCCACCGAAAATCGTCGAAATCACAGGGCCATAGTATATGAATGGACTTGTATCCCCAGAGAGAAATCTTAGCCAGATCAGGAGTCCCAATACCACCGCCGGGAGCACGACCAAGGGCAATAGCAACACCGATCCAACCACGAAAAATTGGCGAAACCGAAGAGAGACAAAGGCGATTGGAGCAAGAACGAAAGTCCCCACCAAACCGTTGATCGCAAAATACAGTGGACCGATTTCAAACGGTACGCCCGAAAGGAACAACTGGGGTCCGAGAATCACAGCAGCTGACAGCAGCACCAGCATGGCAGATTCAGTGATCGTTTCAAGCCTAAAGACAGGTCGTTCTTCCGTTTCATCGGCGTCCCCGTGATCGCTCAAGTGCCAACCTCGCATGATTCGGGACAACCACATCGCTATCGAAAAGCTGACTGACTGTATTGCGATCAGCAACGCGATTTGATTGATGTCGCGCTGTCGCATAAAACTCCAGTTGGTCGAGTCGTGGACAAACCACCAGCCAATCAGCTGAGCGGCATAGGCAAGCGAAAGAACCAACAGAACAACTGCAACACGTATGAAACTGTTTTGTTTTCCGTAGGCAAGATACACACTGAGCACCACCGGCTGAATGAACAAGATGCCCCAAGCTGCCTGGCAAATCAGACGCATATCGAGCACAATCGAGAGCCCGGCTGGTTGCATGGCCATTGGCTGTTGGGCAAGCCACCAAACCAAGGCGTCGCACAGTAAACAAACCGCTGCCAAAACGCCAAGCAATACCCAGCCCAGCCGACGGCGTTGCGGATTGGCATGCATCTTAAAACTGATGCCCGGGCGCTGGCCCATGCTCAGTCAGCGTCAGAATTTCCGGACCGTCTTCGGTCATTAGAATCGTGTGCTCAAACTGAGCCGATGGCTGGCCGTCGTAAGTCCGAACCGTCCACCCGTCGCGGCGGTCGCAAACCGATCGAGCCGAGCCGCCATTGATCATGGGCTCGATCGTAAAACACATGCCCGGATACAGGCGATCTTGGTAGGACTGCCGACTTGGCACATGAGGAATGTTCGGTCGCTGATGGAACTTGGCTCCGATTCCGTGCCCCACGTATTTGTCGACCACGCCAAACCCATACTTTTTGTTAGTGTGATCCACGATCGTTTCACCAATGACCGCCACCTGGCAACCGGGCGTCGTCGCACCGATACCAAGGTACAACGTATCAAAAGCACACTGCGTTACCGCACGAGCCGTTTCCGAAATGTCGCTGGCTTCGCCGATAAGAAAAGTTTCCGATTGGTCGCCATGCCAACCGTCGACGATCGTCGTCAAGTCAACGTTTGCAATGTCACCCGACTGCAATTCTTGCTGGTCAGGGATCCCGTGGCAGATCACATCGTTGACACTGATGCAACAACTTTTGGGGAACGGCATCCGATCCCCCGGATAGCCAAGACACGCGGGCGTGTGGCCGTGGTCCTGAGTGAACTCGTAGACAAAGCGATCAATTTCAATCGTTTTGATGCCGGGCCGCACAATCGCTCGGACCTCGTCCATCAACCGAGCATTAAACTGCCCCGCCGCCCGCATCTTTTGCTGCTGGTCGTTATTTAACCGAAGTTTGGTGTGGCGACGAATCACGGGCGGAAAGAAAATAAATTGATGCTGATTGGGAAACCGTCACGCTGTGGCCCCCCAAAGATAGAATCTCAAGGAAAAAGCCGACAGAAACAGAAACTCGCCCCGTTCTTTGGAAGCTCCCCCAGTGTAACCAGCGTCCAAACGCTCGGCTAGAGCGAGTTCGATAAGGTTCTCGTTCGGTTTGACTGGCCGTCGGACTGGAAGCACTTCGTCGCTATGCTAAAATCCTCCGCTTGCGAACATGCCCACCGTGAGCGTGTCCGAGTCTCTAAATCGTTTTCCTTTCGCGTTTGACGGATTGAGTGGCAGGAATTTCCTGTAACTGTGTTCAAATGCACGCTGTTTCAGGAGCTCCGAGTGCCCCGCTACAACCCCGCTGAGATTGAACCCCGCTGGCAGAACCATTGGGACGATCAAAAAACCTTTCGCACGCCTGACCAAATCACAGGCGAAAAGCTGTACGTGCTGGACATGTTTCCCTACCCCAGCGGCGATGGTTTGCACGTCGGCCACCCCGAAGGCTACACAGCCACCGACATCGTGGCGCGTCAGGCTCGAATGGCGGGCAAGTCGGTGCTGCACCCGATGGGCTTCGATGCGTTCGGCCTACCCGCCGAAGAACATGCGATTAAAACAAACACGCCGCCGAGAGTCTCGACCGAACGGAACATCGAGAACTTTATTCGCCAGTTGAAGATGCTGGGCTTCAGCTACGATTGGGATCGGCAAATTTCGACCACCGATGTCGATTACGTTCGTTGGACGCAATGGATCTTCACCGTTTTGTTCGACACTTGGTACGACGCCGATCAGCAAAAGGGACGCCCCATCAGCGAGCTACCGATCCCTGCCGACGTTCAAGCCGAAGGCGACCAAGCGGTCCGCGAATACCAAGACGACTTTCGCCTAGCCTATCAATCGTATGCGCCCGTCAACTGGTGCCCGAAACTTGGCACCGTGCTTGCCAACGAGGAAGTGATCGATGGCAAGTCAGAAGTTGGCGGGCATCCGGTCGAGCGGATGCCGTTACGCCAGTGGATGTTGCGAATCACATCGTACGCCGATCGGCTTGAGAACGATCTAGAATCGGTCAACTGGCCTGAAGGTATCAAAAAGCTGCAACGCGATTGGATCGGTCGCAGCACGGGCGCGGAAGTCGATTTCTTTATCGGCACCGAAGACAAGCTGGATGCGTGGAAACAAGGACGAGCCAAAAACGGGTTCCCTCGTAAGCCCGACGACGACGTCTTGCGAGTCTATACCACTCGGCCGGACACCCTGTTCGGAGCGACCTACATGGTCATTGCTCCGGAGCACGCTGCCGTGGGAGCACTAACCACCGCAGATCAACAGGCGGCGGTGGACGCCTACGTGACGGCGGCCGCGTCCAAAAGTGATCGTGATCGACAGGACGAAAAAACCAAAAAGACGGGTGTCTTCACGGGAAGCCACGCCATCAACCCGGTCAATGGTCAACCAGTTCCCATCTGGATTGCAGACTACGTGCTGGCGACCTACGGAACCGGAGCGATCATGGCGGTCCCAGCGCACGACACCCGCGACATGGAGTTTGCAAAAACGTTTGACTTGCCGATCAAAGCCGTTGTCATGCCCGACAACAATTGGTTGATCGCAAACAACCCTGTGCCTGCGGCGATCACCGAATTCATGGAGAAAGGACCATCCGACGAAGACTTATCCGCGGCGATCAAGGAACTCAAAACTGCCTCTCCTGAAGTGGACCTGAGCGCTTTGGATTCGGAAACGCTCGAGTCATTGAAAAACTACAACAGACACTCCAATCATACCGCCGCAGTCTACCAAGCCAATCCAGTGGCGTTCAAAACAACCTTCACCGGCGAAGGCGAAGCGGTCAACAGCGGCGAGTTCGATGGGACGCCAACGGCGGAACTCAAATCAACCATCACATCACAATTGACCGATCAGGGCGTCGGTAGCCAAGCCGTCAACTACAAACTACGTGACTGGCTGTTCAGTCGTCAGCGTTTCTGGGGCGAGCCGTTTCCGATCTTGCATGAACTGGATGAAGCGGGCGAAAAGACGGGCATGATCCGCGCCGTTGACGCCAAAGATCTGCCGGTCGACTTACCCGAGATCGAGGACTTCAAACCTCACGGCCGCCCGGAACCACCTCTCGAAAAGGCTGATGACGATTGGCTCTATCCAGTCATCGACGGCAAGAAATATCAACGTGAAACCAACACCATGCCTCAGTGGGCTGGATCGTGCTGGTACTACCTGCGCTTCATCGATCCGAAAAACGACGCCGTCTTCATCGATCCGGAACTTGAAAAGCAGTGGATGCCCGTCGACCTGTACATCGGCGGTGCCGA
>CAZLYM010000178.1:0-1358 GCA_964563475.1 uncultured Pirellulaceae bacterium
AACAAGTACTTTACCGAAGGTGAAAACTTGATTTCTCAGGCAACCGACTACGACTCTGAGAACACCGATCAATTGACAATCGACCAAGTGAAAGAGTTGCTTCTGTCGCTGCCAGAAGTTTGTCACGAATTAGAGTTGGCTGGTTTACCGGCACAAGCATAGCTTGACGAATTTATTCGATATCCAACGTTCGCTTTCTTGTGCCGAAGTACCATGACGCAGAATTCTGACTCCAACATAGCCGATTCCGAAACGGCGCCGCAGAAGGTTGTGGTGACCGGCAGCGATGGTCTGCTTGGCTGGCACACGCGCGTGTTTCTGTCGACGCACGAGCACGTAGAGGTGATTCCCTGCAATCGGCAGACGTTTAACGACGACAAAGCGTTGTCTGAATGTTTAAACGGTGCCGACGCCGTTATCCATCTGGCGGGAATGAATCGCGGAGACGAAGCAGAAGTCGCGGCCGCCAATGTGGCAATCGCTCGGCGACTAGCTGATTCCTGTCGATCGAATTCGGCGACGCCTCACGTGGTCTATTCATCGTCGACGCACATTGATGGCGATTCCCAATATGGCAAGTCAAAAAAACAAGCTGGTGAGATTCTGGGTCAATGGGCTTCGGAATCGGGAGCCAAGTTTTGTGATCTGGTGCTGCCTCATATTTACGGCGAGCACGGCAAGCCGTTCTACAATTCTGCCTGCAGCACCTTTGCTCACCAAATCGCGCAAGGTGAGCAACCATCGGTGACTGGAAACGGCCAACTGAATCTGCTGCATACTCAGCAAGCGGCAAGGATTATCTGGGACGTGATTCAGAAGGGCACCAGCGGCCAACTGAGGCCGCAGGGCGAATCGATTTCTGTGGTGGATCTGGTGGAACGAATGACTCGGTTGGCCGATCGATATCGCGGTGGCGTTGTTCCGTCGTTCATGGATCCATTTGACTTGCGTTTGTTCAATACGTGGCGATCCTATCTGACGGCAGAGCAGCGACCGATCGATTTCAAGTTCCACTCGGACGATCGCGGCAGCTTGTTTGAAACAATTCGAAGCGATGGTCAGGGCCAAGTGTTTCTGTCGACCACGCACCCTGGGATCACTCGTGGAAACCATTTTCACTTTGACAAAGTTGAGCGATTTGCGGTGATCTCGGGTAAGGCGACCATTCGCATGCGTCGCGTTCTTCACGACCATGTGGACGAATATGAAGTGACGGGAGACAAGCCGCAGGCGATCGATATGCCGACACTTTACACTCACAATATTACGAACACGGGAGACGAACCGTTGGTGACGCTGTTCTGGGCGGCCCAGCATTTCGATCCCGAAAATTCAGACACTCATTTCCTGCCGGTTCA
>CAZLYM010000178.1:1458-8471 GCA_964563475.1 uncultured Pirellulaceae bacterium
TTTTGTTGGCCTTGAATCGCTCGAACAATAATTCGCTGATTCCAACCTTGCAACAGATTGAAAAACCATGTCTCAACGTTTGAAAGTCATGACCGTATTGGGGACTCGCCCTGAGATCATTCGGTTGGCTTGCGTCATGCATAAACTGGATCAATACGCCGATCATAAACTCGTTCACACGGGTCAAAACTACGACTATGAGTTGAACCAAGTTTTTTTTGACGACTTGGGGATTCGCAAGCCGGATCATTTCTTAGGTGTCGACACCAGCAGCCTAGGGAATGTCCTAGGCGGTACGTTGATTGAAAGCGAAAAGGTGATGCGTGCCGAACAGCCCGACGCGGTGGTGATCCTTGGTGATACCAATAGCGCACTGGCGGGAATTATGGCTCGTCGAATGAAGATCCCGCTGTATCACATGGAAGCGGGGAACCGCTGCTTCGATTTCAATGTGCCTGAAGAAACGAACCGGCGAATCATCGATCACATTAGTGACTTCAATCTGGTCTACACGGAGCATGCGAGGCGGCATTTGCTGTCCGAGGGTATTCCTCACCGAAGAATTTACGTGACCGGATCGCCAATGTGCGAAGTGTTGAATCACTATCGTGATCAGATTGATGGGTCGAAGGTGCTTGGCGAACTTGGCCTTGCCGAGCAAGGCTACTTGTTGGTCAGCATGCATCGTGAAGAGAACGTCGACTACGCTACTCCGTTGAAGAATCTACTGACGGCGTTGGAACGATTGGCCGAAAAGTATGAATGTCCCGTCATCGTGTCAACGCATCCTCGCACTCGCAAGCGGATGGAGAATCTTGGCTATGAGGTCAAAGATGATCGTATTCGGTTCCTCAAGCCGTTCGGCTTTCACGACTACAACCGGCTGCAGAAGTCAGCCAAATGTGTGATCAGCGATAGCGGGACGATTAGTGAGGAATCTTCGATGCTGAAATTCCCGGCGGTCACCATTCGTAATGCTCTCGAACGTCCCGAGGCGATGGACTCAGGGAGTATCACGATCGCGAGTACCGACCCTGATCGAATTATGGACTGCGTCGAAGTCGTGGTGGATCAATTTGAGGCTGGAAACATTGCGACTCCGCCGGCCGAGTATCAGGTTGATAATTGTTCGCAGCGAGTCATTCAGCTGATTCTTGGCACCGCCAAGCTGGCGCATCGCTGGCAGGGAATTGACTCGACCGAAGAAAAGATTTGATCATGAGAATCCTGCTGGTTCATCGTTACTACTGGCCGGACACCCCTGCTTATGCGCAGATGTTGCATCTGATGGCTAGGCGTTTCGTCGAAGCAGGGCATGACGTGACGGTTTTTTCGACTCAGCCCAGTTACAACGACTCCGTAGCGGAAAAACTACCGGGAAAGCAGGTCGTCGACGGCGTCACGATTTATCGGACACCGCTGTTGAAAGAGCAGAAAACAAAACTGCTCGTGAGAGCGATCAACGTCCTGTTGTTCTGCGGATCGCTGGCAGGACACTGGCTGTTGCGGTGGGGGAAGTACGATCTGATGACGGTCGCTAGTTTTCCACCGACGGTGATGGGGGTCATGGCTCGTTGGCTGACGTGGCTCACCGGAAGTCGCTATCTGTACCACTGCCAAGATCTTTATCCGGAAACGGCTAAAGCGACAGGTTTGATTCGGCGCCCATGGCTCGGGAAGCTGGCAAAGAAGATTGACTATCGAACCTGTCAACGAGCAGCGAGGCTGGTCACGTTATCCGGCGGCATGGTCGATACGTTGTGCGATCGTGGGCTGGAAGATTCAAACTTCTCGGTGATTAACAACTTCATCATCGACAAGCTGGATGCCTCGGTGGAGATTCCCGATGCGCTGTTACGGTCTGAGGATAAGTTTCGTATTGTATTTGCCGGAAACATGGGCCGGTTTCAGAATTTGCCCAACCTGATGGACGCGGCGAAGCGTTTTGCTGACAACGAACGGATCGAATTCTGTTTCATTGGCGGCGGCGCGATGACGGAGCGTTTGCGTGAACGAGCTGGTGATTGTTTAGGCAAAACCATCCACTTTTTTCCCTTTCAGCCGTTGCCGATCGTTCTGAAGCTGCTTTCTGATGCTCAATTGGCAATTATTTCGTTATCGCCGGGTGTGATTCGAACGGCGTATCCCAGCAAAACAATGAGCTATCTTGAAGCGGGATGTCGAATTTTGGCGGTGCTGGAAAAAGATACCGAACTGGCATCCTTGGTTCGTGAAGAAGATCTCGGGACTGTCTGCGGCGACACGTCGGTAGAGGGAATTCAGGCCGCGATTGAGAACGAATTCGATCGAGGAATCGAGCAAGCGAACGAGGGACGCTCAAAACTGCGGGCGGCTGGCGAGAAGCATTTTGGTCAGCAAGCGATCTTGCAGCGTTGGGTAGACTTGCTGGCTGAGCTGGAGAAGTAACTTCTTGGCGCGTATTGTCTGCCGACAATCGGCCTACTCCAAGCAGAATCGCACCATCAGGCAGCAGCGCAATAGAACTTCAGACGTCGATAACCTGCTGGTCGGACGGAACGATCGCGCCGGGGTAAATCGACTCGATGCTGGGAAGATTCAGCGGCTTGTCGCTCTCATCAAGCGGATTGATGTGTACCAGAAACAGAGAACCTGCCTGAACTTTGGCAGCGACTTTCGCCACAGGTGTCAAGCAACTGTGGCCAGTCGTGGCGGCCAGATCCTCAAACCCATCAGGAAAGTAGCACTCGTGAATCAGCGTGTTAATCCCGTCAAGGTTTGAAAGATACTCAGCGTCTGGGCAGGCGGTGGTGTCGGTGACATAAGCCATACTCCGATCATTCCAATCGATCCGAAAGCCAAGACAGCCGCCCGGATGAGTTAACGGAAACGATTTCAGTTTTGAGCCATCGTTCAGTTGGATTGTTTTGTTTGGTTCAATGGCTCTAATTTCGAAGTTCGGTTCGACCGGGAACAGAGCGCTGGCATAAAGGTGGTTCTTCAGGTCGGCGATTTTGGGCGGATCAACGTGTACAGTGACTCGGTCCAAATTTTTGTCCCGCAGCACGTCATACAGAAATGTAAGACCGACACAGTGATCAAGATGGATGTGCGACAGAAAGATATCGAGCGTTTTTGTGGCGATCAGATCACGCACGCGGAACATTCCAGTCCCCGCATCGAAGATGACACCTATTTCAGGCAGCATTAGGCACGCAGTATGTCGCCGGTTGTTCGGATGGTAGCCAGTGGTGCCAAGAAAGTGCAATTTCAACGGTGTCATCTTTTTTTGGAAATCCTTCGTTGACGCGTGAGCGGAACTTGGACGTCTTGACGGCATTCAAAACTTGATTTCACCGTACTAGCTGTCGTCAGGCCCCGTTTGTTTTCCGCCGTATAGCGATACTGCAAACAGCCAAATCAAGATTTGATCTGCTCTCGATCGAATTTGCGTCACTTAGTCCCGTTAATCAAATGACGGCAGTACAATCCCTTTATAGCTCGACCTGCGGGCGAATCAACGGGGACAGCGCGGTTTCAGTTGGCAATCTCCATCAAACTGGAGATTGCATGGTAGATTGGTGCCCCAAAACACGGGACAAACGCTGAAATCAGACCGGCATGCGCGCGGCTGACGAAACGGGCCTCAATCCTAACAAGGAACGGGTGATTTCAAGGTTTGAACAGAACGTTGGGCTGAACCTAGGTCTTAGACAACCTAGGTTTGCTCCTATGCGTTCAGCAACTGATCAGAGGATTGCTCGTTTTGCTGGTCGGATCGATGCCATTTCCGACTCAACACCCGTAGCTCGGTCCACTTGGAAACAAGTTGTGCCAGTGAGGCAGACTGGAATGCACTCATTAATCTCGCACGCTCAAGCTCAATCGTTCGCTGTGAAAGATCGAACCAGTTGGCGATCTGACGATTCGAGTGGCCTTGCTCGACCATGTTCAGAATCTTGAGTTGGCGATCGGATAACGCGTTGCGGTAAGATTCCAGTTCCTTAAGACGCTTTCGAACCGCCTCGCATTCAAGATCTTTCTCAACCGCGATTTTCAGATATTCGCCCAATTCCGCATCATTGAACTGAGCAGTAAGCACCGTTAGAGCACCCTGCTCCATCAGCTTGACAGCGTCGCGGAGTTCGACGTTTGCAATCAAAATCGTTGGGGCAGAGCAAGCACACCGCTCAGAAATTCTCGTTTGAAAATCTTTTGCTGCAGCAGCTTGATTTCCGGCATAAACAACAATACAGGAAGGTGAGACCAATTCGGTTGCATTTAGAAATTCATCGACGCTCGCGAAACGGTTTTCTGAAAATCCAAGCGAACGGATGACAGAGCTGACTGCATCGGCGCCCTGTGATTCCAGTGCGATCACACTGATGTTGTTCTTGTCTGAATTTAGTTCGTACATTTTGATGTGCTCAATAGTGAGAGAAGGAAGGATACTGCGAGGTGCACAACTTAGGTGAGGGGGGGGAGTGGGGGTTAGGCCCGCGGTGTGTGAAAAGACATAGCTTTTGAGGGAGGGACCTAATATAAAGCCTCAGACAACCGAGTTTGTTACACCAAATTTTCGTTTAGCGAAAAAAATCGGCTCGTTTTCGGAAACCCCTATCTTTAACGGACATTTCAATTGAAATTCTACTTGAAATAAGGGAAAATTATGTAGGCCGAAAGTCATGAATACCTCAACCAGAACCAGTTTATTAGCACAGTTGCGGGAACCCGCATCTGATGATGCTTGGGTTGAGTTCACAGCGCTCTATGGCAGCCTGATCGAGAATTGGCTCAGACGCCAAGCGGTTTCGCCGCAGGACATTGAAGACATAAGACAGGATGTCATGATTGCGGTTTGCAGTGGGATTGAGAAGTTTGATCACAACGGACGAGTGGGAGCATTTCGAACTTGGCTGCGTCGAATAACCGTCAATCGGCTGCGCCGGCTTTGGGAGAAACGAAAGAAGCAGGCGGCGGGTCAGGATTTTACTAAGATCTCGATGATTGCCGATCAGTTGGCTGACTCGAACGCAAGGCTGTCGATCGAGTTCGAACGTCAACACGACGCTTGTCTGATTGAACATTTGCTTGGCAAGCTGGAAAATCGATTCGGTGCAAAGTCACTTCAGGCTTTTCGTAGAATCGTGTTGCTTGAGCATTCATCCCATGAAGTGGCGAAAGACCTTGAAATGACAGTTGGTGCTGTGCGAGTCGCTCAACATCGAGTACTTCGGGCGTTGCGCGAGATGGGCCAAGGGATGTTGGACTATTAAGACAGAAGGTGACATGCAACCGACCTGTCGATAGTTCGTAAACGCGATTTATCCTGTATGCTGTTAGGCATACTCCATTCGGGCTCTCGTTCAACAGGCGATCGGATTGCGCCGGCGAATTCTATCCGTTGGAAGTATGGAATCGGCCACCACCAACATTTCATCTCTTGTAATATCAGTCATCGAGAACCATTCACTTGAGTACTGATCCTATATCACGCGAGTCATCTTTGCACTTGAACGACAAGCAGCTGTCGGACTACGTAACGGAAGAACTTGCCAAGGAGTTGATTCCCGAGTGCGAGAAACATTTGCTTGAATGCGAGCAATGTGCTTCGCGTCTTGATGAAGTTTCCGGTACGAATTCTGATTTCGCCAGCCACATCAAGTCTTTGCTCAGTGGCAGATTAGTTACTGACACGGTGACAGGAGGTGACGATCTTGCCAGTCAAATTCCTTCAGTCAGGTGGGCTTCGGCGAGTTTCGGTTCGAATTATCAGGAGGGCCGGTTTCGGAAGGAAAAGATTATCGGTCGAGGCGGTATGGGAGAAATCTGGCAAGCCTACGACATTCTTGTCAAACGAAGGGTCGCACTGAAGCAGCTTCGGGAGGACAAGTCTTATTTGCCGAAACATCTTGCTCGATTCAAGCGGGAAGTTCAGTTGACGGCAAAATTGACTCACCCGGGAACCGTGTGCGTGATTGATTATTCCAATCAGCCCGGCAACGCCTACTATGTCATGAACCTAGTACAGGGTTGCACTTTGACTCGGATGATCAACGAGTATCATCGAAAACGTGTGTGTGAGAACGCTGATTTTTCTGAATTCATCACGCTGCTCAATATCTTTGTTTCGGTTTGCAATACGATTGCGTACGCTCACTCGAAAGGAATCCTGCACAGGGATATCAAGAGTGAAAATGTGATGGTGGGTGAGTTTGGTGAGGCGACATTGTTGGATTGGGGCTTGGCGAAATCGTTCGATGTCGGTGGCGACCAGAGCCTTGCGGAGTCAGATGAACCAGAAACGGACTCGGAACCCGAAGACGCTCCGCTTTCTGCGCGGACGACGGTCGAGGGGCAAAGCTTAGGGACACCCGCGTTCATGTCTCCCGAACAGGCGACAGGATCATTGGGAAAGATTGATGTCCGAAGTGACACGTACATGCTCAGCGGGCTGCTGTACGAGATTCTGGCTGGCTGTCCACCGTTTGTTGGGGACAATGTCAATGCTGTCATTGATATGGTGATTCATGATGCACCGCCGCTTGCCAGTGATATTGTGTCTGATTGTCCAACTGCTTTGGTTCGGATCTGCAACAAAGGATTGTCAAAAAACCAAGAAGATCGTTTTCAAACAGCCAGTGAATTGATTGAACAGGTTCAAGTATGGCTAGTCGGCCGCGCTGAACGGAAAAAAGCAGACGAATTCTTTAAACGTTGTTTTGAGTTGACGTTTGATGCGATGGGAATTGTGGACTTCCGCTTGGGACTTCAAAACCTGAACGCTGCCTGGGAAACCATGTTCGGCTGGGATCCCGCAGAAATTACAGGGCGAACGCACTACGAAATGATTCACCCTGACGACCAAGTTCGTGCCGCACGAGCACTTTCAAGAGCGAACCGGCACAAGGAAACTCAGCAAGTGACCGTCAGACTTTTGTGCAAAGGTGGGCACTACCAACGTTCTGTCTGGAACTTGGCTCCCTATGTTGAGGAAGCTTCGGTGTTGATTATTGGCCGCCGACTGGATTGAT
>CAZLYM010000179.1:0-3086 GCA_964563475.1 uncultured Pirellulaceae bacterium
TCATGTCATTTTCTTGCCGACAAAACCCTCGCGACCGGAAATAAAAAGGGGAACAATATTGACTCCGCTTGCCTACCCAAACTCGCCGCTGCACTTGCTCGGCATCGTGGGATGTATCGGTTGTATACCGAGACGTTGACATGGCAGCATTGCAGCAGGAGCGGCAGCTGATTGTCGGCATATCCGATGCCCCCGGATTTCCACGAATCCTCGGCCTGCTTTTTCACGGATCCTCGTCCTGCCAGAAATGACTGAGCTGAGGGGGCGTTCAGCCGGTGTTAGAGCCGGTGCTAGAAATACTGGTGAGTTCCGCGAGTAGATCAGTCGCCCGCTGTTTCGAATAATCGATATGGAAGGTATATTGTGCGGCCATGAAATTGTCGCACTACATCTCGTTGGCCATTACACTGTGCGCCACTTGGCTGCTTTGGTCAGGGCACTTCGATAAACCGTTCATTCTGATCCTAGGTGGCTGTTCGGTGCTGTTCACGCTGTGGATATCGGCACGGATGGGAGTGGTCGACGAAGAAGGAACACCTACCGAATTGGGATTTCGCCCATTCACCCATTTCGCACCGTGGTTGATGTGGGAGATCGTCAAGTCAAACCTTGAGGTGACAAAGATCATCCTGTCTCCCAAGATGAAACTGAAACGCAACCTGATCGAGGTCAGTGCGGATCCGAAAAGTGAAATCGGGAAGGTGATCTTGGCCAATTCGATTACGCTGACGCCCGGAACAGTATCGGTCAACGTAAAGGACGATCGGATCTTGGTACATGCGTTGTCGTTCGAGGGTGCCGAAGAGGATCTCTCGGGAGAAATGTCGGCTCGTGTGTGTAAGTTGGAGAAACAGTCGACATGACGCCGCACGCTTCCGACATGATGTCACCAGCGCTAATAGTCTCGTCCATTGCCATTCTCGTCACGATGATGTTGGCGTTGATTCGAGCCATGCTTGGCCCAACGGTGTTCGATCGAGTCCTCGCACTAAACATGATGGGCACGAAAACCGTTCTGTTGATCTGTGTGGTTGGCTTTCTGACGGGTCGAACCGATTTTCTAGATCTGGCGTTGCTGTACAGCCTGATGAACTTCATCGGGATGGTGACTTTGCTTCGATTTGCTCAGGTGGGGCACTTTGGCGAATCGGCGACGGTATCGCCCGAACTTGAGTTCCACTCAGACGCGGCCGACAATCGAGCCAGTGAAGGAGGTGCGTCGTGATTGCTCTTTCTGTCATCAGCTGGATATTTTTGCTAATTGGTTCGTTCTTTGCGCTAGTTGGCGGAATCGGAATTGTTCGCTTGCCCGAGTTTTTCTCGCGGATGCACGGCGGAGGCATCACGGACACGCTTGGAGCCGCATTGATCATTTTGGGTCTTTGCTTTTCCGCCGGTGATTGGTTGGTGGTGGTCAAGCTAGTGATGATTTTGTTCTTCTTGTTCCTGACCAGCCCGTCCTCTTGTCACGCGTTGGCTCGTTCGGCGCTGTCTCAAGGCGTCGAGCCCATTCTGGAAATTGACTCGGTCCGAAAAAGTGAGTCATTGTCATTAGGCGACTCGGTACAGGAGTCATCGAAATGATTGAATTTCAACCTTGGATTCTCGGAGTCCCAATTCTCGCACTGCTGGCCGTTACTGCCGTTGCAGTGGCAAGGATTCGCGACTTGTGGGCCGCGGTCATGTTCACGGGAATCTATAGCTTTCTGGGCGCCAGTTGGATGTTGATTCTGGACGCGCCCGATGTTGCTTTTACCGAAGCGGCCGTCGGAGCTGGGATCTCGACCGTGTTGCTGCTGGGCACCTTGGCCCTGACCGGAAAGAAAGAAAAGCCGACCACTTCATCTCCATTAATGCCGCTGTTGGTTGTTAGCGTCACCGGAGCCGCTTTGGTCTACGGAACGCTGGACATGCCGTATTTTGGTGATCCAAATGCTCCCGTTCATCAGTATCCGAACCCCGGGTTCGTCGAAAAGTCCCTGCACGACATGCATGGCTTGCCGAATGTTGTAACGTCCGTGTTGGCCGGCTACCGAGGCTACGACACGCTGGGCGAGACCGCAGTGATTTTCACGGCGGGGATAGCAGTGCTGTTGATCCTGCGTCCCAACAAGAGTGACGACTTTCCCGATTCGCCGAAGACTCCGTCGCAATCGCAACCCAAAACGCAAACCAAACGCAAGCCACGCTCGAAGAAACGGAAGCGAGGCCGCAAGTGACCTTGTTCCCAACTAGTTGCTTAGGAGGTCACCAGTGATCTCGTTCCCAATCATTCGAGTCGTAACCAAGCTGCTGATTCCGTATATCCTGTTGTTCGGGCTGTACGTGCAGTTCCACGGAGACTTCGGACCCGGCGGAGGATTCCAAGCCGGCGTCATCATTGCGTCGGCGCTTGTGTTGTACGCCATGGTCTTCGGTTTGCCGGCCGCACAAAAGGTCGCGCCACCGTGGGTGATCGAAAAATTGGTTGCGCTCGGGCTATTGATTTATGCAGGGACTGGATTTGCGTCTTTGTTTCTGCCGCGACCGAATCAAGACGTTCCGGTCAACGGAAACTTTCTGGAGTACGCGGTCTTACAGCACAACTTGTGGCCCGGCGTGTTACCGACCGATCAGCACCTAGGAATTTTCCTAGTTGAGCTGGGCGTCGGCGTCACGGTAACTGCAGTGATGATTATCATCTTCTACGCCTTTGCCGGTCGGAGGCGTGTCGCATGAGCGTTGAACAGGTCCTTGGTTTGTACAACTACTGGATTGTCATCTTCTTGATGATGACCGGGTTTTACATCGTGATCGCGCGGAGCAACTTGATCAAAACTGTGATCGGGCTGAACATCTTTCAGATTTCCGTGATTCTGCTCTACGTTTCGATGGGAAAGATCTCTGGAGGTACCGCTCCAATTGTTCCTCCGGCGTTGGTCAGTCACGGCCATTCAGAAGTTAGCCATGGTGCTCATGATCACGGCGATCACGGCAGCCACGAACATGCAACCGCCGCCGCACACGATGACCACGGTGAATCGCACGGCCACAACGATGACCATCAGCACGAAGACGATCACGGCGAGCACTCGAACGACGGCGAG
>CAZLYM010000179.1:3186-8460 GCA_964563475.1 uncultured Pirellulaceae bacterium
ACGATGACTCGGGCGAGCACGCTGGCGGCGGGCACGACGATCATTCGAATGAATCAGGTGACGCATCGAAAGACGGGCACTCCAATAGTGACTCAGAAACCGGACACGGCAAAGTGATTTACTCCAACCCGCTACCCAGCGTTCTGATGCTGACCGCGATCGTGGTGGGCATCGCAACGACCGCTTTGGCTCTGGCGTTGATTGTTCGGATCCGCGAAGACTACGGCACGATTGAAGAAGACGAAATTTTGGAGCTAGATCGAGCCTCGTGATCGACGTTTTTTCTCAACTTCCGATTCTCCTGATCGCCATCCCGCTTTTCGCGGCGCCGGTTTGCGTGCTGCTGGGCGGTCGCTGGCTGACGTACCTGCTGTCCTTGGCTGTTTGCGGAACGACCTTTGCGATCTCGATCGGGTTAATGCAGCAGGTGATCAAGTTCGGCCCGATTCACTACGAGATCGGTAACTGGAAGCCGCCGTACGGGATCGAGTACGTTGTCGATGAACTGAGCGGCTTTGTGCTGATCTTGGTCTCGGCGATGGCGGTGATCGTGCTGCTGTATGGCAAGCCGAGCGTCGATGTTGAAATTCCTCGATCAAAGCACTATTTGTTTTACGCGTCGTACTTGCTGTGCATGACGGGCCTGCTGGGCATGTGCATCACGGGCGACCTGTTTAACGTGTTTGTGTTCCTTGAGATCAGCTCATTATCGTCTTACGCGTTGATTAGCCTCGGGCGAACACGACGTGCTCCCCTAGCGGCGTTGCAGTATCTGATTGCGGGAACCATCGGAGCGACATTCTTTCTGATCGGGATCGGGTTGCTGTATCAGATGACTGGAACGCTCAACATGAGCGACATTGCCAGTCGCCTTGATACTCAAACCGGACCACGCACCTTGCTGGTGGCGTTCGGTTTCATGACCGTCGGACTGTTTGTGAAGATGGCCGTCTTCCCGCTGCACAGCTGGCTACCCAACGCCTATACATACGCCCCATCAGTGGTGACGGCGTTCGTTGCCGCGACCGCGACAAAGGTCTCGGTGTACGCGTTCATCAGATTGGTGTTTGGGATTTTCAAACCCGAATTTGCGTTTGAGCAAATGCCTTTAGGCGGACTGATTATCGGGCTCTCGCTGTTTGGGATTTTCATGGCATCGACCGCCGCCATTTTCCAAGACGACGTAAAACGGTTGTTGGCCTATTCTAGTATCGCTCAAATTGGATACATGCTGCTGGGGATTGGCATGGCGACACAGCAGACGTTGACCGCCGGGATCGTGCACATGTTCAATCACGCATTGATCAAGGGTGGCTTGTTCATGGTGGTTGGCTGTTTTGTGCTTCGGCTGGGATCGTCACGCTTGTCCGACTGGCGCGGTGCCGGGAAAACGATGCCGTGGACGTCACTGGCATGGGTGATCGGCGGATTTGGTTTGATTGGCGTACCGATGACGGCAGGATTCGTCAGCAAGTTCCTGTTGCTCACGGGTGCGTTTAACGCGAACCAACCGATCGTTGCCGGCTTAATGTTAATTAGTAGTTTGCTGGCGGTCGTCTACGTGTGGCGAGTGGTCGAGACGTTGTATTTCAGCGATCAACCTTCGGATGCGGTTCGAGGATCAAAAGAGGCTCCCGTGTGGATGCTGGCTCCGATGTATGCCGTAGTTTTGGCGATCATCGTGTTCGGAGCTTGGAGTCAGTTGTCAGCTGGGATGGCGGCGGAAGCGGCCGAGTCTTTGTTGCCGGCTGGCTGGGGATCGTCCATCACCGACACGGGTGCAGGAGGTGCTCCATGATCGAATGGACTGGTTCCAATGCGATTTGGATTGCGATGGCGTTACCGCTGCTTGCGATTTGCTGGGTGTTCCTGTTCGGCAAAGTTCCGAACTTGCGCGAGGCGGGTTCGATTGCGGTTTCCGTGGTTTTGTTCGGCGTGAATATTTCGCTTTCGAAGCTTGTTTTCAACGGCGGTCGACCAGAGTTCTGCTTGGGCGAAATGTTGCCCGGTTTCGAATTGTCCTTTACCGTTGAACCGCTTGGAATGATATTCGCGCTGGTGGCATCAGGTCTGTGGGTGCTGACCACGATCTACGCGATCGGTTACATGCGTGGTCACCACGAATCCAATCAGACGCGTTTCTTCGCCTGTTTCGCGGCGGCGATTTTTGCGGCGATGGCAGCGGCGTTTGCCGGGAACCTGTTTACTCTTTTTGTGGCGTACGAAATCATGACGGTTTCAACCTACCCGTTGGTGACTCATCATGGAGACGCCAAAGCGAAAGCGGGCGGGCGAGTCTATCTAGGCATTTTGCTCAGCACCTCGATCGCGTTTTTTATGTTCGCGATTGCGTGGACGTGGCACCTGACGGGGACGACCGACTTTCGTGACGGTGGAATTCTAAGAGAAGCTTTCGAAGCCGGTCGCATCAGCTCAATTTCGCTGGCCGTTCTTTTAGGCCTGTTTGTCTATGGAATCGGCAAAGCGGCGTTGATGCCCATGCATCGTTGGCTGCCGGCAGCCATGGTCGCACCGACGCCCGTCAGTGCGCTCTTGCACGCGGTAGCAGTGGTGAAGGTGGGCGTGTTCTCGGTTTTGAAAGTGGCGATCTATGTGTTCGGAATCGACTTGTTGAACGAAACGGGATCCAGCGAGTGGCTGTGCTATGTCGCCGGAGCCACAATTTTGCTCGGCTCATTGGTCGCGATGACTAAGGATAACTTGAAAGCTCGACTGGCGTACTCGACGGTCAGCCAGTTGGCCTACATCACGCTGGGAGCCGCGTTGGCCACGCCCGCTGCGGCGGTCGGGGGCGGCATGCACATCGCGATGCACGCCGTCGGAAAGATCACACTGTTCTTCTGTGCCGGAGCGATTTACGTGGGGGCTCATAAGACCGACATCAGTGACATGCGTGGCTTAGGCCGTGCGATGCCGTTTACGTTTGGTGCGTTTCTGTTGGCGGCGATCAGTATCATTGGTCTTCCGCCGGGCGGAGGATCGTGGAGCAAGTGGTTCTTGGCGGTGGGAACCGTAGATCGAGGGATGTATTTCCTGACAGCCACCTTAATGATTAGCTCGTTGCTCAACATTGCCTACCTCGTTCCAATTCCGATCCGAGCCTTCTTGACGCCCACCGGTCAGGAACCGATGAAACTCAATGAGGCTCCGCTGATGTGTGTCGTTCCGCTGTGCATCACCGCTGTTGGTAGCGTGCTGCTGTTTTTCTTTGCGAACGAAATTTACAACGTGATGGCCCCGATCGTAGAAGGATCAACGAATCCGTCATGAATGATTCAACCTCAAAACATGAAACACCCAGCTGGTTCGAGAAACGCGGCAACATCCGAATGCTGATCGTAGCATTGATCGTTGGCTGTATCGGGTTGGCAGTGGCCGATTTGTTTTACCAGAACGATCACGCTCATTTCCCGATCGAGAAAACGTTTGCGTTTCAGGCATGGTTTGGGTTTGTCGTGTTCGTCGTGATTGTTTTTCTAGGCATCGCGTTGCGGCCGATCATCAAACGAGACGAGGACTATTATGATCGATAGTCTGAAACACTTGCCGCCCGGCACCATCATGATGCTCGGGGCTCTGTTGTTGCCGATGCTGGGACGCCGATTTTCGGCGGTCGGGGCATTGGTGCTGTCAGCTTTGTCTCTGGCATTGTTTTGTGTCACGCCGGAGGGTGAGTGGGGGCAAATTAATCTGTTCGGAAACGAATTGAACTTGGTTCGGATCGATCGACTGAGTTTTATCTTCGGGTTGATTTTTCATCTGGCTGCAGTGATGGCGTCGATTTACGCGCTGCATGTGCGGGATAGCAAACAACATATCGCGGCGATGATCTACGCGGGTGGTGCGATCGCTGCCGCCTGTGCGGGTGACTTTGTGACGCTGTTTGTATTCTGGGAATTGACGGCTCTATCTAGCGTGGTGCTGGTGTGGGCGACGGGCACGGATCGGTCCTACCGCAGCGGCATGAGGTACTTGATTGTCCAAGTGTTGTCTGGCGTGCTGCTGTTATCGGGAGCGCTGTGGCAATTGAACGAAACGGGATCGTTGGCGTTCAATCATCTGGCGGGAGATGCTACCAGCCTGTTTGATCTATCCGTTGGAGCCAAACTGATTCTGCTGGCCTTCGGGATCAAGGCCGCGTTTCCGTTGCTGCACAACTGGTTACAGGACGCCTACCCAGAAGCGACCGCCACTGGCACGGTGTTCCTGAGTGCCTTCACGACCAAACTGGCGATCTACTCGTTGGCTCGCGGTTTCGCTGGTGTCGAGGAGCTGATTTACATCGGCTGTGCGATGACGCTGTTCCCGATCGTGTTCGCTGTGATCGAAAACGATCTGCGTCGAGTCCTAGCGTACAGCTTGAACAACCAGCTTGGTTTCATGGTGGTTGGAATTGGGATCGGAACGCCATTGGCCATCAACGGTGCGGCCGCCCATGCGTTCTGCCACATCATTTATAAAGCGTTACTGTTCATGTCGATGGGAGCCGTTTTGCATCGAGTCGGGACAACCAAAGCGACCGAACTTGGCGGGCTTCATAAATCGATGCCGTGGACGACCGGTTTTTGTTTGATTGGTGCCGGATCAATTTCGGGCTTCCCGTTGCTGTCGGGCTTTATCAGTAAATCGATGATCATCACCGCGGCCGGACAGGAGCACCATTTCTGGGTTTGGATCGTGTTGCTGATTGCTTCGGCAGGCGTGATGGAGCACTCGGGGATCAAGATCCCGTTCTTCGCGTTCTTTGCCCACGATAGTGGGAAACGCGTCAAAGAAGCGCCATGGAACATGTTGCTTGCGATGGGGATGGCGGCAATTTTGTGTGTTGGGCTCGGAATCTTCTATCCGTTGCTCTATAGCTTGTTGCCGACCGAGCCGATGGCGATGCATCACGGGCATGAGGAACCTTACAAGCCGTACACGGTGGCTCATGTGATTACGATGTTGCAGTTGTTGATGTTTGCCGTGTTGGCGTTTGTCGTCTTGATGACGACGAAGCTGTACCCGGCCGAGATCCGATCGACCAACTTGGACACCGATTGGTTCTACCGCAAGCCACTTCCGTGGTTGCTGGGAGGCTTGGGTGCTGGGATTGCGGCACTTGATCGTGCGATCCGGACCATGTTCATTGACGGCGGCAAGTCTCTGATCGGCCAGCTGTCGAAGGGATTCGGTGAAACAGGCTTGATGAGCCGCACGTGGGCGACCAACACCATGGCATTCTGGGCCGCCATGCTGCTGGGAATTTTCCTG
>CAZLYM010000180.1:0-8455 GCA_964563475.1 uncultured Pirellulaceae bacterium
TGCGGAATTCAGACTCCAGAAACTTCACACCTCACACCGAAAACCGCACACCGAAAACCGAAAACCAACCAAAAAACCGACTCCCCTCCCACAGTTCTTTCTGTAAACTGTACTCTTTCAACTCTCCCGTACCCTGTCAACTTTGCACGCTCATGCCCTACAACGAACTTAACCCTGAAGAAACTCGCATCATCGTCAACAAAGGCACCGAGGCGCCGGGGTCGGGCGCGTTGAACGATCACTATGAAACTGGAACCTACATCTGTCGCCAATGTAACGCTGCGTTGTACGAGTCAACCAGCAAATTCAAATCGGGGTGCGGCTGGCCAAGTTTTGACGACGAATTGGAAGGAGCCGTCAAACGAGTTCCCGACGCCGATGGTCGACGCACCGAAATCGTGTGCAACGCTTGCGGCGGGCATCTGGGGCACGTGTTTGAAGGTGAGAACATGACCGAAAAGAATACGCGTCACTGTGTGAACTCGGTCTCGATCCAATTTGTTCCCGATGGCGAAGAACTGCCTAACCCGCTCAGCTGAAGGGGGCGAGGCACTTTGGCGACGCCCAGCTTCACCTAGCTTCAAAACCGTCTGCTACGACTTGCGATTTCGGTACGCTGCCAAGCCCTGCTTCAAGCACTCCATCGCTGCGGCAAGATCCGTTTGGTTTAGCACGTACGCGATTCGCACTTCATCCAGTCCGCGACCGGCCGAGGCATAGAACCCAGATCCGGGAGCCATCATGACGGTGGCTCCGTCGTGCGAGAATTCTTCCAATAGCCACTGACAGAAATGCTCGGTGTTGTCGACCGGAAGCTTGACCATCGCGTAAAACGCGCCGTTGATCTCAGGGCACAACGCGCCATCAATTCCATTGATGACCGATTTGACCAAGTCACGACGTGCTCGATACTCGGTGATCACACCATCGTAAAACGATTGCGGCAGTTGGTAGACCGCTTCGGCGCCAATCTGTCCAAAAGTGGGCGGGCAAAGTCGAGCCTGAGCCATCTTCATCACGATACCAAGCAACTCCTGGTTACGAGAAATGGCGCAGCCGATTCTTGCACCACACGCTGAAAATCGTTTCGAGATCGAATCGATCACGATCACGTTCGATTCGGCTCCCGGAATGCCCAAGACCGAATGGTGTTCCGCTCCGTCGTACACGAACTCACGATAGACTTCGTCCGCGATCAAATACAGATCACGCTCAACCGCTAACTGCACTAACTGTTGCACTGCCTCACGCGGGTAAACGACTCCCGTTGGGTTGCCCGGATTGCAGATCATGATCGCTCGGGTTTTCGAGTTAATCTGCTCTTTGAATGACTCGATAGACGGCAGCGCGAAATCGTTTTCGATGTTTGACGAAACCGTTCGCAACTGAGCACCATTGCCGATCGCAAACGCGTGGTAGTTCGCGTAGAACGGCTCGGGCAAAATGATTTCTTCATCCGGATTGCAAATCGCTGCGACTACAAACGAGAGCGCTTCCGACGCTCCTGTCGTGACGAGGATCTGCTCAACGTCCAGTGAATGCCCAAGCCGGTCGTAGTACTTGCTGATCTGATTTCGCAGACCGATACTTCCGTTGGACGGACTATAGGCCAGAACTTTCACGTCGGCTTCGCGGAAGGCCTCAAAAAATTCCGGCGGAGTCGGAATGTCTGGTTGGCCGATGTTCAAATGATACACGTGTGTACCCGCCGCCTTGGCCGTATTGGCATACGGAACCAATTTGCGGATCGGGGACGAGGGCAAGTGATTCGCACGATCGCTGAACTTAAGCATAGTATTTTGAAAAATGTCGACGGATGAAGGGACTCTGGAAAACGATTTTCGTAGCCAGCCAGTGTGCTGCGGCAATGAAACGAAGGCGGAGATTATCGGCTCAATTTGCGTTTGAGTGAAGCGGCGTTACGTCTCGTTGGCTCGATTTGGATTATTTTAAGTGTGTTTGAGCAGCTTGGTGGACCCGCGACGCTACGGCTGAGGATTGCGGCGGGTTGAAAGGCGAGGATTGCCGGTCAGAATGAGCGTCTCAACAAGCTTGTTGGGCCGAGGCAAAACGTGAAACTGCCTGAGCTCTCTCTGACCTGAAACAACTATGCCCGACGGTTCGCCCCGAATCCTGATCACTCGACTGAGCCATATTGGCGATTGCGTTCTGACGCTTCCGGTGTTGTGTGCGCTGCGGCGTCGATTTCCCGAAGCCTTCATTGCGTGGGCCGTTGAGACACCGACCAACCAACTGTTGGAGCGGCATCCTGATTTGGACCAGTTGATCATCATCCCCAAAGGTTGGATGCTCAAGCCACTCCAATGGGGCTCGGTTCTTGCTCAGTTGCGGAAGGCGCGTTTTGATATTGTGATCGACCCACAAGGCATTACCAAAAGTGCGATGCTGGCTCGAATGAGTGGTGCCCGAAAACGTGTTGGTTTAAAGGGGCGCTGGGGCCGTGAACTTTCAGGCTGGTTAAATAATAAACTAGTCGAAACCCAATCGCCTCATGTGGTTGACCGCTCCCTAGAGATGCTGTCGGCGGTAGAAATATCGGATCCCGCCGTCGAGTATCGCTTGCCGGCCGATCCCGCCAGCCAGCAACGAGTGCTCTCGTTTTTGGAGGCTCGTCAGGTGAATCGTCCGTTCGTCGTCGTGAATCCGGGGGCTAGTTGGAAATCCAAGCGATGGGACGTTAAATCTTTCGCTGCGGTCGTTCGTTACTTGGAGCTACGGCACTGTATTCAATGTGTGGTCACGTGGGCCGGTGAAGAAGAACGCGGCATGGCTCAGGGGATCGTGCATTGCAATGACGAGTGCGGGATCGTCGCTCCCAAGACCAGTCTTCGCGAATACGCCGCGCTGTGCGACTATGCATCGTTTTTCATTGGCTGTGACACTGGTCCGATGCACATCGCGACGGCCATGGGAACGCCATGCATCGGGCTCTATGGGACAACGTTGCCAACAGAATCCGGTGCACACGGCCCGCAAAATATCGCGATTCAGAAGTGGCATCAGGATGGGACCTGCCGAGAGCGCCGTAAGGCC
Source organism: uncultured Pirellulaceae bacterium (assembly GCA_964563475.1). Taxonomy (GTDB): domain Bacteria; phylum Planctomycetota; class Planctomycetia; order Pirellulales; family Pirellulaceae; genus Mariniblastus. The sequence goes on from CAZLYM010000180.1 coordinate 3,055, forward strand.
GACAACTTGGCGATGATGGACATCAAACCAGAAGATGTGTTTGCTGCCTGCGATTTGATGTTGCAGCGGTTGTCGTAAATTATCGGTGAACGATTCGATTTTTGGCGCGACTAACGCATTAGTTGGTTGAAGCGTCGCCGCGGTTTATCGCAAAACCCTCCGGTTTTTTCTCGGTTAAAATTCGGCGTTGCCCGGTGTACGAGGGAACGGGATCACGTCGCGAATGTTACCCATGCTGGTCACAAACTGAACTGCTCGTTCAAGCCCCAGCCCAAATCCCGCGTGAGGCACCGTGCCGTAACGACGCAGGTCCGTGTACCACCAATAGTCTTCGACATTTAGGTCTTGGTCACGCATTCGAGATTCCAGTACATCCAGTCGATGTTCTCGTTGGCTGCCGCCGATAATTTCGCCCACGGTCGGAACCAAGACATCCATTGCCCGGACGGTTTTTTCGTCTTCGTTGCAATACATGTAAAACGGTTTGATCGTTCGCGGGTAATCAAACAAGATCACCGGTTTCTTGAAATGTTTCTCGGTCAGGAAGCGTTCGTGTTCACTCTGCAGATCGATTCCCCACTTCACCTCGAATTCGAACTTCTGCTTTGATGCCAACAAGATTTCGATCGCTTCCGTATAGGGAAGTCTCACAAAATCGCTTTTGACAATTCCTTCCAGTCGCTCGATCAAGGCTTTGTCTTCGTCGATTCGGTCGTTGAAGAACTGCATGTCGTCTGGGCATTTTTCCAGTGCGTCGCGAAAAACTCGCTTGAGAAATAACTCGGCCAGTTCCATGTTGTCGTCCAAATCGTTGAACGCCACTTCGGGCTCGACCATCCAGAATTCAGCCAAGTGCCGCGACGTGTTTGAGTTTTCAGCGCGGAAAGTTGGCCCAAACGTGTAGACCTTTCCCAGCGAGCATGCGTACGACTCGGCCGCCAATTGCCCGCTAACCGTCAGGTAGGAAGGACGATCGAAAAAATCAAACTTGTAGTCTAGGTTTTCGATCGACTGTTTGGCGATCTGGCCCATATTCATTGTCGTGACTTGGAACATCTCGCCGGCGCCTTCGCAGTCGCTGGCAGTGATGATCGGCGTATGAACATTTAGGAAGCCACGCTCTTGAAAGAATTGGTGAGTCGAGTTGATGACGCAGTTACGAACGCGCGCCACGGCACCGAAAGTGTTGGTGCGAGGTCGAAGATGCGCCCACTCGCGGAGCTTTTCAAACGAGTGCCGTTTTTTCTGAAGCGGATAGGTTTCAGGATCCGCAGAGCCAATCACTTGCACCGATGACGCTTGTACTTCGGTCGCTTGGCCTCGTCCGCCAGATTCCTTGACTTCACCTTCGACCGTGATGCTGCAGCCGGTGGTGAGGTGTTTGATTTCGGATTCGTAATTTTCGAGCGTATTGTCGGCAATGATTTGGATATTGCCCTGACAAGACCCATCGTTGATTTCGATGAAACTGAATCCGGCCTTGGAATCACGGCGCGTCCGCACCCAACCTTGCAGGCGAGTGTTTTGGCCGATGAAATCAACGAGACGAGCTTGTGCGACGGTGGTTCTATTCATGCCATCTTTATGGACTTGATTCCCAGACGCGTCAAGATGGACCATTCCAACCATCGGCGTTTTTTGCGTTCGTGCTAGGCTTGCGATAGAATGAGCCGTTTTGGCGATAGCCACGGTTGCGATGTTGAAAAACCGGGGCTATTGCCCAAACGGCTCAGCCCCCAACAAACGACTCAGCCCAGACGGTTCCGTTAAGATCACGGTTTTGATCCTTGGACCGTTCTCGTTCTTTTACGTCTTATTGAAAACAACGATGATCTTTTTGAACCGTGGTGCTTTTTTTCTGACAATGGCCTTGTTGGCATTTGTGGCGATACCGGTATTGGGGCAATCGAGTTCAATCCATTGGTCGGATGATGGATCCCGGATCTGGTTTGTTAACCACGAGGGGCAGCAAAAACAGTTTGTCGTCGTAGATGTTGAGTCTCGTGAAAAGTACCCGGCCTTTGATCATGCGGAGGTTGCCAAGTCGCTTTCGCAGCAACTCGATCGGGAAGTCGACCCGAAAAATTTACCAATCAACGAACTCATTTTTGGTGATTCAAAAAACGATTGGTTGATACTATGTGGCAAAGATTGTTTTTTCCTGAATGCAAAAACGTCAGAACTCACAGCTTTTGAATGGCCAAAGCTGATCCCTCGGTCGCCCAAGCTATTTCTTCCCGCGAGGCTAGGTTTTAACGGCGAGGGAACAGATCTGGTTATCGAAAATCAAACTGAAAAACCCCTTTCCCTTTTTTGGTTAACACGAAACAACCAAGAAGTCGCCTACGGGGATATCCAGCCAAGCGGCAAATGGGAACAGAGCACATTTGAAGGGCACGTCTGGTTGATCAAAGTCGACGGAAAACTAAAGGGTTGCTACGAAACCAAGACCAATGATCACTTGGTCATCGATGACGCACTGCTCGAAAATATAAAACGCGAACCAAGGCTTCGTCGATCCTCTCGGAGATCCGGCGGCAAGCTGTCTGCCGCGACTTCACCTGACAAAGAATGGAAAGTAGCACTTCGTGATCATGATTTATGGTTAGTCGCAAATCGCGGCACCGAAACCAAGGACGTGCGGTTGACTGCCTGCGGGACGGAAGCATTTACGTTTCAGCGAATAGGAAGTGGGATCAATTGGAGAGAAGAATCTGGTCGTGGAGACTTTCGCTGGTCACCGGACTCGAGATTCCTAGTGGCGTTTCAAACCAAACGAGTCAAGGAACCGCGAGTCCACTACATCGAATCGACTCCTAAAGACGGGCTCCAGCCGAAGCTTCGAAGCTATCAGTATGCTAAGCCGGGTGATGAACTTCTCGTCCAGACGCTCCATCTGTTTTCCGTGAATGATCACAAAGAAATTCCGGTTTCAAACGAGCTGTTCAACAATCCGTTTTGGACGCGATTCCTTGGCTGGTCCGAAACGGGGGACAGTTTTCGGCTGCTGTACAATCAACGCGGCCATCAGGTTCTTCGATTGCTGGAAGTTTCAACTTCAACGGGTGAAGTCAGAACGATCATTGAAGAGAAAAGCGATACCTTTATTCACTACTCCAACCCCGGCAAGTCATTTTTTAAGCAGCTTCCGGGTGAAGAAATTCTCTGGGCAAGTGAGCGTAGTGGATGGAACCATTTGTATCGGTTTAAAAACGATTCTGGAGAATTGATAAACGCCGTGACCCAAGGCGATTGGAATGTGAAGCAAGTTCTTGAAATCGATCGAGAGAATAAGTCGATTTTGTTTTACGCGGTTGGTGTTTACGACGATCAAGATCCCTATCACAAACACTTGTGCCGCGTCAATTTTGACGGTACCGATTTTCAAATCCTCACCGATGGAGACGGAACGCATCGAGTTGAGTTTTTCCGCGACGGAAAGTTCTTTGTCGATACCTACTCGCGCGTCGATCTGGCTCCCGTGAAAGAACTGCGCGATGGTAAGACCGGTGCGCTGGTTGTTGAGCTTGGTCGAAGGGATGCGAAACAGCTTTTTGGAAGCCGCCAAGTGACGGAACGATTTGTTGCGAAAGGTCGCGATGGCGAAACAGACATCTGGGGCATCATTCATTGGCCGCGTGACTTTGAACCTGATAAGAAATACCCTGTCGTCGAGAACATCTACGCGGGGCCGCACGATCACCACGTTCCAAAATCGTTTCAGTCTCGGTACGGACATCAACACCGGATTGCCGACGCTGGAATGATTGTTGTTCAGATTGATGGGATGGGGACGGCTTGGCGATCAAAGGCCTTTCACGACGTTTGTTTCAAGAATCTTCGTGACGCCGGTTTGCCAGATCGAATTGCTTGGATGAAAGCTGCAGGGAAGAAATATTCGCAAATGGATCTCTCGCGAGTTGGGATCTATGGCGGTTCGGCGGGCGGTCAGAATGCGATGGCAGCAATGCTGTGGCACAATGATTTTTACAAAGTGGCCGTTTCAGATTGTGGCTGCCACGACCATCGAATGGACAAGATCTGGTGGAACGAGCAATGGATGGGATGGCCGGTCGACGACGCCTACGCGAAGAGTTCCAACAAGGAAAACGCGCACTTGCTTAAGGGCCATCTGATGCTGACCGTCGGAGAACTTGATCAGAACGTCGACCCAGCAACAACGACTCAAGTTGTTCACGAACTGATCAAGCACGACAAAGATTTTGAATTCGTCCTTATCGCCGGCGAAGGCCATGGAGCGGGCGAGACACCGTGGGCGGCCAAGAAGCGACTGAATTTCCTGAAACGGCATCTGGGAGTTGAGTAAGGTTCTGTGTGTTCCACCCTCGAGTAGCCGCCATCTTGAAAGTACACGATATGTTCGTGTTGAATGAAGGTCGGCCGTTGGCGTAGGCCTCGCACTATCGCTGGACCTTTTTAGGTCGATCTGGCAGCGTATGGAGACAAAGGACACACGCGATTTAGGGTCCTTGGTCGATGCCGTTTTCTGGTTTGGTTGGATATCGGATAGAATATTGAGCATGCTCTATCACACTCACACACCCAGCCAAGTTTATATCTGCCTCGTTCTGGCGGTTTCGTTTTCCTTGTGTTCGGAGGCGGTCGGGCAAGACGCTGATTGGAACCAGTTCCTCGGCCCTTTGCGAAACGGAACCTCTGCGGAGACCGACATCCTTAAGGATTGGTCGGAAGACAAACTGAAATTGAATTGGACTCTGCCGGTCGGGCAAGGGTACGCGGTCGGTTCGGTCGCTGATGGAAATTACTTTCACTTTGACGCCATCGAAAAAGATGGCGAAAGCCTCGCCCGGTTACGGAAAGTTGATTTGCACAGTGGCAAGACCGCTTGGACGATCGATACCCCATTAAGTTACAAAGACCAGTACGGCTACGACTCTGGGCCGCGGGCAAGCCCCCTGATCCATGACGGGAAAGTTTACGTGTATGGAGTCGCAGGAAAGTTGCGTTGCCTGAACGTCGGCAATGGCGAAACGATCTGGGAGGTCGATACGCTGAAAAAGTTTGGAGTGATTCAAAATTTCTTCGGTGTCTCTGGTTGCCCGTTGATCTATGAGAACCTGCTCTTGGTTGGCGTTGGCGGCAGCCCGGAGGAATCTAAAAACGTCCCCCCGGGACAATTGAACCTAGTCAAGCCGAATGGCTCGGCCGTGATCGCCTTTGATCGAGAGACGGGAAAAGAAGTTTGGCGGTCGGGTGACGATTTAGCCAGTTACTCCTCGCTGCGCGTCGTCCAAATGCATGGCGAGCCGATCGTTCTCGCGTGGATGCGTGACCATCTGTTGGCAATGAAACCGGGGGATGGTAAACAACTCTTTAAATTCAAATGGCGAGCCCGCAAGCTGGAAAGCGTGAACGCGAG
>CAZLYM010000181.1:0-8359 GCA_964563475.1 uncultured Pirellulaceae bacterium
GTCGCTCCGCAACTGAAATGTCCAACCGCAGGCGTCGAAAACCTCACACCGAAAACCGAACACCACACACCAAAAACCTACAAAACACTCGCGATCGCTTCACAAAGTCGATCCATGTTGCCGCTGTTGATCCCGGCGATGTTGATCCGGCCACTACCCAATGCGTAAATCGAGTGTTTGGCTTTCAGTCGAGCCACTTGGTCGGCTCGCAAACCCGAGTAACTAAACATCCCGCGTTGTTGCTTGATGTAGCCAAAGTCCCGATCCGGCGCGAGCGATTGCATCTTGTCGACAAACTTGCCGCGCAGGTCGAGGATTCGATTTCGGATTTCAGCCAGTTCCGTTTCCCAAGTCGAACGCAGACCCGCATCGGTCAAAACAGTCTGCACGATCGCCCCGCCGTGCAAAGGTGGGTTCGAGTACATCGTGCGAATCGTAGATTTGATTTGACTTCGCATCGCGTTGGCGACGTCTGACGACTGAGCAATCGCGGAAATCCCGCCGACTCGTTCGGCATACAATCCAAAGTTCTTGGAAAACGAATTGCAGACGATTGCATCGTTGCCCGCTTCGATAAAATGACGAATCGGAAACGCATCCGCCTCAAGACTCTCACCGAATCCCTGATAGGCAAAGTCAAAGATTGGGATCAGTTTTTTGTCAGCGACCAGTGTCAACAGTTCTTTCCACTGATCGGGCGTCGGGTCGACTCCGGTTGGGTTATGACAAACGGTGTGCAACAGAATTGCCTCGCCCGCTTTTGCTTCGGCCAGTGATGACAAGACTTTCTCGAAGCCTAGCCCCGTGCCCGCGTCGTCCAAGTATTCGTATTTTTTTAGATTCAGGCCGGCGGCTGTGTAAATCTGAGGATGATTGGCCCAAGTTGGGTTGCTCATCCAAATCGTATCGACGTTGAAAACTCGCTTGACCAGTTCGCCCGCAAGTCGCAACGAAACGGTCCCACCGGGCGTTTGAGCCGTTGCGATCTGGGCGTTGGAGTTCTCGCCAAGGATCAGTTTTCCAACGGCTGCGTTGTAATCAGTAGCTCCATCGATCGGCAGGTAGCCCTTGCTGCCAGCGGCATCCAACAGAATCTGCTCGGCCTGCCGAACGGCTTTCATGACGGGCGTGGTGCCGGCTTCGTCTCGATAAACTCCGACCGTCAGATTGATTTTGTCTGGGTTGGAGTCCTTCTTGAACTCCTCCATCAGGCCAAAGATTGCGTCAGGTGGGTTCAGTGGAGCGGTTTCGAACATGGTTGATTGTTTGAATTAGTGTTTAAAGGGCAACAATTCGAGCGTGATATCGTAAACTCGAGCGATAAATTCAGGTAGGCCCTGTCGGCGTAATCCATCCCATTCTGCGACGAGGACCGGAGCAGACTGTCGAAGATGATCGCTCGTAGTTAAACTAGGATTCGTAAGGCCATCGTCTATATCATTCCGCCTCTCGCCTGAACTCTGAAACCTTCAAACTGAACCCTTTTTTATTTATGGCAGAGCGAATTGGATTGTGGATGGTCGGCGCCTGTGGCGGCGTTGCGACGACGGTCTCGGTTGGTTTAGCGGCATTACGCAAAGGCTTGACCGATTCGACAGGCTTAGTGACTGCGTTGCCGATGTTCGAGTCACTGCCGCTGGTCGATTGGGACGCCGTGGTCGTTGGTGGTCACGAGATTCGCCAGACGGATTTGCTGACCGAAGCGATCGAGCTTTCGCGAGGCAGTCGCGTGATCGACCGAGAAACCATCATTGCCTGCGAAGACGATCTGGTTGCCTTTCAGAAAAACATTCGCCCGGGTGTTTTGCACAATTGTGGCGTGACTATCGAGAAGCTTGCCGATTGGGAAGATTCACAGCAGACGGTCAACAAGTCGGCGCGAGCGTGTGTCGATCAGATTTCGGCTGACTTGCAGCAGTTTGCAGAAGCGAATTCGCTCGATCGAATCGTCGTCGTGAACGTTGCCTCGACCGAGCCCGCGCCTGACCCGAGCCAGTTGCCGGAAACGTGGGGCGCGTTGGCGGAGAACATGCAGAGCTCCGATTGCGTTTTGACTTCCAGTTCGTTGTACGCCATCGCAGCGATTGAAAACGGCTTTCCTTTTGTGAACTTTACGCCGTCGGTTGGCGGTGACATGCCGGCGATCGAGCAATTGGCGATCGAGCGGAAGGTATGCCAAGCGGGCAAGGACGGAAAGACGGGCGAAACGTTTATGAAAAGCGTTCTCGCGCCGGCGTTCAAGCAACGAAACCTAGAAATCATGAGCTGGGTAGGCCACAATATTTTTGGCAACATGGACGGCCTAGTGTTGGACGACCCGGCGAACAAGGAAACCAAGGTTCGCAGCAAGGATCAGTTGCTTGGTCAGATGCTGGGCTATCAACCGCAAAGCCACATTAGCATCGAGTACATCAAAAGTCTGGGCGACTGGAAAACGGCCTGGGACCATATTCACTTTCGCGGATTCCTGAACACGCCGATGACGCTTCAATTCACGTGGCAGGGTTGCGATTCGATTCTCGCCGCGCCGTTGGTGCTGGATTTGTTTCGCTTGACCGACCTAGCGGCCCAACGGGAGGAAGTGGGCACGTTGACCTTTCTGGCCAGTTTCTTCAAATCGCCTCAAGGCACGGAAGTCAACGAATTTGCAGACCAATTCCAGATGCTCACGGACTGGTGCGGCAATTAATTGAGTGTTATCTCACGCGCCGTTGTTTGTATTGTTAAGCGGCGGTTAGTCTCGCTTCACAAATCGAGCCAATAGTGCCGGCAGGAAAACGAGGTCGGCGAATAACGCGGCGGTCAACGTGATGGCTCCCATCGATGCGAAAATGAAATGATCACGGGAATCACTCAACAGGACCGTGGAGAAACCGGCGACCAACACGATCGTCGTCATGATCAATGCTGTGCCGACGCCAGTAAACGCTTTTCGAATCGCTTCCTCGTCATCGTCGGTCCGCTTTCGCTCTTCCAGAAATCGAGTCAGAAAGTGAATCGTGTCATCAACTGCGATTCCTAGGCAAACCGTAAACGCACACACCGTCACGACCTCGAGAGACTGACCGGAAACGGCCAACCAAGTCCCCGCCACCGCCAGTGGAAAACAATTGGGCACGATTGAGATCAAGCCGATTCGTAGCGACCGATAAACCAAGGCCAGTACCGCGAAAATGATCAACGACGCGACTCCTAGGCTGGCTGCCAGATCAACCACGATCTGGTAAAGATTCTTCCATCGCCAGATCGAGTCTCCGTTCATCTGGACGGTAAAGCCGGGCGAGTTTTCGATCAGCTGATCGATCCCGTTCTCGATACGCGAGAAAACCTCACTGTATCTTTTGATTCCAAGGTCCTGTACGCGAAACGTGATGGTCGCGGTCTGGTATTCGGGAGTGTAATAGGCTCGTTTGAGCGGCGGCGGCAGCAGTTCTAGCATCGACATGCGATCGGCAGGCTTGCCCTCGCCCGGCAACGCATCGACTAGGTTGCGGATGGAAAGCGGGTGCCCGATCAATGGCTCGTCCGCCAGCAATTGGTCCACGCTTTCGACAAAGTGCATGACGCTTGGGCTGTCCGACGGAATCGATTCGTCCCATTCGACAACGATCGACAGGCGGTCGGTTCCCTTCATTTCACGATCAAGTAGCGCAATCGCTTTGGCGGGCTCGCTGTCAGTGGGCAAGGAATTTGAACGGCGATCATCGGGCCGCAGAGTCAGCGAGACCCCGATCAGAGCCGTGGTGGCAATGATAGCGGTTCGGCTGACGGCATGCCTTCGCTTGAGCACCCAATCCACGATTCCACCGATGCGGCCAAGCTGTTGGTCGACCAAGCTTTCTCGTTTTCCAACGTGGACATATTTGCCAAGCCACGAACTGCATGCCAGCGGGATGGTCGTGACCACGGAAGTGAACGCCAAAATGACTCCGACCACGCAACAGCAGCCGAATTCTTGAACAAATTCATGGTGAGCCATCGCCAGCGAACCGAAGCCAATCGCGGTCGTCAGCGAGGTCAAAGCACAGGCGAGCCCCACATCTTTCAGGCCTTGCTTGGCGGCGTGTCGGGGAGTCATGCCATCAGTGCGGAGCTTGCGAATTTGCACCAGCAAATGAACTCCATCGGTCAGCCCGACCAAGCTGACCAGCACCGGAAGCACGACCTCGTTGAACGGATTGTGTCCGAAATCAAAATAGTTGATGAAGCCCAGCGTCCAGAAAACTCCCAACGCAGGCGCCAAGGCGACAACGAAAACGGCAACGATCCCGCGAAACAAAATCACCGCCATGATCGCGATCACGCCGTATCCGATCATCATGAACAGAAATTGGTTCTCATTGTGTGATTGCATGGCCGTGACGACCGCCGGCAACCAGCCCGTGACGGAAAAGCTCATTTCCACTTCCGGGTGATCGGCGGCGGCATCGATTGCGATTTGTTTCAGGCCCTCGATGCAGTCGGAATCAGCTGTCAGGAATAGTGCATCGATGGAGATCATCATCAGCATCGTTTTTGCATCGCTGGATAAAAGTTGACCTCCAATAAACGGGTGATCAAGCGCCTTCTGACGCGCCGCCGCGTATTGCTGATCGGATGCCGTCGCGTGCGGGAACAGAGGTTCGGGCAGTCCAAAAATGTTCAGCATCGGAACGCGATCCATCCAGACGATTTGCTTCACAACATCAGTCGATTCCAGCGTGTCGGCAACGTGCCGCAAGGCTGCTGCACCGGCGGGAGTGAAGAACTGATCGGATTGCACGACCAGCATCACGTCTCCTCCCAGCGAAAACCGTTCGACATCGGGGAGTTCGGACTTGGATTCCTCTCGAGGCGACTCTAGTTCGACCGAGGGCTGACGAAACATGTCGGACAGCCACGTCGGATGGACGTATCCCGCGATCGCGATTGCAGTCACGATGGCGATCAGCAAGCTAGACCTAGCGGGACGGTCGACAATCCAACCAGTGGAACGTTCAAGAAGATCGGGCACGATTGAGAAACGACTCCATTATTTCAGCGGGGCTTCAAGATCAAGATATAGTCAGCCCGAAGAAGACCACATCTGGTTAACTGGTTGGGTTTAATTTGGTTGGGTCTAATCTACTTGATTCTCAGTCGGAACTGATCCATCAGTTCGTCACGATCCACGTTTCCGTCTCGGTTCGAGTCACAGCGACTAAACTCTTTGATTCGGATGGCGATGGGCAGTTCTTCTCGTTGGATTAAACCGTCGTCGTTCGCATCGAAGCGTTCAAGAAATTTGTCCGTTTGCCGAGTGATTTTGCGCTCGTGCCGAACTTCGGGGAACTCTTTTTTCGGTTTTGGCTTTGCTTCAGGTTCGTCCGCGGCATTTTTTCGAGGCCGAGCAACGTCAAAGAAAGCGATCGCCATCTCCTCCCACGTTTGGTCGCCCCATGTGACATAGCTGGACGAATCGGGATTGAACGGATTCGAATCTGAGTTATCAAACACAAACGTGGTCTCGATACGATCCACATCCGTTAGGTTCAACGGTTCGGCCAGCTCATAGTTGTGTTGCCAATTAAAGTCGTAGGCCGGCACACGCAGTAGCGGCTTGGTTCCAGCCTTCGATACGGCCGACGCGTTGAATTGATTGCCTCGGTAGTGCATGTGCGGTGCGATGCCAAGCAATCGGCCGTTGGAAGGAATCCTGCCAATTGACGCTTTGACGACCTGCCCTGCTCTTTTCGGTTTCAATTCGAAGCCTTGGTTCATCGCGGTAAACGTCAGCCGCTCCTGAGTAATTGTTTTTGGGTCGGCAAACAGCAAGCCAACTTTTGTGATGTCCGATTGAGCCGTTCCGTTGGGCGTGTAATGCTGCTGGAAAACCAACCGCGATCCCTTGGGAATGCGTCTTGCCAAATTAGGTTCAGTCGCCGGCAGTCGCTGGCCCGGCACATAAGCTCCCAGCCATCCGATGCCGGTGAACTCTGTCCCATCAGGCGGACGAATGAATACGATGCTGTGATGAACGATACTTCGATTGCCTGGAATCACTTCGGCGTTGGCAACCCAGACGTCCTCCTCAAATCCCGGATCGATGACAAAATATTGATACTCGACCGTGCCATCGGCCGGGACCATGAACGGACGGTCTCGCATCGCGATGACTCGATCGGGTTCACGCTCAAGCTGCCAGCCGCTCGCGAATTTGGTAGGAGCGGGCAGCTTGGATGATTCACCGAACGGCATCCCCTGTTCGACCCAATCTTTGATAATCTGTTTGTCCGCTTTGGGCATGTGACGACCGTTGGTGAACTTTCCAATCTTGGGGTCTGCGTGCCACGGAGGCATTCGCTGGTTGTCGATGACTTCGATCATCATGTCTCCCCAGCCAATGGCTTCGTCGTAATCGGTCAACGAGAACGGACCGATGTCGCCCGCGTGGTGACATTCAACGCAGTGCTTTTTCAGGACGCGTGAAACTTGGTTGCACCAAGTTACCGTTGCGTTGGCGACTGGCTGAGTGACTCGACCCAGCAGGCAACCTTCGGGAGCAGTTTGAGGAACGGAAACGGGTTTGTCCGCGAGAAGTTCTTTGATCGCGATCTTCAAGTCGTGGCGTTCGGGTCGATTGCGGCTGACGCCAGGCAAGTACTGATCGTCAACTCGCCCGCGATACCGAATCTTCCGGGACTGATCGACGACGATGACTTCCGGAGTGCGGCGAACGTTAAACTGATCCGCGATCACGTTGTCAAAGTCTTTTCCACAAGGAAATTCAATCTGCTGATCGAGTGCAAATTGTTTCAGTTCTTCGGCGGAGTCCTGGCGGTTGCTATTGAGCCCGATAAAGCGAACATTTGAGCCATCAAAACCATTGGCAATTTTTTGCAGCCGACCGGCGTACAGTTTGGCCAGTGGGCATTCGGTGCCTAGGAAGCAGATTACAGTCAGCTGGTGGGCAGGCTCCTTTGCAAGTTCCAACTTACGGCCTTGAATGTCCGTAACCGAAAATGGAGTTGCGACTACGGGCGATTCGTGATCACTTGTTGGGACACGATCACTTGCTAACAACGTGAATGAGCAGGCAAGGTTGAACCAAGCGATGGTCGCCAAGCAGGTGGCTCGCAGAGCAAAATGTTCAATCATGATTTGTCCGCGAGGCCGTTGTGTTGGATTCACTCGTCCGGCTGTCCGATTTTGCGTAAGTATTCAGACAGCCACGCCTGAGTATTTAAGATCCGTTGCCACTGGCTTGCTGTTAACTGGACTCGATTGTTGTTTCGGTCAAACTCGGCTTCCGAAACGATATTTCGAATTTGCAGATGCAAAAATTCGACCAGCTCGGCAAGCTTAGCGGCTTGTCCTAGCGACAAACGTTCGGGGATCCCCGGAGGGTTTTGCTCGAGCAGTGAAAGCTGATACTGAGGATCATCTTTCAATTGAGATCGAAAGTTAGCAAGATCATGCGAGCTATCTGACAAACTGAGATTTTCGCTGCTCCCTTCGTGTTCGACCGCTGATGGAGTCAGCTTTTCCATCTGTTGACCAATTTCTTCTCGGGTTCCAAACAACAAGGTGCTGCGACCAACAGAAATCATGTCTCCATGACGAAGGATTCGAAGTTGGACTTCTTCGTTGTTGACGCGCGAACCGTTGGTACTCCCTAGGTCGGTCAGGACGACGTCCTCGTGATCCTGCTGGATCTTCAAGTGGAATCGGCTGATGCGATCGTCATTTAACTGAATTGAATTACCTTCTTCGCGCCCGATGGTGATCGGAAAGGGCACGTCATCGAAGATTTTGCCTCGGTCGCTGCCATCGAGAATTCGGAGAGTGATCGATTTCATTTGCCGGACGCCTGAGCTGGAGAGAACACCGCTTTGAGGTTGTGTTGAAGTGGTCTAGTCTATTTTTGAGTCTATCAAGACGGAGATTGGAAAAGCAAAAACTATCGAGCGATCAAGGTGCTTACTACCTGATCGTCATATCAACATTCGAAACCGGAGTGCGAACCTTGGGAATATTTTTGGGTCCGGTAGGTTCACCCCTACAGTTTAGCATAAAGTACAGTTGAAAATCGGTACTGATCTACCAAGTTTGGCCAGAAATTTTTGCTGAAATCAAGCAAATTGGTTGAGTTTTCCTGTTAACGTTCACGTCACCTGCCGGTCGACACTTGCTTCTGAGGCTGTGTTTTAGACGTTCTGAATCCACAATCTTGCACTTGAAATTCCTGCACGGGTGGCGTTGATTTTCAATGACAATCCTTTAATAATGTCGGTCATAGAGAAAGTAAGATTCTCACATGCACCCGTGGCTCAATTGGATAGAGCATCGGTCTTCGGAACCGAGGGTTGGAGGTTCGAATCCTCCCGGGTGTACTTAGTTT
>CAZLYM010000182.1:0-1444 GCA_964563475.1 uncultured Pirellulaceae bacterium
ATTCGTCCCTCACTCACGTTTCGGGTTGTGATTCGGGGGTGAGCGAGTCATCCCGCTAACTTCTGAATAGCCAGCTCTAAATAATCAAACGCCGCACGCAGCCAAAACCTTCTCTGCTGAGCAAACGTAGCTGGTATAAAACGGTCCGAACTCCGCGTACTTGGCACTCGCTTCATCGAAACGCATGTCGTACACGATTTGCTTCAAGTGCATAGGATTGGTCGCCCACAAGGTAACGCCCCACTCCCAATCGTCTAGGCCAACGCCGACCGTGATCAGCTGAGACACTTTGCCGGCGAACTTGATGCCACTACGGGCATGTTCCGACATCAGTGCGTGCCGTTCTTCCGAAGTAAGCTGGAACCAATTTGCTCCTGGGTAACGCCACTTGTTCATCGGGTAGAAGCAACTGACCGGCCAGTCGGGGAAGTTTGGGGTCAGTCGCTGGAAGTTCATTTTCTCCAGTCGTTCGGCATACTTGCCGACCTTGGTTTCCAACGCTGAACTCCCTTCCTCTTCGCCGCTGTCAATCATTCGCTGACGATACCCATCGACAGACAGCGCGTATTCGGAAACTTCGGAGATCGAAACGTAAGACCAAGTTGGAGTGATGGCCTCGCCCAGCGGGCTGGACATCAGCGCTTGATGAACCGATTCAATCCGGATCGGATCGGGATCCATCATCATCAGTGAGAAATCTGATTTGTGGCCCGAGGTCAAACCAATTTGCATTCGCGCGGGACGACCTTCGGCTTTCGCGTTGAGGGTCTGAGTGAACTGATCTTTTGCAGCGGTTAGGTCAAAGGCGTCTGAACGGCAAAGTTCGGAAAGCCGCTTGCGATCGAAAGTATAAAAGAAATGGCTACAGTGCCAGCCTTCGCCCGGAGTCATTTGCTCGGGCGAAAACCCAAAATCGGATTGGTTCAGAAGCATTGGGCTCAACTATCGAGAAGTTCAGAAACACGTTTAAGCAACGCGTCAATCGTAAACGGTTTGTGTAAGTATTCGCTGACTCCAAGCATTTCTGCGTACTGTTGGTGACGTCGACCCTCGTTGGCCGTGATCATAATCACTGGGCATGGATCTTGGTAAAACTGACGGATTCGCTCCAGTACAAGGAACCCACTTCGTTTGGGCATCATGATGTCCAGAATCACAAGATCTGGGCGTTTTGCTTCCACGATGGCCAGCCCAGCATTTCCGTCGTAGGCGTGGGCTACCTTATAGCCGCGTGACTCGAACGCATACGATAGCGACTGAACAATCTCATGGTCGTCATCGATGATCAAAATGCTCTTGTCAGAGTTGCAATTCGCAGCTGTCGACTTTGAAGGGGCCGTGGTAGCTTCATCTGTCATATGGATAGTACCAAGCATGCTTTGAAATGTTGGCTGAATGATGTGGAACGCAAAATGTCTAACTATATAATGCTAAAACGCAAGTC
>CAZLYM010000182.1:1544-8345 GCA_964563475.1 uncultured Pirellulaceae bacterium
GCACAATGTGGCGAGCTCTATTTTACGCTATTGGCAGTATGACGATTTTGTTGGGGGTGCAGAGCCTCGCATTCGAGCAGGTACAGCTTGCTCCAGGGAAAGGCGTGTTGCAGATCGTCAAGCGCCTGCTTCGTGAGGACGGTGGTAGCTCAGTCGCCGTGGCGTCTGGAAACGCGAATGCGATCGGCAACCAGAACATCACGAACCGGGGCGGGCGAAGTTTGGCTGGTTCTTCTTTTGGATCGTCTCGCTTTCCCAACGGTGGTTTCGGTGGCACCACGTTTTCTGCTGCTCCCTATCGCGACCTGACACAGAACGGTGGTCTTGGGATTCGTAGCGGGCAATCGACCAGCGTGCCTCAGGTTGATTTAGCGAGCTATCAGACCGGAACGCAGCAAGCTAACGCCAACAACGTTCTTGCAAAACCGGGGCGGGTGATTCGATCGCAAGACTGGATGCCTTGGAGCCTATTGGCGATCGGTTCGGTGGTTATGTTATATACTCGGTCGTTTGGCGCCCGTTCAACATGACCTAGCAGCAGCCGGATGCTTGACTGCCAACGGCAAACTAGGGGAAAGAGTTTGCCGCTGTGCCGCAGATTACCCCGCTTGCGTTTGTTCGGGTTTACTTGACAAGTCGCGGGGCATAGCATTACCGGTTGAACTCGGCACCCATAAGAAGGGATGTCGTATCGGTTTGTGACATTTGGCGTCAGCTACTAGTCGGTGGCGAGCGTTATTTCTATCGTGTATTCCAATCGTTATCCATGCGATGGTTTGATAGAAAGTTGTTCCGATTTTATTTCCGCTACCGCGGCTTTCCTTTCTGTCAATTTTCCTCCTGCCTTCGAGCTGCCTGCCAATGAACGTTCCTGAAAACATGACGTTGCAGGCAACGATCGATCAGAGCAAAGTGAAGCCGACTGCCGGGGTTGTGCTGGCAGAGTGGTTTTCATGGCCTGGGCGTGTTGCTGTGCTCTTTGCCGTGCTGCTGGCTCCTTGGATGTTTGGCAGTTACGGGCCTTGGGCGCAGCGGTTGATCATGTTCTGTTTGCTGATTGGAATCGGTTTCTGGTGGTTCGAGTCGGCTGTCCGGCGCAATCGTAATCAGGTAATGCCTTATGTCGCAATTCCGCTGGTGCTAGGGTTGATAATCGGGTTTATGCAGACGCTTGCCTTGCCCGGTTGGCTTGCCGATTTGCTGGTGGGCCGTCAGGCGGAACTGTACCGGCAATTTGTGCCTGGGGATGAGGCGGCTGTGAAGATTTCGATGGATGTCGAGTCCACCTTTGGCCAAGTTCGTCTCCTCGTCATTTGTCTTTCTGCGATGCTCTTGGGATGTCGATATTTTCGATCGTCCCGTGAGATGGTTGTCTTGCTGGCCGCTTGCACAATCAACGGTAGCTTGATCGCATTTTTTGGCTTGGTGCAGAAACTGACTTCTGCCAGTGGGACGATTTTCTGGACGGTTAAGCTCAAAGCCGGCGGCATCCCATTTGGGCCGTTCGTAAATCGAAATAATTGTGCGGGATACTTGTTGATGTGTTTTGCGTGTGCGATTGGGCTGTGCACGCTTGTGATGGCCCAACGAAAAACCTCAGGGCCAGTGCAGATGGTCAGCAAAGAGATGCCGTTCTGGCGCCAATTTAGCTTTCATTTGCTCTTCTTCATTGCCGAGCTGACTGCCACAAAGATCGCTGTATTGATCTCGATTGTGCTTATTTCGACAGGAATTGTTGGCACATTATCACGAGGTGGCGTCGCGGCACTATTTATTGGTTCGATGGTAACATTGGGGATGTACGGGATCGCTCGTCGACCAAAGTACTCGGGATTTATCTTGCTGCCACTAATCGGATTCATATTTGCTCTGACAACATGGTTGAATATTGGCGACGATTTGGTGGGGCGTCTCGAGCGTACGGACATTGTCACTTTCTCCGGAGAAGCGCGGCTGGAAACATGGAAGGATACTTGGCCTGCGGTGGAGCAGATGGGGTGGTTCGGATCCGGTTTGGGTTCGTATGGCAGCGTGCATCGGCTGTATCGAAGTGGTAAAGAAAACGTCGTGTTCGAGTATGCCGAAAATCAGTTCTTTCAAGGATTGGTGGAAGCTGGTTGGCTAGGCCTGATTTTGTTTTGCCTAGCGTGGTGGCTGCTTTATCATTATTCGTCATTGTGTTTGTCCAAAGGAGTTTCAGCGTCCACGATCGCAGTTGGTGTGACGGGCGTGTTTCTGCTGTCTTCTCAGATTCCGGCCTCGATCGTTGACTTTGGGCTTTATATGCCAGCCAATGCGATTTTGCTGGCAACATTGACGGGTTTTGTGGCCTTTCATGCTCATTCGTTTTCTGCGCGTTTGAAACGCGCGACGTGGCTGCGGTTTGCTGCTCCCAATGCACTGGTGCAGGCAGTTCTACTATTTGTGTTCGCGATTGGTTTTTTGTGTTTGTTGCAATTCCATCGCCATGTCAGGCAAGCCAACGCGATGGAGGTTCGGTATGAGGAATTGCTGGATAGAAAGTACGATCTAGCTAGAACAGATCGAATGATCAGGGACTTAACGGAGGCGTCAAAGAACGCACCGTCATCCAAAGCGATGAACCATCTTGGTCGACTTTGGGTTCATCGGGCAAGGTTGCAGTTTTTTGATTCCATGCGGCAAGAGCCTGTCTATCAAAATGCGCTCCCGTTGAAGACGGATGAGGAAAAAAAGATCATCGAAGACAATATGTGGAAACTGACAAGCTTGCCATGGATGCAAGAGAATGCCTACATGATAAGGCGTGACATTTCTCCGTTTCAAGCTAGACGGTTTCTCAACAGTGATTTTATTCGCGAGAATCTGCCTGCAGCGCGAGGCTATTATGACTACAGTCGACGGCATCGGCCGCTTCAGCCATTGGCTCACCTTGAAGTAGGCAAGATCAGTGGAATACTCGAACAGGGACAGGGGGTTGGAGACGCCGACATCGAAAGAGCGATCGCACTTGCGCCTGCCAACGCGAAATACCGAGCAACAGCGGCTAAGTACTATCTGCAATCCGACAAAGTTGACGCGGCGACTGTTCATTTGCAGAAACGTTTGCTGCTTGAGCCACGTTCCTTGAAGAGTATCCTAGATCTGCTTGCCGGGCGCTCCAGCCGTACGGTAGCCAAAGTCGACGAATTGACGGTGTTCGAGCAGGTGATCCCAGACGATCCGGCTATGTTGTATACCTATGCAAAAGACTATCTGGATTCGGACTCAGAGGTCCGATCGATGGTGCTCAAAAAAGCAGATCGATTGGTTGGAAACCCTGCAGCTGGAGATCTTGAGCGGGCTAAACTCAAGGCCCAGATTAAGCTATCAATGGGGGACGTCGAATCGTCGATTGATTTCTTGAAGCTGGTTTTGGTGAGTCGCCCAAGCGATATAAAAACGCGTTTTTCGTTGGCCAAACTGCTTCAAAAAGTCGGTCGCTTGGAAGAATCCTTGGAGCAGATTAATTATTTATTGAGGCTCCATCCCAGCAACCGGAGTTACAATGCGTTATTCAAGGAAGTTCGGGAGGAGATTCGGCAGCGAGAGAATCCGCGGCGGAATCGCTTCTAGGCTTCTAGTAGCGGGTGTTTGAGGCAGGACCTACTTGGCGATAGAGTCGTCGATTCGTTAGCGCTTTCTGGGCAGAATGATTTTTGTAAAAACAAATTTGCTGGGCAGTGGAATTCCGAGTCGAAAATCTTAGACCGTCTGTTAATGTTCTCGCATCCAATAATATTAAGCTGAATTTGGCCAAACTTTTATGACGGCAGTTGTTCTCGCATTCATTGTGTCACTGTGTATCGCACTTTCGATCGTGCCGATCCTTTCGGTGACTGCGCGGCGAGTCGGACTGGTCGATCATCCGGATGACAAGCGCAAACTTCACAAAGCGGCGATCCCGATGGTCGGTGGTGTCGCGCTCTTCGTTGCCGCGACATGTACGGCATTGATCATTCCCCAGTTGGATTCGCTTTGGCGTCCCTTGTTCGAGCACATTAATTCAACGGTTGCCTCATACACGCATCCTCGAATTGGGAATCGACTGACCAGAGGGTTGCATGTTGGGCAAAACGATGTGTTTCAATTGGTCGGCTTGCTGTTAGGTGCTACGGTCTTGATGCTCGTAGGGCTGGCTGATGATCGGTTTGGAATTCGAGGACGACAGAAGCTCGCTGGGCAGTTTGCTGCGGTGACGGTGTTGATTTTGTTTGGCTATCAGTTTGATTACATCACTGTGGCGGGATTTGATATCGAATTCGGAATTTTTTCCGTGTTCGTGATTTATGCATGGGTCATCGCCTCGATCAATTCAGTAAACCTCCTCGATGGAGCTGATGGTATCGCTTCGACAATTGGGATCGTCATGAGCGTTGCGATGACGGTGATGTTGGTATACCAAGGAAAGATTCTCGACGCCGTTGTGGCAGCGTCGATTGCAGGAGGGCTACTGGGGTTTTTGAAATACAACTTTCCTCCTGCCAAGGCTTATCTTGGTGACACCGGCAGTATGTTGATCGGTTTTCTGCTGAGTGCACTCGCGATTCGCTGTACGTTCAAGCAGAGTTCTGCGTATGCATTTTTTGCCCCGATCGCTATGTTGGCGATCCCGTTTGCTGATACCCTAGCAGCGATTATTCGGCGTCGTCTGACGGGCCGGAGTATTTTTGCGGTGGATCGGGGACACCTGCACCATTCGCTGGCTCGCCGTGGCTACAGCCCCAGCGTCAGTTTGCTTTGGGTGGCAATGTTCTGTTCGGCGACGGCAGCGGGAGGAACGATGTCGTTGATTTTCAAGCAGAGTGAATATGCTTTGGTTTCGATTTTCATCGTTGGGTGCGTCATGATTTTCTTTCGCATTTTCGGCGTTGGAGAATTGCAACTGGTCACTCGTCGAGCTTCTGCGGTGGCTCGATCAGTTTTGCGAGTCGCTCCCAGTGAGAGCCCCGACTTGCTGCAAAGTGCCGTTCACGTCCAAGGCGAACGGAGTTGGGATGCGATCTGGAGTGAACTCTGCCTGTTTGCCAACCAGTATTCGCTTGATAAAATTACGTTGGATGTGAACGCTCCATGGTTGCACGAGTCATTTCATGCCAATCGTCGTCGGGCAGGCACCACGGGAGAGCTGAACCATCAGTGGCATGTAGACGTGCCGATCGTCTCGGAAGGGAAGCTTTTTGGGAAAGTCGAAGTTGCTGCGTCTCCTCAATTCGGATTCACGCACCATCAGATCATCAGTGAGTTGATGCAGGTGATCGCTTTGGTGGAGGGGACTCTAGTCGAGGAAAAAGCCGCTGCGACGGGGGCGGTGGAAGTTTCGATTGAGGAGGCAGGTTCTGAACCTGTTGAATCGAGCTGAGGGTTTGAAACGGAGTTAGGGTGTTTGGTATCGTAGTTCATCGGGAAACAGTTCAAACGCTAGTGGGTTCAAGTCATGGATCGTGACCGGTCATACGAATCGTTTTTTGTGGTCACTTGTCCAGGCTGTCGAAGACGCGTTTCGGTAGCACTTACCAATTTTTCGAAGTTTGTTTCCTGCTTGCACTGCCAAGCCAAGTTTCGGGCCGTTGACCCCCACGCCCGCTCAGCGGCCGAAGATGACCCAATGCGATACTGGGCTGAGTTTACCGATCGGGGCGATTGTTGCGAAGATTCCGGCTCCAGCCAGAAGGACCTGTTTCGCGTTCCGCGCTAATGCTCGGTCTGCATGCTGACGGACTGTCTCAGCCTAAACAGTGTTTCTGTTTTCCGGTCCGGATGGAGCCCTCCAAGTGGAGACGATACGTTAAAACGCAGCGTTTTGGGCGCCAGCGGTAGCTTGTTGGCAGAGAGACAGGGGCGATGCGGTCGCTCTCAGGCGGAACTAATTTCCGTTCTACGGGTTCAAACGAAGGCTGTGACACTTGTTTCTTGAGTTGAAACTGCGAAAATCGATCATGCAAGAATTCGGAATTGCGGTGATAGCGGTTGCCTTTAAGCCCCTTGGCTGCCGATTCAAGTGATATCCGCTTGCCTGCCAGAGTACTTTTTAATGACATTTCGGAGAGACCCATGAGTGTTTGTCGTCGTATTTCTGTTTTCGCCATGATTATCGCGGCGTGTGTCACGTTCAACCTTGCTTTTGCTGCCACGACTGTCGAAGCTCACACGGTATTTAAAAAGGCGTTAGAGAAATCGTACAAGGGCGTCAAAGTCAGTTGCAACGCTTGCCACTTGAAGGGCAAACCAAAAAGCGAGCGTAACGAGGAACTTGGGAAAGCGTTCTACGAAGAAATGAAAGAGCTGAACTTGACGAAAGAGTGGAAATCTAAAAAAGGCCCGGAAAAGAAAGCGTATCAGAAGGATGTGATGCTTCCCGCCTTTAAGAAAGCTCTGAAGGTTATCAAGGAAAAAAAGAAGGATGAAGCCGGTGAAGAGACATGGCATCAGTTGATCGAAACGGCTGAACTGGACGGGCTAAAGCTTAAGGACACTGACGACGAAAAAGAATAAACGTCCGCGGTAGAGTGATGGCGGAGTGAGATTTTTCGGTCGTCTTGGTAGCTTAATGCTTCCAATTCACCGGCCAATTTTGTTCCCCGCTGCTTGAAATCTTACTTGAGGAACTGATTGACACGAAGTGTTGGTTGGTAGTAAGATTTGCGGATCAGGGCGCTTAGCTCAGTTGGC
Source organism: uncultured Pirellulaceae bacterium (assembly GCA_964563475.1). Lineage (GTDB taxonomy): Bacteria > Planctomycetota > Planctomycetia > Pirellulales > Pirellulaceae > Mariniblastus. Next base: position 8,235 of record CAZLYM010000182.1, read on the forward strand.
TAGAGCATCTCGTTTACACCGAGAGGGTCGGGGGTTCGAGTCCCTCAGCGCCCATCCAAGGCACCTGTGAGACATTACTGTTCTCACAGGTGCCTTTTTCGTTGGGTTTTT
>CAZLYM010000183.1:0-8259 GCA_964563475.1 uncultured Pirellulaceae bacterium
TCAGTGAATGCCAAGTATCAGTGAATGCCGGGTATTTACTCAATACCTTTGTCGACTAGGTATCGCTCGACATCCAGCGCGGCCATGCAGCCGGTGCCGGCTGACGTGATTGCTTGACGGTAATAGTCGTCTGCCACGTCACCTGCAGCAAAAATTCCTTCGACGCTGGTGTTGGTTCGGAACGGTTTGGTCCACTTGATGTAACCTTTTTCGTTCATGTCCAACTTGCCGTTAAGGAAAGTCGTGTTAGGTGTGTGGCCGATCGCCACAAACATGCCTCCGACCGCCAGATCGCTGATCGAATCATCCACGGTGCTCTTGAGCTTCAAGCCCGTGACAACCGTCCCATCACCCACGACTTCGTCCACAACCGTATTCCAAACGATTTCGATATTCGGATGGCTTGTGGCTCGTTCCTGCATGATCTTTGACGCTCGCATTTTATCCCGACGAACGATCATGTGAATTTTGTCAGCCCCTTTCAGGTTGGCTAGGTAGTTGGCTTCTTCAACAGCCGAGTCACCCGCTCCGATCACGGCCAACGGCTTGCCTCGGTAAATTGGAAGCGCTCCATCGCAAACCGCACAAGCGCTGACGCCCTTGTTCTTGTATTCTTCCTCGGAGGGCAGGCCCAGATAGTTCGCACGGGCTCCCGTTGCCACGATCACGGTATGAGCTTCAACCGGTTCGTTACTCGCCGAGATGACTCGAAAGCCATCACCGGAAACTTCGATGTCGACAACATCGTCGCCGATCACACGAGTATCAAAATTCAGCGCCTGCTGCTTCATCAGTTCCATTAGTTCGACACCCTGAACGGCGTAGTGGAGAACGCCATCCTTTTTGTGGTCCGGGGCCGGAGGAAGGTTCCACTGCCGATCCTTCGCCACCGCACTCTCGATGAAGGCTCGCACGTTTCCGAACGGAAATCCGGGGTAGTTTTCAACTTCAGTGGTGAACGCGAGCTGCCCAAGTGGAATCATCTCCGGCTTGACTGTGCCTTCGAATACCAATGGGGAAAGGCTTGCGCGGGCCGCATAGATTGCTGCGGACCATCCAGCTGGGCCGCTTCCGATAATGACTACCTTTTCTGCCACGAGTTAACTCTCCAGATTCACATTGATTACAAACAGAACGTGTTCGAGTATACGAATATCGAGTCAGCTTCGTTAGTGCCCATAAATCTGGTCGTGCGATCGAGCGGAGGATGCTAAGATGAATGCTCAAAATCAACCCTGATTTTGCCTCTAATTCTGTTTAGCTACAAAGGACGCTGCCGCGTTCATGTCCACGTTTCTGATTGCCGCCGTTTCTTTCCTGTTATTTATCGTCGCGTATCGTACGTACGGGCGTTGGCTGGCGAGCTCTGTTTTTGGCCTAGATCAGGCTGCCGAGGTGCCCAGCAAGCAGCTTCAGGACGGTGTCGATTTTGTTCCCTCCAAACGTAGCCTCGTGTTTGGACACCACTTTACCAGTATTGCGGGGACCGGGCCGATCGTCGGGCCTGCGATTGCGGTGTTCTGGGGTTGGCTGCCGGCGCTGGTGTGGGTGTTGCTGGGGAGTATTTTCATTGGAGCGGTTCATGACTTCGGCGCGTTGGTGGTTAGCCTTCGGAATCGAGGTCAGACGGTGGGCGAAGTCGCAGGCCGATTGATTTCTCCGCGAGCCAAACTGTTGTTCCTAATCACGCTGTTTTTTGCGCTGACGATCGTGCTGGCGATTTTCGGGCTGGTTATTGCCGGGATCTTTCTGAAGTACCCCGAGTCCGTGCTGGGGGTCTGGATCTCACTGCCGTTGGCGATTCTTGTGGGCGTTGTTAGTCGCCGGAATCCGGGAGCCTTGCTTTGGATGGCGTTCGCGTCGTTAGGCGTCGTCTACGGCGCGGTTTACGTTGGAGCCTATTACCTTCCTATTAATCTGCCAGTGGCGAATCCAATTGTAGTCTGGACGGTGATCCTACTTGCCTACTGCGCGATCGCCTCGGTTCTTCCCGTCTGGCTATTGCTGCAGCCTCGAGACTTTATCAATAGTCAGCAACTGTTCTTGGCGTTAATTCTACTGGTGTTGGGATTAGGCGTCGCCTCGTTCACCGGTCAAGCGAATCTGTTCGAGTCGACTCCGGCGGTGGCGGCTGAAATGCCTGCCGGGGCACCTCCCATCTGGCCGTTCTTGTTTATCACCATCGCGTGCGGAGCCATCAGTGGCTTCCATTGCTTAGTCAGTAGCGGTACCAGCAGCAAACAAATTTGCAACGAATGCGATTCTCAGATGATTGGATACGGATCGATGTTGCTCGAAGGGGCGCTAGCGGTCGTCGTGATTCTGGCATGTTGTGCCGGAATCGGGATGGGCAAGTTCAACAAACAAACAGCTGCGGCGGGTGGGGCAGACGCTTCGGCGGTCGTGGCGACGTCATGGCAACCGGTCGTCGATGGGAACTCGAATCCGTTGCGAGGCCGAGCGGCATGGAGAAGCCACTATCGTTTGGATCAGTCTTGGGACGATTACCGCTTGGGCGACAAAGTTGGAGCGTTTGTCGAAGGGAGTGCAAACTTTCTGGCTTCGATCCACATACCAAGAACGCTGGGCATTGGAATCATGGCGGTCTTGGTCGCTTGCTTTGCCGCCACGACGCTCGATTCAGCCACGCGACTGCAACGATATGTCGTGCAGGAACTGGCGACGACGGTCGGGATCAAACCACTGACCAATAAGTACTCGGCCACGTTCGTGGCGGTCGCTCTGGGAGGCTTGATCGCCATGATCCCCAACAGCAGTGGAGAGATGGGCAAAGGTGGGATGCTGTTATGGCCGTTGTTTGGAGCGACAAACCAACTGCTGGCCGGCTTGGCGTTTATGGTTACGGCGTTCTACTTGTGGCGTCGTGGCAAACCTGTCTGGTTTATCGTGTTGCCGATGATTCTGATGATGGTGATGCCCGCTTGGGCGATGCTGTGGCAATTATTTTCGACAGATCTCGATATTGAGGGGCAACGAATTGGCTGGATCTGGTCAGCAGGCGATCATGTTTTGCTGGTCACGATCGGAATCATTACCCTGTGCCTTCAGTTTTGGATGGCCGTGGAAGCAATTTTGCTTTGGCCGTCGGTTCGAGGCGTATTAGAAGAAGCATTGCCGCCGCTACCGCCCAAGAAGGACCTGAAGGCATCACTTGAATCATCTGGAGGTCCGTCTTGATCGGTACTCAACGTTCGCGAACGTTCTTTTTCGCGACTGCGGTTTTACTGTTGTCGGCAAGTCTGATGCTGGGTCTCGGATGTGATTCTCAGCAGACTAATTCGTCGGCTATCGTGCAGGTACGAGGGCGGGTCCTGTTGGATGACGTGCCCTTGGCAGGAGCTCGCGTTACCTTTATTCCGATCGTGCCGCTCGACGCCTCGTTGCTCGACATCAAAGCCATGTCATACGGAATCACTGACGCGGACGGAAATTACACACTGCAACAGGCAGACGGAACCGCCGGCGCTATCAAGGGCCAGCACACGGTAACGATTTCCAAGCCGATCGATTCGGATGAACCGCTGTCACCTGGTTCGGCAGCGGATAAGGTCCCCGAGTTCTATCGGCAGCATGGTTACTTAAAGCGGCACGTGATGCCTCTGGCGGGAGGCCAGAAGATGGACTTCAAACTCTCTACGATCGACCCACTGTTGAAAAATTTGTGAGTGAGGGCGGCGGGGATGGGTTCTTCGGTGATACTCGCCGACGATAAACGCCTAGTAGGCATGCTCACGCAAGCGTGAGGCATGGCACCCGTGCTCTATCTTTGTTCTTCGACAGGAAGCAGCTGGATTTCAAAAATCTTGGGGCAGAGTTTTCCAGTCACCAACATCTTATTGCTCTCCGGGTGAATCGCGATCCCGTTGATTACACCGCCCTCGGGTCGTTCACGCCGAGGCCAGAGTCCAGTCAGATCGATCTCGGCCGTGATGTCACCGACTTTCGGATCGATTTCATAGATCGTATCCCTTTGGAACCGGTTTGCGTACAGTTTTGATCCCAGACCAAACATCTCCAATTCATTCAACTGCCCTACTCGACTGGCTTTGCTACGCACCCAGATCGTTCGTTCGACTTCAAACGTTTCCGGGTTGAGAAATTTAATCTCAGGAGTCCCATCGCTTAGGATCAAGCTTTTTCCGTCGGTCGTTAGCCCCCAGCCTTGGCCTTCGAATTTGAAATCACCAATCTTGTTCAGTTCTTTGTCGTAGATGAAGCCGACGCCCGATTTCCACGTCAATTGATAAAACTTGTCACCAAGTACGGTCAGGCCCTCGCCAAAGTACTTTTCGTCGAGGTCTTTTTTGATCAAGACTTCCCCCGTGGCTAGATCGACTTTCCGAATCGATGACTCGCCATTGAGTCCCGTGCTCTCCCACAGAAACCCGTCAACGACCACTAGGCCTTGAGTGAATGCTTCGGGGTCGTGATCGAAGGTGCGAAGCACTTTATAGGTGTACTTGGGCACCTGCGATTTGGGTCGCATCGCGATCGCTAGGTACGTACCGCCCACTGAGATCAACAAGAACAGAGCAACCAGCGACCAATTGACGGGACGCTTGCCACTGGTGCTGATGGGCGTTTGATTTTGAGTTGACCGTTTTTTCTCGGGGGCCGCCCCGCCAAACGGCTGGGATTTCTTTCGCTTTTTGGCCATCGTTTTTAGTCTTTCACAAAACGCAGTAAAGCGTATTTTTTCTTGCCGCTGCGAAGTACCAGCATCGATTCGCTGGCTAGGTCGTCTGGCCCCAGCGTCGTGGCAACGTCTTCACGCCGTATATTGTTTACGTAAGCACCGCCCTGCTGGATCGTCCGACGAGCGTCACCCTTGCTCTTGCTGAGCCCGACCTCGACAAAGGCATCGATCATTGGCAGTCCTTCGGAAAGGCGAGTCCATGGAAGTTCCGAACTAGGCACGTCGGCAAGCACATCGGCCAGATCGGCGTCGGTTAAGTTGTTGATTTCGGCGCCAAAGAAAATGTCCCTTGCCAGCTGAGCCTTCTTCAGCCCTGCTTCACCGTGAATCAAACGAGTCAACTCTTCGGCAAGCTTCGTTTGACTCTCTCGCTTCTGTGGTGCCTCGGACCGGGCAGCGTCCAACGCTTCGATTTCGGCGTGCTCCAATTCGGTCAGGAACCGCAAGCACTTGCCTGCGTCTTCGTCGGCCACGTTGTACCAGTATTGATAAAACGCGTAAGGGCTGGTGCGATCGGCCGACAACCAGATGGCTCCGGATTCTGTTTTGCCCATCTTCGTGCCGTCGGCTTTGGTTAGCAACGGACAAGTCATGCCGTACAACTGCTTGCTCAACATGCGGCGACCAAGGTCGATCCCGGCGGTCACGTTGCCCCATTGATCACTGCCGCCGATCTGCAGCTCGCAATCGTACTGTTTGTTCAAGTGAACAAAGTCGTAAGCTTGCAGCAGCATGTAGCTAAATTCGGTGTAGCTCAAACCGGCATCGCTACCCAGCCGTGACTTGACCGAGTCCTTACCCAGCATCACGTTGACCGGAAAGTTCTTGCCAACGTCACGTAGGAACGCGGTGTAGCTGAACTCTTTCATCCAGTCGTTGTTGTTGACCAGCAAGGCGGATTGGTCACCGCTGTCAAAATCCAGCAGCTTTTGCATTTGAACTTGAATGCCCGCGATGTTGGCTTCCAACTGCTCGGACGACAACAGATTCCGCTCGGCACTTTTTCCACTTGGGTCGCCGATCATTCCGGTTGCTCCACCAACGATCGCGATCGGCCGATGACCGGCCTTTTGGAAACGTCGCAGCAGCATCAGCGGCAATAGGCTGCCGACGTGCAGACTGTCGGCTGTCGGGTCGAAACCTGCGTAGACGGTGCGTCCGCCGGTGCTGAGCCATTCGGGCAGGAAATCGTCGGCGGTCGTTTGATGAATCAGCCCGCGCCACTGCAGGTCGCTGAAGATGTCGCTCATAATTGCCTTGTTCGAGAGGGTCGGCGGATGTCGCCAGCCCCCAAATGCGTGAAGCTAAGAAGTTTCAATAAGAGAAACCATACCGGGCAGCTCGATTTCGTCCAAGACGTTACTGACTCGATTCGAGTACTGTTCCCGCAGGTTGGTACGACGGCGATGTTGCTGCCATTGCACCTGCCGACTGCGCAGGATTCAGGATGATCGTCATACCTTGCTGACTCGAACCCGTGAAACCGTACACTTTTGACTTGCCGCACGCTTTAACGAAGGCAAAAAACCGACTACAGTGGTGGGGTTTTGTGGCTCCGTTGATTTTAAATTTAACCGTCCCGATTGATTCATGGCTCTTGTTGTTCAAAAATTTGGTGGCACTAGCGTTGCCGATAGCGAAAAAATTCTGGCCGCCGCTCGGAAAGCCGTTCGAGCCCGTCAGCAAGGCCACCAGGTGGTCATGGTCGTCAGTGCAATGGGGAAAAACACCGATCGTTTGGTGGAGTTGGCGGGCGAAGTCAACGATAACCCGCCGGCGCGGGAAATGGACATGCTGCTGTCCACCGGAGAACAGGTCAGTGTCGCTTTGATGGCGATGGCGATCGACTCCATGGGCTACGAAGCCGTTAGCCTGACGGGCGGCCAGATCGGCATCAAAACCGATAGCTCTCACACCAAGGCGCGGATTCATTCGATCTCGACCGATCGAATGAAGGTGTTGCTGGACGAGGGGAAGATCGTGATCGCGGCGGGCTTTCAAGGAATCGATGATGACTTGAACATCACGACCCTAGGGCGTGGCGGCAGCGACACAACCGCCGTTGCACTCGCAGCAGCCTTGAACGCCGATCAGTGCGAAATCTATACCGACGTCGACGGCATTTACACGACCGACCCGCGTAAACTTCCTGAAGCGTGCCTCGTTCGAAGCGTGTGCTATGACGAAATGCTGGAACTTGCCAGTGTGGGCGCGGGGGTTATGCACAGTCGATCGATTGAGTTTGGGAAAAAGTTCAGCGTTCCGATTCACGTTCGTAACAGCCAGACAGATTTACCTGGTTCATTGATTGCAGACGAAGCACTCACGTCGTCTTTGCCAGTCAGCGGAGCCGCGTTGACCAAAGACGAAGCGTTGATCTCGATCCACCATGTGCCTGACGTGCCGGGGACGATCACGAAGTTGTTTGGGCCGATCGCAAATCGAAAAATCACGGTCGACATGATCGTGCAGAATGTGTCCGACGACGGTAAGACCACGGTCATCAGCTTCACGGTGCCTCGTGATGAGATGGCCGATGCGATCGAGGCCGTGACTCCGGTGGTGGAGGAACTGGGCGGAAAAATTGGGGCAACCGATCAAGGGGTCTCCAAAGTCTCGGTCGTCGGGTTGGGGATGGCCCAGCAAGCGGGTGTGGCTGACCGAATGTTCCGATCGTTGGCGGACGCCGGCATCAACTTGCAGATCATCACAACCAGTGAGATTAAAATTTCGGCGTTGGTCAAACGTGATGTGGCACTCGAAGCGTTGCGAGTCGTTCACAAGGAGTTCGAGCTTGAAAAATTGGTCAGTAAGGAACTATCGCTTGAACAAGTTGCTTCCGATCGCGAGGCTGCGGATCTGGATGAGGTCGTTAGTCGGCTTCACGGGATTGGCATGGAAGGCCTGATGATCGATGACATTTCTCTGGACGACACTCAGTCGCGAATCACGCTCTCGCGGGTTCCTAACAAACCGGGTGCGGCGGCAACCTTGTTTGAGCGGATCTCGGCTGCTGGAATCTTTGTCGATATGATTGTTCAGAGTTACGCCAGCGACCAGATTGCGGACATCACATTCACGGTCGCTTGCAAACAGCTGACTGAGGCATTGGAAATCGCAAATGCCCTAGCCGAAGAGTATGGGTGCGAAAAAGTCGAGCATAAGGAGTCGATCGGCAAGTTGTCCGTGTCGGGAATTGGCTTGCGTAGCCACACGGGCGTCGCCATCGGCATGTTCGAATCGTTGTCGGAGTGCGGGATCAATGTCGAAATGATCAGCACCAGCGAGGTACGAGTCAACGTCGTAGTCGACGGTGCCGACAGTGCGAAAGGTCTGGCGTGCTTGGAGAAGCGATTCACGACCAATTAGTTGGAACTGCCAGACAAGTAATGCAGTTCATCCATAAAAAAACGTCCGCAAAGAAATCGAGAGAGTGAGCTCCCGATTTCAATACAGACGTGTCACATGCGGTCGTTTTAATGTCGGTTTAGCGACGACGACGGATCAGTCCAAGACCACCGAACAATCCCAGCAGTGCGAGT
>CAZLYM010000184.1:0-6105 GCA_964563475.1 uncultured Pirellulaceae bacterium
GCTATGCAACGTTTTCACCAACTGATATTCGTCGCCTCGCTCTTGGCGCTTAGCTGGTTCGCCATGATGGCTGTTCACGAACTGGGCCACGTCGTTGGAGCGCTGGTTACCGGTGGGGTTGTCGAACGCGTCGTGCTGCATCCGCTCACGATTTCACGTACTGATGTTTCCCCGAATCCCGAGCCCTCAATCGTCGTTTGGCTTGGCCCGATCCTTGGATGCTTCATCCCTGCTGCCGTCTGGTGGTTTGTCCCACGACATTTTACTGCCACCCACTACATTGCAATGTTTTTTGCTGGCTTTTGTCTGATCACCAATGGCGCGTACATTGCCATCGGTTCTTTTGGTCGTGTTGGCGATTGCGGTGTCATGCTTGAGCATGGATCGCCGCTTTGGACGCTTCTTCTGTTTGGTGCAATGACGATTCCGCTGGGATTCTACTTGTGGCATCGCCTTGGGTCGGTGAAACAATTTCTCGCCGATCCTTCCTTGGTCGATCCAGCCGTGGCTTACACTCTTTTCGGTGTTCTGGTCGTGTTGCTGGCTCTCGAATTTACGATTTCCCCGCGATAGGGGCGTGTTCATGGGTTTGCTTGAGGTTCCTGCGGGCGCACCTTCGCCATTTGTTCGAGCCTCGCTCTGGTGCTAGACTCGTCTGTCATTCAAACGTGACTGGCATCGTTCGGACGGTGTCGTAAGGCGCTCCGGTGGGTGAATATGCCAAACAGGAATCAGTACAAACCGAGGAACTGGCGTGAGGTTGCGCTGATGCTCACCGCGTTGCTGCCCATTTATATCGCTTCACATCTTACGTCGTTGATCCCGGCAGTTGCTGCATTCCCCGGTTGGTTGAACGAGGTTGTTGATTTCGTTTGCTGGGTACCCCTTTGTATCCTTTTTATTTTCATATGGGCTCGATTGCTTCGCCTTGTTGGGATGCTGGATGACGAGCAGTTGTCGCGTTTCCCTTTCGGGTTAGGTTCAGGTCGAGATTAACGATGCCGTTGGGTTGGGGTAAGAGTCCCGTGTGCAGTGGTGGGTGCACGGGGGTGTGAGAGGCATAGGCGAACAACCAGCTGTCCGGTGTTGATATCGCGTCTTTGCCGGACATTACGCGTTGGCCGTTGGACTTGATTCGTGGGATGGTTAACATTCCGCTGCTACAGATATGTTTCACATCTTTGTGAAGCAATATTCCCGCCTCGCTTTCGTTTGCAAACAATCCGCGACGCTTTTCTTTCACCATCGGCCTTGTCGGGCAGTTGCCCAGCCGAGTGACAGCGGAGGTGTTTCATGACTGCGAACCAAGGTCCGTTTCGATTTCTAGTTAATCACAACCCTTTCTATTTGATCAGCACATTGCTGCTGTTGTACGGTTTGCAAATCGCAACCGATTCGGGGGCCTCGATTCACGAACACAAACTGGCGGCCATTCTTTGTGGTGTGATTGTACTGATGGCAGTCACGGCGATCGCGATTGTCAGGCTGGGTGGCGTTTGGGATGACACACGCACGATCTTGTTGTCCATCATGTTATTGTTGGTGGGAGTTGCCATCGGTTGCGACACCGAAGTGATGGTGGACCGAGTTTCGGCAGCCAAGATATTGGGCGGCGGCCTAGTTTTTGGAATCTTGGTTTGGGAGCTGCTGTTGTGGGCATTGAGAATCAGGCTGCCGGTCAGCTTTCGTGTGCCGGTCTATTTGATGCACGCGGTGTTTTTTCTTTGGTCGCTGATTTTCGTAAAGGCGGGGACGCCTAATTGGTTGGGCACGCTTTCACCGTCATGGCGAGTATATTTGTTTGGCTGGGCGTTTGCGGCGATCATGTTGATGTGTGTGCCGGTCGTATGGCGAGGTCGCAATGTATTTCGCAACAACGGTACGCCGTGGAAATGGCCTCTGTTTCCATGGTCGATTCTGGTCATCTTGGTCGCGGCGGCGTGCGTGAGGTTGTACATGTTTAGCCTAGCGTTTGTCCCGGAATTCGGCTGGGAGAGTCCTTTGGCGTGGCATTTCTTCATGCCCATCTTTTTTGCCGCGTACGTTTTAGTGGTCGAGCTGGCGAACAGCTTTTTTCCTCGGATTAGAAATGTGTATCTGTGTGCTGCGATTCCGGTACTGATGCTTGCCATGCCGTGGCCAGCGGGAGAGATGTCGACCTTTTTCCTAGAGGACGTCAGTTTGGCGATCGGCAATCCGCTTTGGCTGGCACTCATGATGGTGGTTGCGTTTGGAGTGACGTTATGGATCCGAGGCCATCATGAGGTCGAGTTTGGTGTGCAGTTATTTCTGCTGGGCGCGGTGTTCGTCTACTATGATCGACCGGAGATTTCGGCGACGCCGGTGTCGGCGATTCCGGTGATCGCGTTGTCAGTGTTTCACGCTGTACGGGCGTGGCGAGTCGCATCATCGGCTCGCTTGGTGTTGTCGCTTGCATTCGCGACGATCGCCGCGTGGATCTTGTTGCCGGCCGAAAGTTACGGTAATCAGTTCGCTTGGGCGGCTAGTGCTCATTTGGTTTGGATCGGAATTCTGTTGATCGGAATTTTCTATCGAGACCGGTTCGCAGCGAGGCTGCGGGTGGCGAGCCTTGGCATGACGTGTGTGATGGCGGGAGTTGCGACCGTGGGTGCGCTCGCGGGGCGGTGGCCCGGTTGGGCGGCGATACTCTATATCGTGATTCTGCAACTGACCATGCTGACGTGTTGGCAGTGGAATGCGGGCCGTCTGTTTAGCCGTGTCGCGATTATTCTTTCGCTCGGTTGGCCGAGTGGCTTGGCCGATCTACCGGGGCTGATGCTGTGGAATTGGTTGGGAGATCGATCTGGGATGCTGCTGCTATTTGCGGGACTGTGTTTTCTGCTTGGATTGGTGATCAGTTGCAGCAAAGCTGGCTGGTTGAATTGGCTTAAGCGGGAATGGCTTGATTTCCTGAAGGGAATCCAGGATGAGCTTGAGGTCATATCGGCGGCCGATGTATGACCGGGATAGATCTTTGAGGCAAGGTCGGGAGATTCACGCATCGCTCTAGTTGTTGCGTTGCTCAATCAGGTAGAAGTTGTTGCATTTCTTCTAGCTCGATTGGGCAGCGGTCAGCAACGTCGTTGACCTCCCAGCGATCATCGGGTTTTGAGTACAGCCGGTGTCGCTTTCCGTCGGTGATCAATTTCCAATTCGCCGTCTGGATGGCTGCCGCAGACTCGTAGCGGGTCGCAATGTGGGTCTCGGGCGATGGTTCGTCCGAGTGTGTCAGATATTGCATCAACTGGCTTTCGGCCGATTGAGCGAAAATGGCGTTGAGCAGGCTGGTCAGCGTCGAGCTTTGTAGCAATTGACCACAGCGACCGGTCGCAAAACGCTCGGTCAATTTTGCCGGAGGGCAAACGATCAGCGGCACATGTAGATTTTCTTGATGGAGTTTCGTTCCAGCAAATTCAGGATCGACTGCATCGCCGACGACACCGTGCCGTCCCAGCGGATAACCTCGGGGAGAAGCCAACAGCAACCAGGTGTTGGTGAACTTGGCGTCTTCTCTCAACGTCTGGCTGAAAATGCTTAACAGCTGGTCGAGCAGCATCACTTGCGCGGCGTAGGCTTGTTCGAGGCCAAGCATCATGTCAGGGTCCGCGGTTTCCGGGTCGATCCATTGAGACGGAGCTTTGACGAAATCCGGCGGCGGTGGATCGTCGGGACCACACTGACTGTTGCGATAGTCCATCGGCGCGTCCCAGCGTTGGCTCATGCCTTTGCTGTGTAACCACAAGAGTGAGCCCGGCTGAAGCTGCGCGATGGCTTCGGTGGCTTGAGCAAAGAACGTCGCCAGCTGAGTATCGGCGGCGGAGATGGCCGGCGTGTCAGATTGAGGTGACTCAGGTGGCTCGAATTGTTGAATCTGATCAAAACGATCAGCGGCGGGATGGGCAGCAATCTCAGAATCGTCGGTGAACAGCAATGTGCTCGTTTCGAGTGATGGTTCATCCTGCGGTCTGGGTTTCCACCACGAGTTGTAAACCTGACTCAGATCGACGGAATTAGCGATGATCTGATCGAACAGAACCCCTGACGCGGCCCAGCGATTAAACTCGGGCGTGTCGATCGAGGTATTCCCATAGGGCCCGATGGCTCCAGCGGTAAGCCGGTCGATCACCAGCACGATCGCAGACGGAGCATCGTTTGAGGGTTGGGAAGGTGGGCCGTCGTTCAAATCTGGCATGGATGGCTGCATTCGGAAGTCACGTTGGTTGACGCATCGGAGCTTGAAAGATCATATTACTCTCCGATTGTAGCGGAACGGTGCGGATCGTTGGACTGAACGCATGCGGGACGCGCGGGCTTGTGACGCTATTCGTGGATCGAAAAAAGGATCAGCGGTCTGTCCGAGCATGAAAAAGTGCCTTGATTTACCGGTAGGAGAAAAATTGTACAACCGCAAACGACTGCTCGAACTGATTCACCAGCACGCCATCCGATTTGGTGACTTCACGCTCGCCTCTGGCAAGAAGGCGACTTATTACCTTGATTGTCGTCAGTTGACGCTCGATGGAGAAGCCGCAAACCTGATCGCTGAAGGGATGATTGACACGATTGGAGATCAATTGCCTGACGCAGTCGGCGGGATGGCCATTGGTGCCGACCCAATCACAGCGTCGGTGATTACTCGTGCGTGGCAGATGGGCAAGCCAATCAAAGGCTTTATCGTGCGCAAAGAAGCGAAAGGGCATGGGACGGGGCAGCAAGTGGAAGGCCCAGTTGTGGAAGGCCAGACGGCATTGATGCTTGAGGACGTGATCACCACCGGTGGCAGTTCGCTAAAGGCGATCGCCCACGCTCGTGAGCACGGTTTAAAGGTTGATCGGTTGATCGCTATCGTCGATCGAGGTGATCGCTCGGCAGAGGTGTTTGCTGAGGTGGACGTGAAATTTGAAGCTCTATTTCACGTATCCGAAGTGACTGACGGCGACCAATCGTAATTGAATTGGACATGCCGTCTGACTGAAGAAGTGGTTAAGTTGGAATCGGGAAGTTGTTTTGGGACTCTGCCCGCTTGCCTCTCTTGCGATTGTGTGAGGAAAGTTGGACGGCTTGCGATCGGGTTGAGCGTTGGCTCACTCTGCCCAGAGCGACCTTACTCTGCGTATTGCACGGCCGCACTACTTTAGAGGCCTAGCGCAGCACCACTTCATCGGGCGTAGCAGTAGAGACCTCCGCCGTCTGGTGGGTTGAGTTATAGCACTTCTCTGCCAGCAGTTGGCCGGAGCGATTGAGTGCTAGCAGCGGATGCTTGCGATTGCTTCTTCTGTGGGTGGTGCGCTGGTCCTGCCGAGCCGAAGGTCTAACGGCTCGTAATTTCCGTGTATTCCATGATCTAGCTGTCTCGGCGAGCCTGTTTGACGGGCCGATTCGACGGGCATTGGGAGGTCACGAGGTTTCAATTGCTCCAGAGGCAAGGTATTTCTGGCAAAGTTTAACGATTGCGGTGAGGCTAGGGCTTGCGCTGTTCTTTTCGGAAGTCCGGCGTAATACGGTCGTGATTCCGGTTTTTTCGACGATAGGGGTAAACATGTTCAGATTCTGACGAATGCAATGACGATTGCAATCGCAGACATGATAACAGTTCCGCTCATCATGTCGGTGGCACCTGTCGTGCGACTATCTATGTTTGAGCGGATTAAGTGAACGTCCGCTAAGGATCCAATGCCTCGCCAGTAAATGATTGGCCGTCAAAATTTGCCGGCGGGCGTGCGAGAGAATTACTTCAAAAGGGAGTTTGTAATGAAACGGTTTTGGCATACGTGGCTAATGATGGTCGCTGTAGCGACAATGGTTAGCACCGCCAGCGCACAAAGTGGATCGCGCTCTGCACCAGAGATTGGGTCGTACCAATCAATTTTATCACGAGCTGGCTATGGAGATGTGAATCCCGGCGCCGGTTACGCTCAACCAGCCCCGGCCTACGGGTGCCCTTCTGGTGGATGTGGCGGCGGAGCCGTGGTGGCGCCCCCGACTTACACTCAGCCTCAAGGCAGCTTCGGCTATCAGAGTGGTGCTCAGGTTGATACCTTCAACGCTCCGGTGCAGCAGCAATACGCTCCGGTGCAGCAGCAA
>CAZLYM010000184.1:6205-8185 GCA_964563475.1 uncultured Pirellulaceae bacterium
GCTCCAGCGTACAGTGCTCCAGCGTACAGTGCTCCAGCTATCTATTCGCCTGGTAGTGCGATTGGTGGAGTCGGTGCGATTGTTGGGCGAGCGAGACGCGGTGGTGGTTCGAATCTAGTTGCTAGTGTTTCGGCTCTGGCCTTTGCTCGTGACTACGAAGACCGTCGTTTGATCGCACGAAACCCTGCTGGCCAGTTGTTGTTTACCAACGATGCTGACAACGACGCGATTGGGGGAGTGGAATTCGCACTTGCCAACCGCAAGCAGAACGGCAATGGTTGGGAAGCTCGGTACTTTGGTTTGTTTCCCGACAATGCCAGTGCGACACTGACCGGAGCACAGGTTTCTGCGGTTGGCCTTCGCGGCTTCGATCGCTTGGGCTTCAACGGTCAGCCGTTGGACCAATTCTTTGCCAATGGTACGTCACAGACAGTCAGTCGTGACACCGATATCAATAGCCTCGAGTTCAATCTGCTCCGCAACGGCGGGCGTTTCTGCACTCGGCGTGGGCGTCAGGGTAACTTTGAACTGCTTGGAGGTTTCCGTTACTTCGAGTTCGATGAGCGGTTCACCTACTCGACTGCCGATGGAACGACTCCAATTGATTATACACTTGAAGCAGACAACACGCTGCTTGGTTTGCAGCTCGGATGTCGAGCAGAGATCTGTGCTACCAAGCGTATACGTTTCGCGGGCGGCGTGAGGACAGGTATTTTCAACAATAATGTGAATACCAGACAGGGAATCGCGGATCCGACAGGAGCGAATTTCGCTCAAGTTACTCCTCTTGGTGGTAACCCACAACAGAACTTTGACTTCCGCGACGAACAGGACGACGTCGCTATTCTCAGCGAGATTGACCTTGGGCTGATCTTTCAGTTCTCACAGAAAGCTCGCATCCGAGTTGGCTATCGTGCCTTGGGAATTGCTGGAGTCGCTTTGGCAACGGACCAAATTCCATTCGAATTTGACAACCTGCTGGCGACCCAAAGAGCAAACACCAACGGTGACCTGTTGCTACACGGTGGTTACGTCGGAACAGAGTTCTGCTTCTAAGATCGCTTAGCAGATCATGTAAAACAAGAGCCGCCTTCCATTTTGGGAGGCGGCTTTTTTCGTTCTGGTTTTTAACTGGCTTCGATTCCAATTGCTTCAAAAGGCAGTGCTACTCTTTGGGTGTCGTTGCCTCTTCAGTCGTGGTTGCTTCTTCAGGTGTTAGCTCTTTGATGCGAAGGTTGCGGTAAAGAAGTTCGGCCCATTCCGCTTGAAGGCCAATGTGGCCTTTCTCAAGCGGTGATTTTTCGCCGGCCTTGTTCTTCTGGGTGAAGTTGGAGGTTTCCAGAACCACTTCTCCGTTGAGCATGAAGATCGCTTTTTCACTGCCGTGAACGTGGATTTCCATCTCGTTCCATTCACCCTTGGGTTTTTCCGTGCCTAGTGGAGTCCTAACGCTTCGCCCATTCCTGACCTTGCCATCCTTCGCGTAGCGTTTGTTGTCGCCGATTGCTGTGTCTGTACGAAGATGTCCGCCGAGCACAAAAAGGTCTCCCGTATGAAAGCGACCTGCTGATTTTTTTCCGTCGGGTTTATCGCCAGGAGATTCACCAATTTGCATTTCAAGGGAAAATGGCCAGACTCTTTTCAGGTCACCGTGGATGTGAAAGAGAAGGCCAGCGTCGCGGTCCCAATCGCCACGAGGAGCGAATCTGTTCTCAAGCCATTTGTATTCCAGTTTGAAGATGTAGTGGCTGAACTCCTTGTTCGAGACTAGGCAGTCAGTGATCTGCTCGCTACCGGCTTCCTTTCCTGCGTAAGCGTGAATGGCTTGTTCAGCTTCATTGACAGAAAAGTTGCCCCAGTCATTTTCTCCTTGACCGCGTGCTGCCGTCCAACCATCGAGTGTTTTGCCGTCGAAGAGTGGCGTGAATCCTTCTTCTTGTCCAAACGAAACACTGGAAATCGAAACTGTGAGGAGTGCCA